>NZ_JAMYLZ010000031.1:0-68278 GCF_040318315.1 Mesorhizobium sp. M1227
CCAAAGGCTCCGCGCCAGCGCCCGTCGCTTCACCCGCCCAGCAGGGCACAACCCACGCCGGAAACGAACTCAAAACTGGATAGAAACTGGGGGCAACGTCACTGGAGTAGGGTCTGGAGTAGGGTATGGTCTGCAATGGCGATCGATGATCCATCACGACCGTCATCACGCCGCTTATGTGAATGCAATCAACTCGTGCCGCTTTGGCCCGAGCTCGCCAGCACGCCGATGGACGCTATTCTGGCAGATCTGGGCAAGGTCACCACAGCGGGCATGCTGTCCAGCATCTCGGTCAGTTCAGTGCTGATGCGACGTTCAATCATCCTTGCAATTATGGAGTATAGTTCCAGTTTTGCAAGGACACCCGCAGCCTAGCGGGCAAGACGCGCAGAGGCAAGGAGCTAAAAGCGCCGACGCCTGGGTGAGGCCGCTGTGGGCTATCGCCAGATCTCAGTATTGACTCAGGCTGAGCAATCCAACCCTCCTTACAAGAGCAATACTGAAAACACCGTGCATGGCCGCACTCGTTTCGGAATGGTTGGCCGCAAGGCCAACCGTTCCCGAAACGAGTGCGGCTGTGTCTACTCCAGTATTGGAGGCTCCAATTGGTGGGGCAATCTTGTCCGTATCTTTGCATGATGTGCTTGCCAATGGCACTACCAAGATTTGGCGAGTGACAGCACGGGTCAGTCGCACGCATCATCGCCCAATGCCATGCTGAGGAGATGATGCGGTGACACAGACAAGCACACCGAGATCCGGCCAGCAGACACATTCGAGCAACATCAAAAACGAGACTGTCGCATGGCCTCTGGTGGTAGGAGTCGGTCGGGCACACGCCCACCACGGGGAATTCCTCCAAGGCGTCTTTGAAGCGGACAACGGACGGCTTTGTCGCGGACTCGTCACGCTCCCGCTGACGTCGCAAGGGTCGCTAGCGACCTTCTGGCCGGATGAACAAGATGGCATTCGGCCGCGACCCGCAAACCGGATCAAAGCGGCGCGCGCGGCGGCCCTCACGCTCGAGCATGTCGGGGTAGCTGGAAGAGGGGGAGAATTGACGATCGAAAGCTCTATCCCGGTAGGGCACGGCTACGGTTCCTCCACGGCAGACGTCATTGCCTCGATCCGCGCGGTCGCGGCTTCGGCGCGCGTCACGCTGCGCCAGTCAACTGTTGCGCGACTGGCCGTTGCCGCGGAAACCGCAAGCGACCCCATCGCTTACTGCGATCAAGCTCTCCTCTTCGCTCACCGGGAAGGCCGTACAATCGAACATTTCGGAGGCGAGTTCCCGCCCTTTCTCGTGGTGGGTTTCAGGGACGGCAATGCCCGGCCCATCGACACGCTAGGCATGCGACGAGCACGCTATGATAGTGAGGAAATCGGGCTGTTCCGTGTTCTGCGCGGATTGGCGTATCGCTCAATCCGGCAACAAGATCCCCGCTTGCTTGGACGTGTCGCAACCATCAGCGCCAGTATCAGTCAGAAGCACCTGCCGAAGGCATCCTTCAACACCGTTTTGGATATAGCGCGGGCGCATGACGCGTGCGGTGTGCAGGTGGCCCACAGTGGCACGTTGATTGGCATCCTTCTGGATGCGACTGCGCCCAGGGCGGCCATGCGCGCTGCTGAGCTCGCAAGGCAGGTGAGCGGCACAGGTCTCCAAGGCGTCCATACGTTTGCCCTTAATGGCGAAACGAGGCTAATCCAGTGAGCGCGGCGCAAGACTATTTACGCGCCTACGAGACGCCGCGTTTTGCCCAACTCGCACCTAACCTCAACGCCGCCTGCTTTTCCCTTATGAAGCTGATGCCCGCCCGATTCATGGTCGATCAGGCGGAAGCGTCAGGGCGCCTCAGGCGGGAAGGTCACATCATCGAAACGACGTCGGGCACGTTCGGCCTGGCCATCGCCATGCTGGCTGCCGCCCGTGGCTATGGGCTTACGCTCGTCACGGCCTCCAGCCTCATCGACCTGAAACTCAAGAGACGGCTGGAACAGCTCGGTGCCAAAGTGATGGCCATCGATGATCCTCAGGGAGACGGCAATCAGCGTGGTCGGCTCGAGTACCTTCAGAAGACCTTGCAAGATAACCCGGACACGTATTGGCCACGACAGTACGACAGTCCGGACAACCGCCTTGCCTACGCGCGCCTGGCGGATCTCGTTGTTCGTTCAATCGGCCGCGTCGACTGCCTCGTCGGCTGCGTGGGGACAGGTGGATCGCTGTGTGGAACCGGAGGCTTCCTTCGTGAGCTCTTTCCAGATCTCAGGATGATTGCTGTCGATACTCACAGAAGCATGCTCTTCGGCCAGCCTGTCGGAAGGCGCCTGCTGCGCGGGCTTGGCAACAGTGTTTTGCCGGACAATGTTCGACATGAGATGATCGACGATATTCATTGGGTGGGCGCATTACCAGCTTACGCCATGGCGCATGGGCTGTTTCGCGATCACGGGCTGTTCATGGGGCCGACCAGCGGCGCCGCAGCCCTGGTCGGCGCATGGTTCGCCAAGCAAAATCCCGAAGCCTCGACCGTCGTGATAATGCCAGATGAAGGGCATCGTCATTCCGACACAGTCTATAACCCGGATTGGCTCGCCGGCTTGAAGGACTGGCCAATTTCAATTCCACTTGACCCAACGGTTCTCAAGCGAATTCATCCGGCCGAGGAGACGGCCTGGACCAGATTTCCTTGGGACCGTAGAACTCTAAGCGGCGTTCTCGCAGAGTTTGAGGGCCCGTCCCCTGCGGAGCGACAGGTCTGAATTCGGAGCCTTGACGCGACAAGGCAGCGCTGGCCAACACTCAGACGGGGTGCATAACCCGATGAAGAAAGTCCTTAGTGCGTTCGTGTCTCGGATTTCGAAGCAGTTCCTTGGCCGGACCTTGCTCAACGATCCGGCCGCCGTCGAGAAAGAGGACGCTGTCGGAAACCTCGCGGGCGAACTGAATTTCGTGCGTAACCACGAGCATGGTCATGTTCTCGTATGCGAGCGCGCGCATGACCTGCAGGACCTCGCCGACCGTTTCCGGGTCAAGTGCGGAGGTGGGCTCGTCGAAAAGAATGGCCTGTGGGCGCATCGCCAGGGCACGGGCGATGGCCACGCGCTGCTGTTGACCCCCCGACAATGACGCGGGATAGGCATTCGTCTTGTCGGCCAACCCGACGCGATTGAGCAATGCCGTGGCCCGCTCCCGGACCTGGTTCCTATTTTCCTTCAGCACGTAGAGCGGCCCTTCCATGACATTTTCCAGGGCTGTGCGGTGCGGAAACAGGTTGAAACGTTGGAAAACCATGGAAACGCGGGTGCAGATGGCGTGAACCTGGGGCGAGGCGGCATCGACCACGGTGCCGTCGATACTGATGCGACCGCGCTGATAGGTCTCAAGCCCGTTCACACATCGCAGAAGCGTCGATTTGCCGGAACCCGAGGGCCCAATCAGACATACGACCTGTCCTTTGGCGATCTCGGCGTTGATTCCCTTGAGGACTTCGTGGGAGCCGAAGGACTTGTGCACGTTTTCAAAGGTGATCATCCCGCCGCCCCAAGATAGCTTTCGATTCTACGCATAAACAGGTTCAGCGGAACCGTCAGGCACAGGTAAAGCAGTGCCACCAAGGTAAAAACTGTCATGTTGTCGAATGTGGACGACGCAAGCATCTTGCCCTGCATGGTCAACTCCTGAACCGAAATCACCGAGACAAGCGAGGAGTCCTTCAGCAGCATGACCATATTGTTGGCGTAAGGCGGCAGGATGATCTTGAATGCCTGCGGCAGCACGACGCGGCGCATCATCAACGGACGCTTCATGCCGATCGATTTTGCCGCTTCGACCTGACCCTTATCGACCGCCTCGATGCCAGCCCGGAAGGTTTCCCCGAGATAGCAGGAGTGCGCCAGCCCCAGCCCGATCGTGCCAGCCTGGAGCGCAGTCAGGTTGATGCCGATCTCGGGCGCGACGAAGTAGATATAAAAGAGAACCACCAACAATGGTATGCCGCGCACGAAGTCGACAAGGAGCCGCGTCGGCACGGCGAGACAGCGTATCCCCGATGTCCTGAACAGCGCCCAGACAAGGCCGAGCGCCGTCGCAAGACACAGCGCAAGAAGGGTTATCATGACGGTCAGCCAAACGCCGTTAAGAAGAAGCGGCAGATATTCCGTTGCATGCGCGATGAATTTGGTCATGGCCGGCTTCCTCTTGGCACGTACCCCGGCCGTCAAAGCCGGTCATTCCGATGCGATCCTTTGGTCCTGCCAGCCGGCGCTTCTGTCGAGGTCAGTGCGGGTCGGCCTCAAAGGCCATATTTGGCAAATATTCGGCTTAATTCGCCGCTTTCCTTCAGCTTGGCGATGGAGGCATTCACCTTTTCGAGAAGCAGTGGATTTTCCTTGGCAACTGCCAACGCGACCTCGCCTTTTTTCATCGGCTGATAGCCGTCGACGAGGCGAACACCCAGGCCGGGATTCTTTGAAAGCTGATATGCGACGATCGGGGCGTCACCGAAACCGGCCTTGATGCGGCCCAGAACCACATCGCGCATCATGTCAGCGATTGAGTCGTAGAGCTTGACTTGACCGAAGACGCCAAGCGCTTCCAGAGCATCAGCGTAGGTCGAGCCGATCTGCGCCCCGACGGTCGCACCTCTGAGTTCCTCGATCGTGTAGTTTTTGCTATCGCCGGCAGCAACAAACATCGCCTCGCCATAGGCGTAAACCGGCGTGCTGAAATCGATTACCTGCTTTCGTTTGTCCGTTATGAACATGCTGGCGGAAATCAGATTGATTTTGTCGGTCGTCAATGCCGGGATCAGGGCTGGAAAAGCGTTTATTTGAAAATCGGCGGTCGTGCCAAGGCTCGCGGCAATCGCACTTGCCAGATCGACCATCGCGCCTGTCGGCTTTTGGGTTGCGGTGTCGACAAACGTGAACGGCACTCCGGTTGGCGTGACGCCGACTCTGAGCGTTTCCTCAGCCATCGTCTGAGTTGCCATTGCGACACTGAGGGCTGCGAGCCAGCCGATGAGCGTTTTGCGAAGCATGAACATTCCCCTTACATCATGTTTGAATCGAGATTCCGCTCGCTAAGCGAGTTGAATTTGCCTCTCCTGGATAGCTTTTAGAAAAGTCGCAATACCGTCCAATGGTGGACGAGATCATCAATCGATCAGAAAAAATCGCATCCGTTCATGATCGCCTCTATCTTCTCTTCAGGACATCTTGGTCGCGCGCCGTTCAAGTGAGGGCGTAAAATAGTCACGGCCCTCGGCAACGTATTCCCACGCTTCGGCAACTGACTGAAACGATGGTTGTGCTTTGTTCGGACCGGTCGAACGATCCAAATCCTTGAGGCCGCTCGCTGTCACGATGGCAACGACGCTGTCCGACCGCGCGATGGTGCCTTCTCGCCTCAAGGATTCGATAGCTGCAAATGGCGTCACCGAGGCTAGCTCGGCAAAAACACCCTCGGTGGCCGCAAGCTGCTGCTGCATCGCTATCAAGCCGATATTGCCGACCGGCATTGCCGTGCCGCCAGATTCACGCAGGGCGTTGAGCGCCTGAAACGTGCTTCGTGTGGTGCCGATCGAGATGGCAAGCGTGTCGAAGCTTGCGGGGACTTCGGCAACCAGATCTCCCTCGCCGGCAAGGGCTCTGGCCAAAGATCCATGCACTTCCGCCGCCACGAGTCTCGGCAACCGCTCGATCTTGCCTTGGCTGAGAAGATCCTTGAATCCGGCCCACAGCCCGGCAAGCGCGTCCCCGTAGCAAACAGGCAAGGCGCACCAGTCCGGCACTGCACCGTGCATTTGTTCGACGATTTCGTAAGCCAGGGTCTTGTAGCCCTCGATCCCGACAGGATGACTGCCCACCACGGGGCTGTGAAACGGTGATGTTGCAAACCATCCGAGGCGCTCGGTACCAGCGGCAAGCAATGGCCAGCGATGGGACTTGTCGGCCAGGGATACGACGCTTGCGCCGTATTTGCGGATCTGCGCCAACATTGCGCCGGCGGTGCCTGAGAATGTGACAACGACGCATTTCAGGCCCGCCCGTGCAGCATAGGCGGCAAGTGAGGCCCCGGCGTTCCCCGACGAAGCAGTCGCCACCACGCGTGCGCCACTCAAACGTGCCATCGACACCGCCACCGTCGAGAAGCGGTCCTTGTGGGACCAGGTAGGGTTTGCGCCCTCGTCCTTGATAAGCAGCTTGGGGACGCCGAGCTGCTTTCCCAGCTTCTCGGCGCTCAGCAACGGCGTCAGGCCCTCGCCCAAGGAGATTGCATCGCTGAGTCCACAAGGAAGCATGTCGGCATAGCGCCAGAGCGAGGGCAGGGCGGCACCCACTGCGGAAGCGGCCGATGTAGCTCCGGACGGATCGTAGACGACCTTAAGATTGGCCGGTGCTTCGGCACAGCATTTCGGGCAGCCGCGTGAGTCGATTTTGGTATCGATCCGGAACAAGGCGCCGCATCGAATACAGGAAAACCCTGCCGCGCGGCTCATAACGGCACCCGCGTGATTGCATCGTGCGTCTGCGTCAGCCGCTCCACTCCGCGCTCGCGAACAACCACCATGTCCTCCACCTGGAGTCCCCAGCGGCCGATTTCGTAGTAGGGGGTCTCCACGCACAGCACCATTCCTTCTTCAAGGATGTCTGTACTGCGCGCCGAGAGCGTCGGCGCATCATAACCATCAAGGCCGATGCCATGTCCGACGTGATCGCGCTCGTAGCGGGCAATTCCTTCGCGCCTCACCACACGCACGACCGTCTCGAAGAGCTGTGCTGCTGCCATGCCCGGACGGATAATGTCGCAGGCATGCTGAACGCCGCGCAGCAGCGCTTGCTGAAGTCGATGCGCCTGCGGCGGCGGCTCCCCCAGCGTGGCGATGCGGGCAATGTCGGCGCGGTAGTGCCGGAACCGGCCACCGACGTCGAAGCGGATGATTTCTCCAGCGCGCAACCTGCGGTCAGACGGCTGGACGTTCATGAGCGCGCTGCGCTCGCCAAAGCCGATGCATCCCAGTACGGGCAGGGCGCCTTCCTCGACCGTCCTGACATGAAAAGCGCGCGCCAGATCTGCTTCGGCGGCGCCTTCCTGAGCAACGCCGAGTGCTGCTTGAATGGAGCGTTCGGCAATCTGGGCAACTTGGCCGAGCCGTTCGATTTCATCTGCCGTTTTTACGGCACGAACCTCGCGAAGCAATGCGGTGGCTGGTAGGAACGACGCATTGGGAAAATGGGCTCTGAGGGCTTCCTGGTATCCTGGTGCGAGCCCGGCCTCGTCTATGCCGATCCGCCCACGGCCGAGCTGAGCTTCTTCCAATGCGGCGACCAAAGCCGCGATGGCATCGCCATGCCTCGGCAGGTCTCGAAGCTGGAGGTGCCGTTCATTGGCGAGGTCCACGGTCGTCGAGGAACCGACATCGGCGTAAAAGTCGCCGTAGCGCCGGACCTTGCTTACCCACAGTTCCTGATCGGCAACGAGGTCGAGCGTGCTGGAGCTGGCGATGATTTCAGGCGTGCCCTTGTCAGGAGCCGGCCACACCACATAAGCCTGCGGGCCGCGACGGATCCATTGCGGCAGAGCCCAGAAGCCGCTCATATAGGTCACGTTTTCCGGGGCAGTCGCTATAATTGCGTCAAGCCCGGCTGCCGTCATGCATTGTTTCAGGCGCGCTTCGTTAAGCAGCATGATGGGAATCCCGAGCCTGTTTTGCTTCCAGAAAGCCGAGGCCGGTGGAAATGCGCGCCGCAGCCGCCATTACTGCCTCTCCAATCTCAGCGATCTCCACATGCGGTCCCACTGACCGGGGGTAGGCCGCACTTATGGCCGCGATGATTGTGCCTGATGCATCGCGAAGCGGTGCGCCGACCGCAATCAGCCCGGTAAAGTTCTCGTCCAGGGATGTTGTGTAACCAATGGGCTCGGACGCTCTGATTTGAGCAATGAGCTTGTGCGGATCGGTGACTGTGCGTACGGCAACCTGCTCCAGTGGACCTCGGCCAAGAATCCCAATGACCGCCTCGCCGCTCAGCTCCATCAGGAGCGCCTTGCCCAACGCGGTGGAATGCAAGGGGAAGGTCTCGCCAGGTGAAGAACGAATGACGACCGGACTCTTGCTCTGCACGGTCAGGAGATAAATTCCGCAGTTGCCCCGCCTGATACCGAGGAATGCGTTGAAGCACCCTTCGGCGGCCAGCGCCTGCAGTTCGATTTCAGCCAAACCAACCAGGCGATCTCTGCCCAGGACCTTCCGCGCCAGCGCCAGCACGGAGTGACCCAGCCGGTAGCGTCGCGAGTCTGGCGACTGCTCGACATAGCCCTGCTCTGCCAGGGTATTCAGAATTCGCTGCACGGCGGGAGCACTCTGCTCAAGCCGGCGGGCGAGTTCGCGCACCCCGACAGCTTCGTCCGCTTCCTTGAGGACATTGAGAACCGCAAGCCCACGTTCCAACGAAAGATTTCCTGTCACTGGCGTTCCTTATTTCGGAATGGCGTTCCTTAATATGATGAGAAAAGCAGCAATGGCCGCGCCTGTCAATGACGAATGTTCATTATAGTGTGTCGTCCTAAAGTGTGCCCAGCGACGACCATGCCGTCATGGACCTACGGTTGGTTGTCGGCCTCAACGTACAGAGGATTCGGCGCGCACAGGCCCTCTCTCAAGAGGAACTGTCGTTCCGTTCAGGATTCACGCGCGCCTATCTGAGTGGTCTCGAGGCCGGCCGTCGCAATCCCACACTCCTGTCGCTCGCAAAGCTTGCCACCGCATTGAGCGTCGACATCGAGGAGCTGACGAAACGGCCCGGCAAAAACGCCCGAGCCCCAGCTGGTGATTGTGCTGTGGGGCCGCGTGAGCGGCGCAAGGGAAAATCCTGATGCTCTCGGCGGCTTGCTGACCAGCGCATCACGGCGAGTTTCGACGGATGAGCTGCTCCACGTCAACTTGCAATGCCAACGCCAGTACCTCCAGCGTGTCGACGGTCGGTGAGTTTTCCTCCCGCTCGAGCTTGCCGACATAGTTGCGGTCGAGGCCGGCAAGGTCCGCGAGCTGCTCCTGCGACAGGCCGGTGCCCTGGCGAAGCAACCTCAGATTGCGAGCAAAAACAGACCTCAGCCTCATGCGGCGAGGCAGTCAGAACGCGCCCTTTAGTGCCACCTACTATAGTAGTCAAAAGTCATGACGGACGTTGCGGTCGGACCTAAGTTATTTATTTTGTTTTCTTTGTCTCAGTACATTGAAAGGGCCTACAATGGCGGCGGTTCACGGGGGCGTCTTACAGGACCAGCTAATACAAATCTTTGAAGCAACCGCACAGATTGACCGTGCAACCAGCGCCCCCGAGATCATTCGGCAACTGCGCAAGAGCATCGAATGTCACGGCTACGCAGCCTGTCTCGTCACCGAATTGCCACGCCAGGACACCGGATCACTGGATGGACACATCCTTGTCAACGGTTGGCCGCAGGAATGGTACGATCGCTATATGGCTGCCGGACACTATCGCCATGACCCTTGTGTTGCTGTGTGCCGTGGCGCGATCGGGCCCTTCCTCTGGCGGGACGTCCATCATGGCTTGACGGACCGAAATGCCAGGAGGGTGATGGATGAAGCGAAAGAGTTTGGGCTTTGCGACGGGATCTGTATCCCGATCCAGCCCGCGTTTGGCGATCCGGCCTGTGTAACGGTTGCCGGAAATGAAATTGATTTGGCGCCGACGGTGCGCTGCACCATTCATGCCCTTGCGCGCCATGCCTATTCGGCTGCCGAACGCCTCGTTGATAACTCGCGCAGGCGGCCGAGACAAAAGCTTTCCCAACGAGAGCGTGAAATCCTGCAGTGGGTCGCGGGAGGAAAGACCGCATGGGAGGTTTCCCGCATACTTGGCATCTCGGAAAACACTGTGACGACCCACCTGCGCAACATCAAGCAGAAGCTCAGCACCGCCAACGTCGTGCACGCGATCGTCGAGGCGTTTCGCAGGCACGAAATCGAACTTTGATCCATCCCCAGATCTGGGTATTTCCCGGGCAATCGTCGCGTGGTCGGATGGGGTTCCATCTCGAGGAACCGCAATGATTCAGGTCCATGTCGTCGACGCGTCAAACAGCTTTGCCTATCGAGGGGATCTCGACAGCTACTTCCGCCTGCGGCATGAAATCTATGTCGATGAACGTGGATGGCAGGACCTGAGCCGTCCCGACGGTCGCGAGATCGACGCGTTCGATACTCCAGAAGCGATTCATCTGCTCGGCATCCAGCCAGGAAGAGGCGTCGTTGCCGGATCCCGTTTCGTGCCGAGCCTTCGGCCCCATCTGATGAGCGAAACCTTTCCGCAACTCGCCGAGGGCGGCGTTCCGCGCCGACCCAATATCTTTGAATGGACCAGGTTCTTCGTGGCGCGGGATCTTCGTGAGCCCGGCCGGCCTTGCCAGGCAGCCGGCGTGATCTACTGCGGAATTTTGGAATTCTGTATCCAGCGACATATCAGCAATCTGACAATCGTGTGCGAGGAGTACTGGTTCGACCGCCTCGCATCGATTGGCTGGAATCCGAAGCAGCTTGGGCCTGCGCTCGCACATGGCGATATGACGATCATCGGTCTGATGGTTGATGTCAGCCCGTCAGCCTTGATCGCGACGCGACAATTCTACCGCATAACGGAGCCTGTGCTTTGGGCCGAAACGCCATTCAAGCGGCTGGCCTGACCGCGGGCCGTCCGCTTTTGGGCGTCACACCTCGAACGAACATGCTGCCTGGCACTCGCAGAGGACGGCGATGTACTATCGCGTGCAAATCGGCTGTCTGCCTCGCGCCATAACAGCCATTCAAAGGCGGAGGTGTCCAAAGACGGGCGCGCGCTCAGGCGGGGCAAGCGGTACCAGCCTTGGCATCGAAATCGAAGACGAAGGTCTGGGAAAAGGACACACCGGATCTTGGAGAGTACGACTTCTTCTTCGATCCAATTTCTTTTTTTGGGCAGTTCACGCCCGAGAGCCTGGTGAAGGCGACGGACACAATTCTTGAGGGCCTGGCCAAATTTCCCGATGCGTCGCTGTTATCGTGCGGACTGGCTTGGGACCCACTGGCCGCATCCTCGCAGGCCTCCACGTGACCGCCAAGGGTCGCGGTGCGGCAGTGCTCGATCGCCATGATGGACAACACAGACATCAAGGCAGGTGAAGCCAAGATCGGCGAGCTGAAGGGCAACATGGACGCGATCAACGCAGCCCGACGAAAGGGCGGCTGTGTTGCCGGCACTCTGTAGGCCGCTCCAACGTTAAAATTGTCGGCTTGCTTCCCGCCCTCGCGACTGCGGAGTGGTCGTTCCATCGATTGACTCGCGTAATGCACAGGCAGTTAATCTCCCCGCAAGGGCAAAAGAGGGGCTATGAAACTGGGAGAAAACGATGACTGTCCAAAAAGAAGACTATCGAACCAACAGAGCCGACTTCGCCATAGCTGCCATGCATAGCCGAGCGACCCCTGAGGGCGATCGTGACGATTTGGTGGCGAGGAAAAAGTCCCTGTGGGTAACAGATCGGCGATCTGCAAAATTGGCTGCAAACCCGTCCGAAAGCTCGCCAGAACCCAAGGCAAAAGCGCGCGGTAAGTGAATCGTGCCAGTCAATTTCTTACCGCCGAGTACTTCGTTCACATTGTTCGAATACATTATATTTATCTAATGTACTAACCAGCCAGTCGGGCATTCCCGAAGGCTCGCTGGTCAGGCTCAGCGGCCCCCTAACCCAAGCTGCTGGGCCGCCTGCTAAGGAAGTGCGTGTATCGCTGATACGGTCGTCGGTGACCCCCCTCCGTAACGCGGCCGGGATCGCAACCACGTCACCGACCGGACTGGGCGCTCAGCCGCGACGGTTTTTTTGGCGCTGGCCGCCCGGGGTGCGCTGCTGCGGCAGGAAGGTCTTGCCGCCAACCATCTCGCCTGCCGGCATCTCGGTGCCAAAAAACATTCCGCGCGAGCGTCGGCGAGCACACAATCGCAGTGACCGGTTGCTGGCCTCCCTCGATGCGATCCATGACGCCGCACTCGTGGGGCTGAAGGAGCACGACCGGCTGGTGATGGCGAAAAGCCAGATGGAGCGAAACTCCGCGATCGCCGCGCCAGCTCCAAACTGTCCGACGTGGTCGAACTCGTGCTGTCGCGGCCACTTGTCTCGGGAGGCATGATCCAGGAGCGGCTAAAGGTAACAAAAACAGGGGCGCTCAATCTGGTCGGCGAGCTTGGGCAGCGCGAGATCATAGGGAGGGGGAAGGTTTCGGGCATGGGGCGTCGTGTGATGTAGCTGGCTGAAACGACCACACGAACTTTACGGAATTATCTAACTTTACGAACTTTCGTTCTGTAACCATATTGGTGACAGCAGGAGGTTCTCATCATGGCCGCTCCAAAACGCATCAATCATAGCGGGACCGCATCGCATGCGGGAGTCGCCGCCCTGAGCTTCACCACAAAGCTGCCGGCACAGGCAGACTTCAAGAAGGTATTGCTCGAACGCCATCAGGAAGCGATCGCACGCAGCCGCAAGATCGGCCACCGCGTATCATTCCGGGTAGAGGTCGATCCGGCGGCCGATGCGCAGACGATCACGCCGGTCGAAGAGCAACCGATCGCTTCGGATGTGTTTCCCGTCGAGGATACAGGCATGCCCGATGCCGAACTCGAGGCGGCTCTCGCCGAAGCGCGCGCGCGTGGCCACAAGCGTGTCGCCGAAATTGTCGCCGGCGAGGAGATGCTGAGCGCTGAAGACTTCGCCAAGCTGCTCGGCACGTCGCGGGTGACCGTCAACGCCAGGCGGCAGAGCGGGCAGGTGCTCGGCATCGATGGCGCCAAACGCGGTTTCCGCTTTCCTGTCTGGCAACTCGACAAGGACGGTCGTCCCTTCGGCGCATTGCCGGCGCTGCATGCCATGTTGGGCAACAGTGCCTGGGCCGTCTATCGATTTCTGGTTTCGCGCCATGGCGTCCTCGATGGCCGGACGGGCCTTCGAGCCCTTCAACAAGGCGACGATGCCTCGGTGTTGGCCGCAGCGGAAGGCATGGCCAGCGGCGATTTCGACTGAGTGCCCGGCGTTCCACCTCCAGCCGATTTCGGGCGCGCAAAGCTCGAAATCGAGACCGTATCGCCGGACGGCCATTCGGCCGGATCTACTGGAGCACCTATCCTGATCCATTGGGGTACGGGAAGTCGCCGAGCCGGTTCAGCGATCCTCGACGCCGTCTTGATGCCAACCGGTTTGGCGTTCTGTACCTCGGTGACTCTCTGAAGGTGTGCTTCCTCGAGACCGTGCTCCGCGACCGCCGCGAAGCAATCCTTGCCGATCTTCCAATAGAGGAGGTGGAACTGACCCGACGGCGCTATGCGCAGATCACGACCACAGCGGACCTACGCCTGGTCCACCTCACAGGCGACAATGCCCATTCGGATGGGTGTGCCGACCGATGTCGTTCGGGCACAGCGCCAGAACCTGGCACGCCGGTGGTCACTGGCGTTTCACGAGCACCCATCTGAGCCCGACGGGATCATTTATCCCTCGCGCCTCAACGAGGCGACCAATCTTGCCATTTACGATCGCGCGGTACCGAAACTTCAGGCGAAGCGTGTTATGACCCTTCTCGGCGCGCCAGGACTGGCTCAGGTTCTGGAGGATTCAGGGTGGGGTTGGTGTGAAGATGCAGCACGTATCCGTATCGCTTGGCGAAGATGGCTGTAGCGCCAGAAGCGTCCACTAAGCCGGAGCAACGGAACGACCGACCGGGAGCCGTCGGTCTGCTTCGGATCAGCGGCTGGCCAAAGCCGACGTAGCTCGTCGGAAGCTCGCGAGCAAATGCCGGCTTGCTGATTTCCACGCCCGGAAGCGAACCGTCACACAAATCCGCATCTCAGGCATCACCTTGCAGACGGCCGGTTCGCCATTTCGACGGCATAGGGTGCATGGAGCACCCGACGCCCCACCCCTACCTCTGAAAATGCCCCAACCCGTTCTCATTGAGATAGTCCACCGTCATCACCCGCGCGCGAATGCCGCCGGGGGAACCAACGAACTTCACCGATGACAGCGAGCCGGTCGGCGCGTTCTCTCCGCGGGGCGTGAGGGCGTAGGTGTCGCCGTCCCAGTGCTCGAGCGTGAACTGCATGGGCTTGGGGCCGAGTTCGAGCATCAGCTTGTCGCCATCGGCCCGCACGGTGGCGGTGTCGAAATAGTTGCTCGTATATTGGCCCTCGTAGAAGGATGGACTGCGCGCCTTGGCGGGGTTCGTCGGCTTGACCTTGCCGGCGAGGTCGCCCACCGGCTTGTAGTAGGCCATGAACCGCGGCTTGATGTAGGGATACCAGTCGCGGGTGACCTGGCCATATTGCACGATGTCCATGAAGCTGGCGGCGACCGCCTCGGCGGCGCCGACGGGGGAGCCGTTGGTGAGCACGACGATGCCGACATCGGCCGAGGGCAAGATCTGGAAGGTGGTGCCGGCGCCGAGCAGGAAGGCGCCGGAATGGCCCATGGTGGTGCGGCCATTGGCGTTCACCCCCACATTGAAGCCATAGCCATAGGAGCTGGCCCGCGTATCGGGCGTCTCGCCGCGGTAGGTCACGCTCTGCGATGTGATGGCGGGCTGCAGGATCTTGGGATCGATCATGGGCTGGCCGCTATAGGTGCCGTCGCCAAGCAGCAGGATCATCCACTTGGCAAGATCCTGGGCGCTGGAGGAGACGCCGCCGGCCGGCGCCTGCTGGTCGGGGTCGCGGTCATAGAGCGGCTCGAACACATTCTCCGCCACGCGCGCATGCAGCACGGCGCGGTTCTTGCCGGCGGCAATGAAGTCCTCGTGCCGATAGCTGCTCGAGCGCATACCGAGCGGATCGAACAACAGGCTCTTGGCCAGCAGCTCCCAAGGCTGTTTCTCGGCGTGGGCCACTGCCTCGGCGCCGATCGTCGTGCCGAAATTGGCGTAGTGATAGGAGATGCGGAAGGGATCGAGGGGCACCATCCACAGGCTCCCGACGATCTGCTTGCGCTGGAAGCCGAGATCCTCGAGTTCGTCGCCCGCCGCCATCGGCAGGCCCGAGCGATGGGCGAAGAAATCGCCGATGGTGGCGTTGCCCGAGACATAGTCGAGATTGAGGCGAAAGCCGTCCCAGACCTTGCCGACCGGGGTATCCCAGTCGAAGCTGTGGTCCTTCGTCATGGCGATCGCGGCCACCGTGGCCGAGATCGACTTCGACACCGAGGCGACCTGGAAAATGGTGGTGCTGCTGACCTTAGAAGTGTCGTCCCGGTTGTCGCGAAGGCCATAGCCCTCGTCAAAGATCATTTTGCCGCCATGCACCACCGCCACGGCGAAGCCGGGAACGTCGGATGCTTCCTTGACTTTCTTGACGATGTCCGGCAGCGCGGCCAGCGCCTTCTCGACACCGCCGGGATACAGCTGCATAGCATCCTGCGGCGGCGATGGCCCAAGCTCCGGCACGTAGGACTGCGCGGCTGCCACAGCGGGCAGCATGGTAACGAGGGAAAGTACCAGGAGAGCAGCGACCTTCTTCATTGCATGTCCTCAAACTTGCACCGGCAGATGATCGGACCATACGCGGCAAGATGAAAGATGGTTGCGGTATTTTCCAACGGTATGTTTAACCTCCGTGCTGGGCGGCTTCAGGGCGACATGCGAAAGCACCTGTGGGATCACTATCAGGGTCGATGGAATATATCCTCATTACCTTGTTATGGACCGGCCCCGCCAGGAACTCTTTGGATATGTGGCCGTTTCCTCGACATACGGAAAAGCCTATCGGAGGTTCACATGTTTATACGAATAGCAAGCGCGTCGGCGCTCGTCCTTGCTTTCGCGTCGCCGGGCTTTGCCGACTGCGGCCAAGAGTTGAAAGTGCTTGAGCCGAACGTCATCACCGCCGAAACGGGCGCGAGCCCAAATAAATCAGGCATCCCGGCGACGAAGCACCAAGAGGAGGTCATGGCCGGCAAGCAGCAGGGGGGTAATCCTGAAATCACCGGATCAACGGCGGGAAATGTGAAGCCAACCACACCTCATCAGGAGCAAGTGATTGGCAACCGTAGCGCCCAGAATGCCGAACATCCTAGCCAGCTAATGGCGGAAGCTCACAAGATGTCCCAAGCTGGCGACGAGCAAGGCTGCTTGAAAAAATTGGCAGAACTCAAGGACGCCCTTGGTGTCAAGTGAACGCCAGATTGCCGGATGTTTCGAAGGCAGACACCGCCAGGATCGCTAGCTTGAAAGCCTGATGGAGTCGACACCGCGGAGCAAGCGCCATCGGCCACCCTTCGATTTGAAACTGCTCGCATTTCTACGGCGGCAGCTGCCGTCTTCTAGTCGCTGCATCGACCAGTTCGCGAGCGCGATTTAGACGATTTTGCGAGTATCAACTTCGCGACGCCTTTCGCCAAAAGACGCCGCGCGGTGACCGCCTCGTGAAAGGCAAGGTCACGTCGGCGTAACGCATTTCCACGGTTCCGGCCCGAACGGGCACGGCTGGGGGAGACATTTGAGTTTCGGGTGCACGGACGGGTGTCCGAGGTGCGGGTCGATGGCGAAACCTGCGCAACAAGCGAGGCCAGCGCCAACGCCCCGGCTGCGGTGTTCACGATGACTGCGGAAGGCGTTGTGTTGGGCCAGCGCTACCTGACGGCCTCGCAATCCCTCGACCAGATCGACCTGCGGAGGCAGGCTTTTTGCCGGATTTTTGAACCATTTCTGAAGCCGCGCGAGTGCTTGTGCGAGGGTGCCGTGAATAAGGGGCCGACGCTCGGTGTCGTAGCTGTCAGGCAGGGCAGAGCCCGCTTCTCGACGCATGACCATGGCAAGCTTCCACGCGAGATTTGAGCATCATGAATGCATGAATTGTCGCCGAACGCCCCGTCGGAGGCATCAGATACGCCGCGTCGCGCCATGTAAGTTCCCTCGTTGGGCTGGGCTGACTGGAACGCTGACAGAAACCTCTCCCCGTCGCTGGTGCGCCCTGCCGCTGTCGGGACGAACTTTCTTCCATCCGGCTTGGCGCTGCCGGTGCCTGCGCACGCACTGCTCAGTGATCAGGGAGGAGTGTTCTCGGGCATTCCACTATCGCGACCTCGTTTCGAACGTTTTAACACGCCCCCTCAAGCTTGATCTCGCCGAGCGCTGCACTAGCCCTTCCGATCTTGGCTATTGCCAATGCGTATTCGACCAGGCTTGCGCAGACGAACGCTTCAACTCAAAAGTCACGACGCCGCAATGTTAGCATCACTCGTCGTAGCAATTTCTGGAAATGCGCAACTCGACAACCGCCTGCCAGCCAGGCGTGTTCGTCGTCCAGCCTTCACGAAGGGGACGCGCTGGCGGACGAATCCCCCATCACCCAGTTCACGATGACTGCGTCCCACCCGCTCACCGCTTGGCGCTGTCACTGTCGGCTTCGGCCCGCACAAGGAACTGCTCGGTCGTGGAGGGAAGACGGGATTTCAGCCAATCCGCCATCGCGACTTCCTCTTGCAGGTTCTCTTCGCAAGCCCGAAGAACCTCGGTTTCGCCGAGCGATCGAGCGGCGGCAATCAGGATCGTGTAGGAGGCGATTTCCATGTGCTCGAACGTGTAGCTCGCGAGCGATCCTTTCATCACCTCGTCTCCAGCGAAGACGCCGCTCAGCGATTGCGCCATCGCCGTCAGCTTACCGCCAGCATCCTTCATCATGGATGAACCCTCGTCCATCTGATCTAGACAAGTCTTCAGCCGGGCAGCCTGCTGCTTGGTCTCGTCGAGGTGCTGTCGGATCCGGTCGCTCAGTTCGGGATAATTCTCGATACGGCTCAACTGCCCGTTCAACATCGTTTCTGCCTGCTCTTCCATGGCATGAGCGTCTCTAAGCCATTGGACAAACCATTCCCGGCTTTCTGACATTTCGAATCTCCTTTGCTATTTAAGGAAAAACTTTCAGAAGAAGACATTGTTCCGGAGCAAAGCCGCGGAACAGGCTTGATCCTTCCAGAGGATCGGCGCCGTCGGCGGATCTCAATTCACCTCACGAAATCCTCAGCAATGCGGGTGAGGGCCAAGATCGCGGAAGATCGGCGCCAGGAAAACGGGCCATGGACGCGAGACGCGCCGATCAACCACACGTGCTCGCTGCTGCGCGTTCCATTACAAAGTCCAACTGGCACTGGGAGGGCGAAGGATCTAGCCTGTCAGTTTAGTGAAGTCGTGGCGGCGCGCGCGAACATGTGCCAGCAAATTCGTTTCGTTTACGACCCCTGATTGAAAGAGATTCAGCGTGGTCGAGGCCAGAATCTGACCGTCCATCGGGGTGCTGTACCATTTGGCATCGGCGGTTACCTGGTCGACCACCCGCTGGCAGATCGCCCGATCTTTTGGTCTAAGGAACTGACTTTTCGGTGCTCGTATCATCTCGAAGCCTTGAAACGGGGAGTCACCTGTCTCCCGCGCGATAGCCATGCGTGGTCTCCGAGCATGGACCCTAAACGCATTCAGACAGAAAATTGCCATTCGTTTGAGTGGTACCGATGTCGCGTGGATAAGCGGCGGTCCGCGAGCTAATCCACCATGTCGCGCAGCGGCTTCTTGCGCTTTGGCGTCCTGTACTTCTCGACCAGCCTGACCTTGTCGATGTCGATCGTCACCAGCGGTCCCAGATCGATAGTCACCCTGCCGCCTTCCTCGTCTACGCGCGTGATCTCTCCGGTAAGCTCGATCTGCTGCCCCTTCTTCACCTTGGTATGATCGATGATCGAATGCGGAAAGCTATAGCTCGGAATCGAGACGTTTACGCAGTGCTGGGTGACCCGTTTGCGAACGCGGCCGGGATCGCCACCTCGTCACGAATGGAAATTCCGCGCGCCGTTCCATGAGTCTGGTGCGCTCGGCGCCTTACTCAAGATATTGCTAATTATGGATGAGCCCGCTTCCTCCAATCGATGGATGAAGCCGATCGTGGGCCGGTGCTACTTTGATGCATCGCGCGCCTTACCCGACAAGAGCTGGCTCCAGGGGCAAAATATGAGCAAGACGACTCTCATTGCTATCGCAATCCTCTCGATCAGTGTCGGCTGTGCCGAAGCCAAGGACCGTAAGGTCGAAACGGCGACCCACCGTAAGGTCGAAACCGCGACCCTCGGCACGTATGCCAATTCGAAGAACTTGCCGGTTTGTACAGCGGCAAGCTCACTCTTCGAAGTCCTCGGTGATAAATGTTTTCTCGTCACAGGTTCGATGATCTATGGCGACATCGCCGAACTCTCCCAGACAATCACTTTGAGTTGGTAGCCGAAGCAACAACCTCCCAGCGCGGCCTCCATTCTCCGGTATGAAGCTGCGTCGCAGGGGCTGCCTTCGCCCAGATATCGACCCAGTCTTCGCGCGTCGTCAATACCGGCGCAATCCCCAGTCACCACGGGCCTCTCCAAAATTCTTATGCCGTCCGCACCTGCGGTCGAGCGAGTCGCGCCAACACAGCAGCGCCTCTGCATCGTTTGGGCAACCCAACGCATAGCTTCCGGTCCGGAAACTCGCTTACGCGTCTCATCGTCCATTCGGCAGTGGAAAATTAGGCCGATTTGGCAATGCTCAGAATCGCGTAGCTGTCCTGCGATCCGCTCGGAGAGGATGGCGAGTGGTTGCGGCAACTGCGCCTCAAACTGGCTGGCAACCGCCGTCTGCAGCCCGCTGCTGCGGAGCAGCGCTGACGCTGCGTTCGTCCGGACCGTCGCAAGACCGCTTGATTGTATCCGGCCTGGAGACAGACAAACGCCGGCGCAACCTCACCCTGAAACCAAAAGATAATATCGATGACCTTCAACAGCTATGCTCCCAAGGGTTCAAGCGCCTGCAAACATTCACCATGCCAATTTCGCCATCGCCGCTTCGATAATGACGGCGCCATCAATTTCATGGAGCAAGCTTTGCCGCCAAGGGGTTCTGCCCGATGGCGGCGATCAGGCTCGTGCATACCTCGATCACCATCACCAAGACCCTGCGAGACGCAGAAGAGGCGAGCCGCATGAAGCGGCTAGAAGACCCCAAACCCAAAAGCCGCTGATCGATTTGAGCCGCAGTAACGAAGTGTAACCGGGTTCCCACTACAAGAAGCTCAAACCGCGCAAGACCGCTGATCGATACGGCCACGATCTTCAACGGTCTTGCCCAATGGAAGCCGCCCCAATGGAAATCGCCACGAACGGCCATACAACTAGCCATCTGATGAGGTCACGGCGCTTTGCGCCTCTCTTCTGGACGCAGTTCCTTTCCGCCTTCAACGACAATTTCCTCAAGAACACGCTGGTGTTCCTTATTCTGTTCACCCTGGCGGCGGACAAGGCTGCATCACTGGTGACGCTGGCGGGTGCCGTCTTCATGGCTCCTTTCCTGCTCCTGTCCGCCGTTGGTGGCGAGATCGCCGACCGGTTCGACAAGGCGCTCATCGCCCGTCGGCTGAAATTCACCGAGATCGCCGCTGCGGCTGTCGCTGTCGTTGGAATCACCCTGTCGTCGATCCCGGTGCTGATGATCGCGTTGCTCATGTTCGGCATCATCTCGGCACTGTTCGGACCGATCAAGTACGGCATCCTGCCGGATCATCTCGAGCGCAAGGAATTGCCCCGCGCCAATGCCTGGATCGAATCGGCAACCTTCGCCGCCATCCTCGGCGGCACTATCGCCGGAGGCGTCGTCTCGGCCGATGGCATTGGGGTCTCGGTATTCGGGCCGATCATGATGGTCCTTGCCGTGGCCTGTTGGTTTGTCAGCCGCTACATCCCGTCCACCGGTTCTGCGGCTCCCGACCTAGTCATCGACAAAAACATCTTTCGCTCGACCTGGCGACAGGTGAACGGTTTGCGTGCCGACAAGCGGATCTGGCGCGCCGGACTGATGACGTCGTGGTTCTGGCTGATCGGGGCCATTGTCCTTTCGATCCTGCCTACACTGGTCAAGGATTCGCTCGGTGGCGGAGAAATCGCTGTCACCGCCTATCTCGCGGTGTTCGCCGTGTCGATCGCCATTGGCTCTGCCATAGCCGCATGGATGTCGCAGGGCCGCATCGTGCTCTTGCCAGCCCCGGTTGGCACTGCGTTGATGGCACTGTTCGGCTTGGACCTGGCCTGGATCATCTGGAGCATGCAGCCTTCGATCGGGGCCGAAACGCTCGCAATATTCTTCGCCGGGCCAAACACGGTCCATGTTGCGATCGACCTTGCCGGCATGGCTATTGCCAGCGCCTTTCTTGTCGTACCAACCTTCGCCGCCGTACAAGCCTGGGCGCCCGAAGCCAGCCGCGCTCGCGTCGTCGCCGCGGTGAGCATCGTCAATGCAGGCTTCATGACGGTGGGCGGCATACTTGTCGCCGCGATTCAAGCAGTGGGCGTCTCCACTGGAGGTATCCTGTTCGGCCTCGCCGCACTCAACGTGGTCGCCGCCTGGCTGATGCTGAGATATCTGCCAACCAACGCCTTCCGCGACTTCGTTTCCATTCTGTTCCGAGCCTTCCATCGTCTGGAGGTGGAGGGGCTGGAAAACCTTAAGGCGGCCGGCCCGGCACCCATCCTGGCGCTCAACCATGTCAGTTTCCTCGACGGCCCATTGGCTTTGACGCTGACGGATGAGGAGCCGGTGTTTGCCATCGACTACACCATCGCCCAAGCCTGGTGGATGAAGCCGTTCATGAAACTTGCGCGCGCCCTGCCGCTCAATCCGGCCAAGCCGATGTCGACCCGCACGCTTATCAAGGCCGTGCAAGGCGGCGATCCGCTTGTCATCTTCCCCGAAGGCCGGATCACCGTGACCGGCGGCCTAATGAAGGTCTATGACGGTGGCGCCATGGTGGCCGACAAGACCGGCTCGATGATCGTGCCAGTGCGCATCGACGGCCTGGAGAAGAGCTATTTTTCGCGGCTGAGTTCGCTGCATGTGCGCCGCCAGCTGTTCCCAAAGGTCAGGGTGACGATACTAGAACCGGCCAAACTTGAAGTACCGCCGGACCTCAAGGGCCGGAAGCGCCGCGCAGCGGCGGGTGCTGCCCTCTACCAGGTCATGTCGGATCTCGTCTTCCGCACCCAGGACATCGACAAGACTGTGCTGGAGAAGATCATCCAGACGGCGAGCGAACGCGGCATGAAGCAACTGGCCGTGCAGGACCCCGTCACCGGTTCGCTGAGCTACGGCAAGCTGCTGACAGCCGCCGCCGTGCTTGGCGAGAAATTCAAGAACCTCTATGCCGGCCAGCAGACGCTCGGCATCATGCTGCCCAATGCCAACGGCGCCTGTGCGACGCTGCTCGGCGTCATGTCCGCCGGCAAGGTTCCGGCGATGATGAACTTCACTGCCGGTGCGGCCAACATCCTCTCCGCTTGCAAGGCCGCCGAGGTGCGCACCGTGCTGACTTCACGCGCCTTTGTCGAACAAGCGAAACTTGGCGCCGTGGTCGAGGAACTCGGCCGCTCGGTCGATATTGTGTGGCTTGATGATCTGAGGGCCACCATTGGCCTCAAGGACAAGCTGCTCGGCCTATTGCGCAAAAATACACCCCGGGTCGCCCGCAAGCCCGGCCAACCGGCGGTGATCCTGTTCACCTCAGGTTCTGAAGGCACGCCTAAGGGCGTGGTGCTCACCCATCGCAACATCCTGGCTAATGCCGCCCAGGCCGCCTCGCGTATCGACTTCCATTCGGGCGACAAGGTCTTCAACGTGCTGCCGATCTTCCACTCGTTCGGCATGACAGCAGGTACGGTGCTGCCGCTGATATCGGGCGTGCCGGTCTATTTCTATCCCTCCCCGCTGCACTATCGCATGGTGCCGGAGTTGGTCTACGCATCGAACGCGACGATCATCTTCGGCACCGATACGTTCCTCAGCGGCTATGCGCGTACGGCACACCCTTACGACTTCCGCTCAGTGCGCTATTGCTTTGCCGGCGCGGAACCGGTCAAGGCTTCTACGCGCGCGACCTATATGGAAAAGTTCGGCCTGCGCATCCTCGAAGGCTATGGCGTGACCGAAACCGCGCCCGTGATCTCCATCAACACGCCGATGTACAACCGCTCCGGCAGTGTCGGCAAAATCATGCCGGGTATGGAGTACCGCCTGGACCCGGTGCCTGGCGTCGAGGATGGCGGACGGCTTTTCGTGCGCGGGCCCAATGTCATGGCGGGCTATCTGCGCACCGAGAAGCCGGGCGTGCTCGAGCCGCTCGAAGACGGCTGGCATGACACCGGTGACGTGGTCGCCGTCGACGACGTCGGCTTCATCACCATTCGAGGCCGCGCGAAGCGCTTTGCCAAGATCGGTGGCGAGATGGTTTCGCTGGCCGCCGTCGAGGCACTGGCGGGCGAATTGTGGAAAGGCTCGCTCTCGGCAGTCGCCGCCGTGCCAGATGCGCGCAAGGGCGAAAAGCTGGTCCTCATTACCGAGGCTGTCAACGCCACGCGTGCCGAATTCCTGGCCTTCGCCAGGGCCAACGGCGCCATGGACCTGATGGTGCCGGCCGAAGTGCGCGTCGTTGCGAAAGTGCCTGTCCTCGGCTCAGGCAAGCTCGATTTCTCCGCTGTGATCAAAATGGTGAGCGGCGAAGACATGAAAACCCAAGCGGCTTGAACGACTCGCTTTTACGGGTAACTTTTGTGTATCTCGGTTGAGAACACGGGACCACCGCGAAAGTTCGGTGCACGCAGCGCCACGCGAACGAGCTGCAGCTGGCGAAAACGATGGTGCAGGGTCGATGCGCTCATTTGCACATGTGCCGCGAGCTCGTCGATGTTGAACTGTCGAGGCGGCGGTCACAGAACTGGCAAGCGAGGACCATTGGCTTGTCCGACTATCGTTGCGCCTTCAGCAGACGCTCTAGCGTTGAAAAGTCACTCATGTCGCGGTAGGGCGTCAGGTCAAGATCCTTGGGGATCTTCTTGAGCTTCTCTTCGGAGATCGGTTTTTCGTTCTTTTTGTTGAAGGCCTGGTAAGCTGACCAGCCAACACCCGCCGCCTTCACTGCATCGCGTTCGGCTCGAAGAGCGATTTGATGCGCGTGCAGATAATGAAGCCCGAGTTCGTCTAGGAGCGCCTTTTCAACGATTTCGTGCGTTAGCAGAAATGGGGCAAGCCGGACCTTGGCCGATTTCCAATCCATAGTGCGAGGCATATGGCGATCGATATAAATCGTCCTGCCATCTTTGCTGTATCCAGCAATGTAGGGGATATCGAAATCATGAACGATCTTCACCCGACGATGCAGCGCCCGCACAGCGTCACTCAGTACATCATCGTCCAAGTCTTCGGAAACGTGGCGGACTTCATCTTCAAGCTTCATTTTTTCCACACTGACACCAGCGGCATTTTGCTCCCATAGACCGGATCCTTGCGTTGACGGCCAACTTGGGAATCGTTCGTAATGCCCGCTCATGTTCCTGGGCTGTCGTGCATTCGTCATAAGCCTCGGATGCGGGATAAGCGCCGACCACCAGGAAACCAGCAGACTCGGAGAGACATTGGTGACCGGTGCCGGCCGGAAGAACTGCCATGTCGCCGGCCTTCCAGGACAATGTACGGCCCCTGTTGCCCCCGAACCGAACCTTGCCGGTGCCGCCCGCAACCCCAAGCACTTCATTTTTGCGGGAATGGTAATGGACGTAGTGGTAGATGCCGTCCCGCCAGCCGCTACACCAGCCATTGGCCTCGAAAAGCTCTTCCGGCACGGCTGCGGAATCAAATTGTTCCACCGACCTTACGGCGCCGCGATAGACGACAAACGGCCAGAAGGGGTGGTTCGGCACGAGGCCGTCATCCTTGAACCGAAATTCGAGTGGCTTCTTCATCTTCACAAATTCGGCGAGATCTTGCTTTCTCGGTCGCGCGATACCCGTCGCCTGCTCGGTAGCTTTCTTCAGGCTCTCGAGAATGCCCACGGCGAATCCTTGCGCTGGATGAGACAGCGGCGAAAGCCTCCGCTCTGGTCTCAACAAATCTCAACCAGCGACACCGCACTTTGTTCCTTTTGCCGAATGGCCGCTATTAAGCTGCGGCCCGTGAGGAGAACTGAAACTCAGAGAAGCGCCCGCATGTCGGCCGCTCAGCTTGTGCCTGCCGGAGTTGAACGAGAATTGTCTTGGCGGTGCTGCGCCAGAAGGCATTCGCGTCCTCCAGGTTTTTGGATTCCAGGACCCGGGCGATACCTTCGACCAATTTCCGCCGCCGATTCAGCGGAAACGCGCTTATGTTGAATGATCGATCACCTCACCGGATCGCCCAAGCTTCGAAGGCCGCAACCTGTTGCTGATCGCTTTCCTGATCATCACCGTGCAAGGCAGCGACGTGCTGCAATTTATCTTCGGCAAGCTGTTCGGCCGGCATCTCCTGGCGCGGTGGCGGAAGCGAAACTCACCGCCGTGCCGTACTTTACCTGGGACAATCGCGACCCCGGCGAGATGCTGGTCTGGCTCAGAAGCGCGGGGCAGCTCTATCGCCATCTGAGCCGCGTTGCATGCCTTGAATTCGCCGGCGCGCGCGTCATCTAGCTTTCAGTGGCGCCAGCCACTTGAACGGGTGGAGGCAGATTTTGGCGCTCGAAGCTGTCGCGCGTCCGAACGCCGGCGGCCGCTTTATTGCGGTCGCGGCGGTGCCGCTGTTGTTCGTCGTGAGTGGACTGGCCATCCGCTATGCCGCATTCAGTTCGGTCTCGGCGGAACCAGGCTTCGCGTCCTATGCCCAAGCGCTCTGCCGGTGGGATTGCGCGTGGTATGTCGACATTTCCGAACATGGTTATGAGCGCTTTCCCGTCCCAAACCAGAGCAATGTCGGACGCTGGGGCTTCTTCCCGCTCTATCCGATGGTGGTGGCGGCAATCCGGTCTGTTTTCCCTTTGCCGACGATACTGCTCGCATCGATCACGTCGATTGTGTGCAGCTATGCGGCGTGTCTGGTGGCGTGGCCGCTGCTCGAGAAGAACATGCGCGCTTATGTGCTGTATTGCGCCTTTCTGCTCAGCGGGCCGTTCTCCTTTCATTTTACGACTTTCCTGACTGAACCTCTTTTCGTGCTCCTGACGTCGTGCGTTTTTCTGGCACTCAAACGCTCCAGCTATCTGACCGCGGCGCTGTCATCGGCTCTGCTGTCGGCAACCAGGCTCGTCGGAGTGCTTGTTGTATTTGCGACCGTCATTCAGATGTTCAGGGATTACCGCGCAAAGGGCGGATCGGCGCCTTCTTTCCCACGTTGGGTGCTTGGCCGACCGGATCTGCTCGTTGCAATTCTCATCTCGCCTGCCGGCTTGTTCGCCTACATCCTGTTCCTCTATCTGACGGTCGGGGACGGCTTTGCCTTCCTGCACGTCCAGCGCGCGTTTGGACGGGTGGTGGGCAATCCGCTCGCCTTCATATGGGATGGACTCTCGGCCGTTCCGACGACTGGATGGCTGCCTACGGCGCCGCAATGGAGCGCGCTCGCCGCACTCATAGGACTGGCACTATCGGCGGTTCTGGCGGTTCGCAGGCAATATGGCGCCGCGTTGTTCTGCGCCTGCTGCATCATCCTGCCGCTGATCACCAACCTGGCCTCGATGGTCAGATACGTCATTGGGCTTGCGCCTCTGACAATGTTGCTGACCACGTTGTTGTCGGCGTCGAAGCTGACTTTTCTTGCGGCTCTGGGTCTCTTCCTGGGCGCCTGCTATTTCATAACCGTCGCGTGGATCGGGGGCTATCTTGCCCTGGTCTAGCACTCCGGGCCTGCATCGGCGCGCGGCCTCGCTTGGCGGCTACACGCTGGCGGCGGTTCTGGCCGGGGCGGAAATCATCATGCTTGCGCTTGCTCTCAATCCAGACGTCAATGCCGACTATCGCGCCTATTACATCGACCGGACGACGACCTGCCTCAATCGCGATGCGGTCGGCAGCTACACACTTGGCGAGACGGTGTCGTTCCGGTCCGACGGAGCCAAAAAGGCAACCGGCATGATGGTCTGTGGCTGGTCGGGGCCGGTAGCCGACGGCACCCATTCGCTGGGCGAGACCTCGCGGCTTCGCCTGGACATACCGCCGCTTCGCGACGGCCTGACTGCCACGCTGCAAATGGCCGCCGTCATTCGTCCGCCACAGATCACGCAAAGGATTGTGATCTCGGTGAACGGCGTTCGGGTGCATGCGGTGACGCTGTCCGGCAAAGAGCCACGCACCGTCTCGTTCGTCATCCCACCGGCGGCTCTCGGCGAGGCCAAGACACTCGACATTGCCTTCGACTACCTCGACGGCATTCCGCAAACTCCTGCCGCCAGCAACATCTATAAGCGCTCCATCAAATTGTTGTCGCTCCGGCTCGATCCCATTGACGCGGATTAGGGCGGGCGATCGCGCTGCTGGCCGCGTCTTCGCTGCGCAAAAACCCAGCGGTCGAGCATGAGGAGATTGACCGCTGGAACAAGCAAGCATGTAACCAGGATGGCAATGATCGGCGGCAGACTGAGTTTCGCAGTCAAAAGCGCCGGCGCCGCGTAAGCCACCGCGAAGCCGGTTGCCGTCAGCAAGAGAAAACGCGGAGCCTCCGATCGATGCGATCCGCTCGACGCGAAGGTCACGAACTTATGCGCGAGATAAGAAAACAGGGCGGCAGCGGTATAAGCTGCGAGCGAGGCACCGACCGGCGAGAGGCCGAACCGTTGCCATTCGACCAAAGCGGTGGCCATCACTGCATATAGGATCGTTGCAGCGATGCCGACCGACCCGAAGCGCGCCAGCAGCCTCAGCCCGGCGTCGCCGGTCGAACGGCGCTCAGACATGCGCACTGCACGCATACTGCGCTCCAAGCGGCAAAGGCGCGAATACGCGCTCGACTCTTCTGGCGAAAGGCCTTGCCGACGGCAGCAGCAGGAAATGCTCGGATCGGATGTCCCGGAACCCGGTCTCCCGAAAGAGGGACGCTGCGTTGGCAGCGTTGAGGAGGACCGCGTCGTGGTCGAACGGACACCGGAACACCGCAAGACGCGTCAGGGGATTATAGGGATTGTGCTCGATGATGCAGGCGAGGCCACCTGGCCGCACGACACGCCGCAATTCCAGCAAGAAATCGGACCAGGAGGAGGGCGGAACGTGATGGACGACGCAACTGGCGAAAGCCAGATCGAACGCGCCATCCTCGTAGGGCAGACTCGGCGACGTGCAGGCCCTATAGGTCACACCTGGATTGTCCTGGCCGGCGCGCAAAATTGATTGCTCCGACACGTCGCAGCCATCGAGGCTGTCGAAAGCGCCGTCGAGGTAGGGGTGGAGCGAACCGACGCCGCAGCCGATATCCAGCGCCCTTACAGCCGCCCCACCCCGCCGAAGCTTTCGCTCGACCACCAGACGCCGCAGCAGGTCCGCCTTGGCGACAAGGAAGAAGTCGTGCCCGAGTCCGGAAAATCGGATGGACCCTTCGACCGCCTCGCCATAGTTGGAATTATAGCTGTCGAAGAGTTCGGCCATTGGCGGGGACTCCACTCCTGGGCTTGTGAAACGATAGGCGGCGCTCACCAGAGACGGTACGCATCGCCTCGTCGAAGCCGGTGAGCCGGTTAATCACATAAAGCGGGCGGCGTTTCACCTCGGCGTGGATACTGCCAACGTAGAGCCCTACCACACCGGTCATGAAAAGATTGATGCCGCACAGGAGCGACACGATCACCACCGTGGATGTCCACCCGGCAATGATGCCGGTTTCAAAAAACGAGGCAAAGATGGCATAGGCGCCAAAGACCACCGCAAGCGCGGAAATGGCCAATCCGCCCCAGAGCGCCAGGCGTAAGGGCTTCTCGGAGAAACTGACGATGCCGTGAACCGCAAGGTGCACCATCTTCCAGAATGGGTATTTGGTCTGGCCCAGGGTTCGCGCGTGGCGCTCAAATGGCACGGTCGTTTGCTTGAAGCCCATCCAGCCGAACATGCCCCTGACGAAGCGGTCATGTTCGGGCATACGCTTGAAGGTTTCCAGCGGCTTGCGGCCGACCAGGCGGAAGTCGCCGACGTCTCGCGGAATATCGACCGACGTCATTTTCTCCAGCAGGCGATAGAAAAGACTTGCCGTAAAGCGCTTGAACCAGGATTCGCCCTCGCGCTTGACCCGGCGGGCATAGACGATCTCGAAGCCTTCCTTCCACTTGGCCACCAGATCGAGAACGACTTCCGGCGGATCCTGCAGGTCGGCATCCATGACGATGACGGCATCGCCCGCAGCGGCGTCCATACCGGCGGTAATCGCCACTTGGTGGCCGAAATTGCGGGAAAATTCGATCAGCCGAAAGCGCGGCTCGGCGGCAACCACTTTTTGGAGGTATTCGACGCTTCCATCGAGGCTTCCGTCATCGACGAAGATGGCCTCGGTTTCGCCGTCCAGCCGGTCGATAAGCGAACTGATCCGCTCGATCAGCCGAGGCAGCACCTGTTCTTCATTGTATATGGGCAGGACGAGCGAGTAGCGAGGCGGTGATCTGTTCACCGTCATTCCAGGGCCGTGGACCACAGAGTCTCGCATGCGGTTGAAAATGTAACGAAAGCTACAAAGTTCCAAAGGTGTGCAAGAAACTGCTAATTTAGCTAGTTCTTGATTAAATGCCGGTTCTCGGTGAGAGATGAGCGTCCGCACCGAGGCGCGAACTCGATAGGTCGCCAGCGAGGTTCGTCTGGCGATACGCCAGCACAAAGCTGTTTGACCGCCCTGAAGATCGCTGCACGCACTCCTTCGCGCGCTCCACGTAGGCGCCATCCGCAGTCATCACCACGACGCGGGTGCCGGTGCTAATGTATAGCGGTACCAGGGTGCGCACGCCGTTGGACAGCGTTGCCGGTTTCGCGACGAACCTCTGCCGCTGTTTGCGGCCGCTGCTTGCCGTGAGAAGAAGACTTTGCCTGAGATCCACCAGCCTGTTGTTGCGTTCAGGCCCATGACGGCCGGCCGCGACGTTGTCGAGGATTACGGCCATGTTGGGCTGACCTTGCGCAGCCATCCGGCGTCGTTTCTGCGTGCCGATCTTCGCCGGCGCAGCATCGTGACCTGTCAGGAGACCATGCAGGCGCGAGACAGAAGCTGGCTCGAGGCTGCCGGCCTGGTTCTGGTCCGGCAACGGCCAGGCTCGGCCAAAGGCCTCATGTTCCTCACCGTGGAGGATGAGACGGGCGCCGCCAACGTCGTCGTCTGGGTCAAGGTATTCGAGAAATTCCGTCGCGTGCTTCTTTCGTCGGCCATGCTCGGCGTGCGCGGCCGCATCCAGCGGGAAGGGGAGGTGGTGCATCTCGTCTCCCATCAGTTGACCGACCTGTCGCCCGAGCTGGCCAGCCTGGGAAACCGCGAGACGCCGTTTCCCGTGCCGCATGGCCGCGGTGACGAAGCCCATCACGGCGCGCCGAGTGTCGATCCGCGGAGCCTGTCGAAGGGCCGAAACATCGTCGATCCATACGAGCACATCGACGGCATCAAGGTGAAGACGCGGAATTTCCGATAGAAGCTGCAGCGGATATACCGTCATCATGTGGTAGTCTGGCCCGCATGACGGCGCTTTATCTCAATTGACGCGGAAGACGGTGGATCCCTCAGCCGAATAAAACGCATCCGCCGAAATGGATCGAGCCTCAGCTGACGCGCCTGGTCGACGAAGCGCCCGACGGCGCCGATTGGCTTCACGAGATCACACGATGCTCGCCGGCCTGGCCCGAAGCGGCAGCCGGGCTCCAGTCGTCCGTGCCCGGCTGTGCCGGCCTGGCAAGCACTGGCGGCGCCATGAGCCGGTCCTTGAAACGGCGATCCTCGTAGCGCGCCTTCTTCGCGCGGATCGGCGGCGTGCCCGCCACCATGACGATCTCGTCGGCGGGCGGGAGCTGCATGATCTCGCCCGGGTTAGCAGCGGTCTGGCGGTCTCGGAGCGCGACACCATCAGATGGCCAAGCCAGGGCGAGAGCCGATGGCCCGCATAGTTGCGCATGGCGCGCATCTCGGGAGCACCTCGGCACGGTTCCGTTCGCGCGATAGAAGCAGCGGTTGGCGATTGAGCAGCATGGAATCGCCGAATTCATGCGCGCGGTATCGATACGCGATGAAGGCTGCGGAGGCCTTGGCGAGCAGAGCATCGTCGGCAAAGGCGCGCAAGAGCTCGAAATGGCTTTCGCCGGGCTGGTGGACGCCCGTGAGAACCGCATCGACCACGCGAAGCCGCGTGCCCCGCGCGATGCGCCCTGTCGCAATGCCATTTCCGGCACGCACATTGCCGCCGGGATTGGCAGCTGCCTCAAGTGCGCGCACTACGCTCGTGCCGATCGCAATGATGCGGCCGCCGCGCAGCTTCGCCCACGCGACCTGCGCCGCGGTGCGCCCAGGGATGCGGTATGGCTCGTCGAAGGGAAGGCGCGAGTCGAGCGCGGGATCGCCGGTAGAAGAGACGCCCGCAGCATGCGTGAGTGTTGCAAAGCCAATGTCGTGCCGACGCCAGGCTTGGAGCGTGCGCCAGTCGAGCGCGAAGCCTGCCGATGGCGCCTCGAACGCGACCGGCCCGGCGGCAATCTTCGTCCAAACATCCCACAGTGCCAACGGCTCGGGAACATGCGCGTATTGGATCGGCCGGCCGTGCTGCGCCAGTCCTGCAAGCACCGCTGCGCGATTGCCTGGGAAGTGCAATTCGAGAAGGCGTGGATGGTCGAGAAGGCGCTCGACGACGGCGTCAAGCGAGCCGAGCCGGAGGCGATCGCCTGGTGACAGCGGAGGTGGAGGCAGCCGGTCTTCCGTGCGCGTGCGGTGATCGCCCGAGCCGAAGGCAATCGCCACGAAACGGGTTGGATCGGGAAGTGATAGCCAGCCCGCCAGGCGGATCTCGATCGCCTCACCGCTTGGGACATGCGTGCCGTGCAAGCTGGCAGGCAAGGTCGCGGCGTCATTGGCGACGACCAGATCGCCGGGGTTGAACAGCGTCGCGAGTCCAGCTCGCGGCAGGTCGCGCATCGTGCCGTCCGCCTCGACGACGAACAGCCTGGCGGAGCGCTGATCGGGACGATCGGCGGCAATCATGCATGTGCTCCGGCGAGACGCGTAGAGCGGACCGGCAACGCGTCGAGCATCTTTTCGATGATCTCGGCAGCTGCCTCCTCGGGGCGCTTCAAGGTCGCCGGATCAGCATCAGGGATCGCGAGCGCGTGCAGTGGGGTGTCCATATCGCCGGGGTCAAGTGCGAGGAGCCGGATGCCGTCTGCTTTCGCCTCCTCGTCCCAAATCGCCGTCAGATGGGCAAGAGCGGCCTTGCTCGCGCCGTATGCTCCCCAGCCGGGATAGGCGTTCACCGCGGCGTCGCTGGAAATGTTGATCGCCATCGCGCCACGGCCGCCGCGCGCGGACGCCGCAAGCGCACCGAAAAGAGCCTTCGTCAGCCGGAACGCGCCGACCAGGTTGACGGCGAGCGCTGTTTCCAGCTCCTCGCACTCAGTATCGGCGAGGAGCGCCAGAGGGACAGGGCCGAGGCTCGAGGCATTGTTGATCAGGACGTCGAGCCCGCCGAGGCTCGCGGTTACCTGTAGCGCGATCGAGTAGGTGTCCTCCTTCTTGCCGACGTCGCCGACAACGCCGTGCGCGCCCGTCTCGTCAGCGATGCGTGCGACGTTCGCGGCGGTGCGGGCGACGAAGGCGACGCACGCACCCTGTGCGGCAAGCTGCCGCACAAGCGCCAGTCCGAGACCGGACGTGCCGCCCGTGACCGCCACGCGAAGTCCCTGAAGTTCGATATTCGTCTGCATTGCCAGTGCTCCCTTAATCCGTATGCCTCTTGCTACAAGTTAAAGTTAACTTGAAGTCAAGCGGGAATTGTGCTTTGGTTCATGCATGGGTTCCATGCTGACCATCACCGACGTGTCACGGCGCAGCGGCGTCGCCTCATCGGCCCTGCGCTTCTACGAGGAGCGCGGGCTGATCGTGTCCGAGCGGGCCGGCTCGGGACACAGACGCTACCCGCGATCCGTGCTGCGCCGGATCGCCTTCATCGTCTTCGCGCAGCGAATTGGGCTGACACTTGAGGAGATCGGCGCCGAGCTGGCCAAGTTGCCGGCCGATCGCGTGCCGTCGCGTCGGGATTGGTCGCGGTTGTCGGGCCAGTGGACCAAGCGCATCGACCAGCGCATCGCCGAGTTGCAGCGCCTGAGGTCGGGGCTTACCGAGTGCATCGGTTGCGGCTGCCTGTCGATGGACCGGTGTAGCCTTGCGAACCCTGCCGATATGGCAGGACGCAAGGGGCCGGGGCCGAGGTATTGGCTGGGGTGAGTTGACAGCCTGCCTGTCCCTATTGCAGAACTCGGCAGCGCAAGACTTCGCCAAGTGCGAGACGCTGCGGCCCCGGTAAGGTCAGGGCGCGGCGGCCCTGATGTCAATTCAGGAATCGCGCTGAACCGGACAGCTCCTGCATTTGTCTCAAAACCGCGGTCAACAAAGGGTCAGAACAAGAGCTGCTCAAAATCGACGCGATGGAAGGCTCCCGCTCCGCCGGGGTTGGCATCGTTAGGATGGACAAACCGGGAGCGTAAGACTCCTGCGGCGGATTTGATTGGTGATCGTCGCGCAGCCGTACCAGCAGTGCCGTCCGCAGGCCCGCTGCATCTCTTCCGGCGATCCGATCGCCTGTCGCGAGCGACTCAGGTGCTCTTCAGGGTCCCGTTCATCCCTTCCGGATAGAAGCCGCCCTTGCTCACTCCGTCCTTGTCGGTGAGATAGACGATCCGCAGCACTTCCTGCGGCGTCCTGGTGAACGCGATCGCGTCGGGCGTCGAAGGAACGAAATTGGCCTTGCCATTCACCTGGATGCCCTGGTCCTTGTCTTCCGGCCCGTCGATCTTGTCTCGTGCATCGGAGACGGCGTTGGCGGCCTTCCAGGCTTTCTCTCCCTTCCGGTATAGAGTGGAGCGCGCCATTCCCATGTGATAGGCCTCGACCGCCAATATGCCGGCGGCGGCTGCGAGGAAGTCCTTGTTCTTCAGAACCGTCGCCGCACCGGCATAGGCGGTGACGCCGACATCCTCGAACAGCATGCCGCCGAGAACGAAGTTCGTTTCGTTGCCGAAGGGATCGAAGTCCCGCCCGAGGCCCGCTGCCTCCGCAACCGCCTTGAACCCCGCATCGAAATCGATGGCCGGCCTGTCGACTGCGTTCTTTGCAAGCGTCTTGCGGTAGAACCGGACATGCGCGAGTTCGTTTTCAGCAACCTCCTGCATGAATTCGCCGATGGCGGGCGTTTCGAAGGACACTTTCTTTCCGCCGACGACATCGCCGGGTTTCGAACCGGCATCCTCGGCGTCGATGCCTTTTCCGGTGGTGCCGCGAAGATAATATTCGGCCTCCATGTATTCCAGGTTGAGCGCAAAGCGGAAAATGTCCTCATCCTGCACTTCCTCCTTGGCATAGGCGCGCGAAACCGGCGCCAGGCCCGTCGTGGCGGCGAGGCTGGCTCCCAGCCCAAATTGCAATGCGCGGCGACGGGAAAGGTGGAGTGAAGGGATGGCACGTATCATGGCTTCCTCCCAAAAGTCCGCCGGGACCACCGTTGGCACCTTATCGCGGGCAACGCGCCCAACTCCGCCATAGGCGAAATGTTCCTGTAAAGGTCGGACTTTGCAGGGGTCGTGCTCCGGATCAATGGCTTTTTGGGCGCGTAACGTCGGAGTTGGCATCGACTATTTGTGACCAAGCCTCGAGTCTAGACATTGAGGTGACACATTATGAGCCGGATAAGCTACGCCCGCGTCGGAACTGGGAGAAACGTCCGCTATCGAACGACCACTTTTCATTCGCGCGGTGAAGCTGCGGAACATCAAAAAGCTGCTCAAGCTCGATCGCAGAAAAGCGCTGCACTTGGTTTGGACCGAACGAGATTGCCGGAAGGTGTGATGCCAGATAAAGCGGGCAGAGGTGCAGTCGCCTCGACGCTGTACTTTTCGTCGCGTTATCAAGCCGGTCCGCGATCCCGGTTGCACTCGCCGCCAAACCGGAACCCTGGCCACGGACGAGACAGGCAAGCCTAGCTGGCGGGCCGCCAAGGCAAGCGAAAACCGCCAAATAGAGCCGGATCTAATGTGGGTATCGAGTTTGACCCAGCTTCACAACACCCAGAAAGGCCGGCGTATTCTGCAGATGATTGACCTCAGTCGCCGGCCCCCGATCCAGCTGTTCCAGTTCGTGAAGAATATCGACAGGAGGACCAACCGTGACGTTCATGATGACCGCCGTTCCGGCCGAGCTCGATAGAGGATGATCCGTCCCGTCGGCAGAACCTGGGTGAGGAAATCAAAATCGCGGACGTTGCCGGTCAGCACGCTCGCACCCAACTGACGCGCCTGCAGGAACACGAGGGCGTCATTTAGGAAGCGCCGCTCGTGCCCCTCCCTCTTGGGCAGATTGCTCAGCCGGAAGAGCAAGCCAGCCAAGACCCCGGCCTGTCCCCAGATCGCATCGTCCGGTGCATGAAGTCGGTAGTCCGGAATGTCCTCTACCGTGGCTTCAATCGTCTCGAGGACAGCTTTTGTGGATGCATGCTTAGGGTCCAGCCGACCAAAGGCTTGGGTCAGCTCAGACAGGCAGGCAGCGGAATGGTGGCATCGGCGATAGGTAAGCAGCGTATCGACTTCAACCGGCGATCGTCCCTGCAGGACATCCAGATAGACGCTCGTATCCAGAAACAGCGGTCCCCCGATCGCAGGTTCGTCAGCAACCCATGGGAGATCGTCGTCGGCCCTGCGCTTCAGCGTTCCGTTGTGCTTTTGGGGCTTTAGCGATCGGAGCGTTTCGGAAAGATCAAACCCCAAGATCTATGTCCGCCGGGATACTGCCCTTACGTCCGACCAGGCGGGCGCCAAAGTCATCTTCGAGGGCCAGGCGCGACAGCGCCAGTTCCAACAGCTCGGTGTCCGAGGTGACATGGGCGCGCTTCTTGGCCGCCTCGATCAACTCCGCGGGCACCCGCGCCGAAAGACGGGTATTCTTCGCGGCGCCGAGGAGGCCGGCGGCTTTCGCTTGCTCCAGTACAAGTTTATTGCGGGTCGATGCGACCGTTGCTTCGCTTTCTGCAGCCGTCCGTGTCTGCGCAGCCATGAGAACCTCCTGTGTTGAACAGAATATAGATTGCGTTGAACGCATAGGCAAGGCTTAGTAGCCGCTGGCCGTCGGGACCATCGCTCCGGCATGATCAAACGGACATCTGATGCTTTCGCACTTATCGCGCGCGGTCAGTATTCGGGGCTTGCGACCCAACCCGTGAAGGGCGGAGAAGTCCTCATCGCATTGCAGCGCGACGGGCAGTCCAAGGTCGCCGACGCGCTCTCAAAGGGTGCGCGTTTTCAGCTCTAGCTGGCCCTGCGGCTTGCCGGATATTACGAGTTCGCCCAGTTTCGACCCCTCTGTGCCATTCATTGCCGACGAGATCATGACCTTCGACCATTTCCGGTCCGAGGAGGTTTTCAGGTTGTTTGGTCAGATGGCAAGCGCTGGCCAGGTGATTTATCTGACGCATCACCAGCACCTGTGCGAGATCGCCAAGACTGTTGTTCCCGGCGTTACAATTCACGAGCTCACGTAGTTGGCTGCTGCGGCGTGGGATGAGTTGAGGCTGCAAACTGAAGTAAACGGCCGGGCCGTCAGAAACACACCGCGAAAGGACGGCGAGTGCCCGGCGTCGGGGAACGCATTCCCATCCTCCGCCGGCAAGTCGAAAGCTCCAAGCTGGGCAGCCCGTGCGAAGCCTGGACGGCTCCGGCGCCGAAAAGCCGTTCAAAATGAGCGATGCCCCGCTGGCGCGGATTTGAAATCATTTCAGCTCTCCTCCTGGAGTTCCTTTTCCTGACGAAAATGGTTTGCAATGAAGAGGGCTTTGGCGCTCGCCGGCTCAAACGAGGAACGCGCCTGGCTGATGTCGGTAGGCCTCGTGCGTTCCGGGTGGACCAATCGGAAGCCGACAGCGAGACGGTCCCAGAGATTGGTGGTGCCGGTGAGAAAGGTCAGCTGGGCGAGCTCTTCGTCACTAAAGGGCCGCTGTCCAGGCGAGGGCGGCGTTCGCGCTCGCTGTACAGCGAATCTGCCCTGCGCCAGCCATCGAGCAGATAGAGCCCGCTCTTCCGTCTCGCCGAGCGCGCGAGCGTCCTTGTGTGCATATGAATGCAGTAGGCGCAGCCATTGATCTGGGATGCGCGCATCCTTACGAGCGCGATCAGACTCGGTTCGAGGCAACAGTTGCAGATCGCGTGTTCAAGCGCCCAAAGCGCATTCATAGCGTCAGAAGCTGCCTGGTTCGTTTTCTTGGGTTCAACTCGCATTGTCCTTGTCCCTTCCGGGTTGACGTTCCGCCGTCGCACCGGAAAGACGGCGTTCTTCGTTGCGCAAAATCTGCAGACCCCTCCAGTGCCATGGCGCGCTATGTCGAGCAGCACCGGCACTTTTCTGATCGCCTCTGACCGGTTTTCCCGGAAGAGGACCGCCAAATGGTGGACGTCCCGCGCCATTGCAGCCTGGTTGGCTTTGGCGGTCAGCCAGGTTCTTGAGCAATCCGCGCGGCGGCGGCTGATGCGCCGGAAGGCAGACGATGCTCGCCAGGCGCAACAAAAATTCTTTATCTAATCGCCGCAATCATGACGCATAAGCTCCAATTGCAGCCGGCGGAAATACCAGAAATCACAGTCAGTATTGAGGCGTGCCGAACCCATATTGCCCACTTGCTGCAAGACCTGCGACACGCGGGTCCGTCCAAAAGATCATGGCTCTACCGGCAACCGGTTCGATCGCTTGATCTGGGCAAGCGCGAAGCTGGACTCGATCGAGGAGACGCCATCGAGCCGCGTCAGCTTTTCCTTCAGGAAGCGCTCATAGGCGTGCAGGTCGCGCACCACCACACGCAGCAAATAATCGCGCTGGCCAGTCATCAGATAGCAATCGACCACCTCCGGCCAGCGCGCGATTGCCGCGTTGAACCGGTTCAGCTCGCTCTCGCGCTGGCGCTCAAGCTTGATCGAGGCAAACACCGAGATCGGCAGATCGACCATATCCTGGTCGATCAGTGCGGCATAGCCGGTGATCACCCCCATATCCTCCATCAGGCGGACCCGGCGGGCGCAGGGCGAGGCCGAAAGGCCGACCCGCTCGGCAAGCTGCTGCGCCGTCATCCTGCCATCGACCTGCAGCGCGGCAATGATCTTTCGGTCGATATTGTCCAGTCGACCTTTTGGCATCGAACGTTACTCCATTGGCTGATATTGGCACAACCAGCTAACGCGGCTGCCAATCTCATGCAAGTTTAGCGACAATTGGCTTTTGCTCAGCCCTAGGATTGAGACATCGCAACCGGGAGTCTTGCAGCATGGACAAACAAAAACTGGAGGCACTTTCGGCACTGGAGAAAAAGGTGCTCTGGCTGTCGACATGGATGATCCATAACGCCAATCACCTGCGGGAAAATACGGACGGCTTGAAGGTTGGCGGACACCAGGCATCCTCGGCGTCGCTGGTGACGATCATGACCGCGCTCTATTTCTCGGTGCTGAGGCCACACGACCGGGTCGCGGTGAAGCCGCATGCCTCGCCAGTGTTTCACGCCATCCAGTATCTTCTGGGCAATCAGACGAGGGAGAAGCTCGAAGGGTTTCGCGCCTTCGGTGGCGCGCAAAGCTATCCGTCGCGGACCAAGGATGTCGACGACGTCGATTTCTCCACCGGCTCAGTTGGCCTCGGCGTCGCGCAGACACTGTTTGCCTCGCTTGTGCAGGATTATCTCGGCGCCCGCGACGAAAGCATGCCCGAGGGCCGCATGGTGGCGCTGATCGGCGATGCCGAGATGGACGAAGGCAACATCTTCGAGGCGCTGCTCGAAGGGTGGAAACACGGCCTGCGCAACTGCTGGTGGATCGTCGACTACAACCGACAGAGCCTCGATGCCGTGGTTCGCGAAGGCCTTTGGGAACGCTTCGAAAACATTTTCCGGAATTTCGGCTGGAACGTCGTGATCCTGAAATATGGCTCGCTGCTCGAAGCCTCCTTCACCGAACCCGGCGGCGAGGCGCTAAAGGCCTGGATCGAGGCCTGCCCGAACCAGCTCTATGCGGCGCTGACGTTTCAAGGCGGCGGCGCCTGGCGCAAGCGCCTGGTCGCCGACATCGGAGACAAGCCGGGCCTGGCATCGCTTCTCGACCGGCGCTCCGATGCCGAGCTCGCCGCGCTGATGACCAATCTCGGCGGCCACGACCTGCCATGCCTGATCGAGGCCTTCGGGACGGCACGCGGCAACGATCGACCGACATGCTTCATTGCATATACGATCAAGGGCTTCGGCCTGCCGCTCGCCGGCCACAAGGACAACCACGCCGGCTTGATGACCAGGGATCAGATGGCGGTCCTTCGTGCCTCGATGTCGGTCGGCGACGGGCGGGAGTGGGACGCCTTCGAGGGATTGGCTGTTGGAGATCTGGAGCTGCAACGGTTCCTCGACGCCGTTCCGTTCGCGGCAAAGGGCCAGCGGCGCCGGCACGCCCAGCGCATCGTGGTCCCCGGTCGTCTCGTTGCGGAAGCCAAAGGCAGCGTCTCCACGCAGGTCGGCTTCGGCAGAATTCTGGACGAGATTGCGCGCGCTGGCGGGCCGCTCGCCGACGCGATCGTCACGGCATCGCCCGATGTCACGGTCTCGACCAATCTCGGTCCCTGGGTCAACCGGCGCGGCCTGTTCGCGCGTCAGTCACTTGCGGACACTTTCCGCAGCGAACGCATCGCCTCGGCGCAGAAATGGGAATTCGGCCCCTCCGGCCAGCACATCGAACTGGGTATCGCCGAGAACAATCTGTTCATCCTGCTGTCGGCACTTGGGCTGTCGCATTCGATTTTCGGCAAACGGCTGCTGCCGATCGGCACGCTCTACGATCCGTTCATCCAGCGCGGTCTCGATGCGCTCAACTATGCCTGCTATCAGGATGCGCGCTTCCTGCTGGTCGCCACGCCATCCGGGGTCACATTGGCTCCGGAAGGTGGAGCGCATCAGTCGATCGCCACACCGTTGATCGGGATGGCACAGGACGGGCTTGCGGCCTACGAGCCGGCCTTCGTCGACGAGCTCGCCGTCATCATGCGCTTTGCGCTGGATTATATGCAGCGCGACGGCGACGCCGTTCAGTCGGAGCGCACCTGGCTGCGCGACGAGACCGGCGGCTCGGTCTATCTGCGGCTCTCGACGCGCCCGGTCGAGCAGATCATTCGTCCCATGATGCCACAGCTCGAGCAGGACATCATCGACGGGGGCTACTGGCTGCGGGCTCCGGGTCCCAATGCCGAAGTGATTGTTGCCTATACCGGCGCGGTTGCGCCGGAGGCCATCGAAGCTATCGGCATGATGGCAGAGGACCGTCGCGACGTCGGTCTTTTGGCCGTGACTTCGGCCGATCGCTTGAACGCAGGCTGGACAGCGGCAAGTCGCGCGCGCGAACGCGGCCTCGTTCACGCCAGGAGTCATATCGAAAGGCTGTTTGCCGATCTCCCTGCGCATTGCACCATCGTCTCCGTCACCGACGGTCATCCGGCGGTACTCGGCTGGCTGGGTTCGGTGTACGGCCATCGCACGCGCAGTCTCGGCGTCGAGCATTTTGGCCAGTCAGGGACTATCGGCGACCTTTACCGCCACTTCGGCATCGACGCCAATTCCATAGCCACAGCCGCCGACCGGATTGCTGGTGGGCGCCCCATCCGCCATCTGCGCGCGCTGGATTGATGCTGACGACATTCTGTGGCCGAGGCCTGATCGTGGATCTGAAATCATGCCACTCGCTGCTCGGGTAACGCAATATCTGAACGGCGCGCCTCTGTCGGACCGGGCTAGTGCTGAAGCCCGGTGATCATGGCGACGATCTCGTTCTTGTCGGTCTCGCTGGTCTTGCGCACGCCGATCTGTTTGCCACGTCGCAGAACACAGATCCGATCTGAGAGCCTGAACACCTGGTCGAGGCTGTGGCTGATGATCAGCACGCCGATATTGCGCTGCTTCAGCGACAGAACAATCGTCTCGACCTTGGCGGTCTCGGCAACGCCGAGCGCGGCGGTTGGCTCGTCGAGCAGGATCAGCTTGCTTGCCCAGTGCGTGGCGCGCGCGATCGCCACGCCCTGGCGCTGGCCGCCCGAAAGATCGCGGATGGTGGCGTGAGCCGATGGGATGCGAACGTCGAGATCCTTCACCAGCTTTTCGGTGTCGTCGATCATCCGGCGTCGGTCGAGCAGGCCGAAGCGGTTCACCGGCTCGCGGCCAAGAAACATATTCATGTAGACGGTCTGCTGATCGGCGAGCGCCAAGTCCTGATAGACCACCTCAATTCCGTGGGCGCGCGCCATGGTGGCGCTCGACATTGCCACCGCCTGCCCCTCGATGATGATCGTCCCGGATGTCGGAGCATGCACCCCCGTCACGATCTTGACCAGCGTCGACTTGCCGGCACCGTTATCGCCGACCAACGCCACTATCTCGCCGGGATAGAGCTCGAGCGAGAAATTTTCGATTGCCGTGAGGCCACCGAAATTCTTGCGGATGTCGCGCAGCTGCAAAACAGGGGGCGTGCCGGTCGTGGTCGCGTTCATCACTTGCTCCTAGACAGGCCAAGCAGCGGTTTCGCCAAAACCGTTTTCGATCGTTTCGACCTGGGGCGCCCCCTTTGAGACACCGGAGATGCCGACCACGTAGGCGCGGGTCACGAACGCCTGGCCGCGAAAGCCGAACACCGCCGTGTCGCCGGGGCGTGGCGCATTGGCGCCGCTAGCGTCAATCATTGCGTAATAGTCGATTGCCGCAGGCGGCGGCACCTCGACGCTTCTGAGCGCGGCGGCAGCCGTGGTGGGTTCTGCGGACACGATTGCCTTCACCTCATAGTCCGGAAAGATCGGATCGATATAGAAGCCGCCACCCAGGCAGTAGGCTTTGCCGCCAGACAAATGCGAGACCTCAGTCAAATACAGAACGGCAGGGAGCTCCGGCAGATCCTCCATGACGTGCAGCGCGGTGGTGCCGGCCAACCCATTGCCCGGTTCACATTGCGTGGCGCCGGTTTCGGCCAGCGCGCCAAGCAGGACACTCGACGTTGTGCCGGGCGCGTTCACCTCTATGTCGCTGCGGCCGGACTTGGCGAGCGCTTCGGCAGCTCTGCCCAGTGTCGCCAGATTGTGTGTCGGCAGGACCGTTCGCGTGGTCTGGTCGAACAACAGCGCCGGGAAGGTGGTGATACCAGCGAACCGTGCGCCGTCGAGACCATCCAGTTTTTCGGCGACCGCGGCGATATCGGCCGCCTCAAAACCACCTTCGTGGCCGCGGTAGAAAACGTCACCATCGGCGCGGATGCGGGCAAGCAGGTTTTGCGTGTACCCGGCGAGTCTTGCGCCGGCAGCGGCTTCTTCAGCCTTGGTGTCGTTGAAGACGGTCCAATAGTCCGGCCTGAACGTTTTGGCCGCCGCATTGGCCTCGTGCCTTGCGATCTGCTGCAGGTGGCCAAGATGACCGAGCCTCAGGCCTGCTCTGTGCGTTGCCCGTGCGCAGGCCATGTCGACGGCGACGGCCTGATCGATGCCACCACGCTTGAGCGCATGGCAGAACGAACTGGCGCGGCCGACCTGCTTGGTCATGGCGAAAATCTTCAGGCCGAACCGGTCGGCCTCGCGCTTCAGGACCCGGGCATTGCTTTCGACGGCATCGAGGTCGAGCACATAGGAATTAGCCGGCAGCTTTCCTTCCTGGTGCAGGCGCATGGCGCTTTCTATAAAGCTCGGATTGCGGCGCCGCAGAACATCGAGGAACATGACAAAACTCCTTCAACGGGACTTTTCGCGCAGCGATACGGCGACGGCCGCAAGAATGATCAAGCCGCGCACGATCATCTGGTCGGAGACGGACAGGCCCATCAGGATGAGGCCGTTGTTCAGCATGCCCATCATCAGCGAGCCCACCAGCGCACCGACAATCGATCCCTTGCCGCCGTTAAGCAGGGTTCCGCCGACAATGACGGCCGCTATCACCGTCATAAGGTCGGTTTCGCCGAGCGTGTATTTCGCAGCCTGCAGCCGGCCCGCATAGAGCAGCCCGGCAAGGCCGGCGAGCCCGCCGCTTGTGGTCAGAACGGCAAGCCTTATCTGCGCCACGCTGATGCCGGAAACACTGGCGGCACGGCTGTTGTCGCCGGTGGCCAGCACATGGGCGCCGAAGCGCGTCTCGCGAAAGATGAGATGCGCGATCGCAACGGCAATTACCGTCCACCAGATCAAAGACGGAACACCCAGCAAAGAACCCGAGCCGAAGAAACCGGTGAAGGCGTCGTTGGTGACCGGGATCGACCGCAAATCGGTCATCGAGCGAGATACGCCGGCAAACAGCCCGAGCGTCGCCAGCGTTACCAGGAATGAAGGCAACTTGACGTAAGCCACGAGGGCGCCGTTGAGAAGGCCGATCAGCAGGCCGGCGCCGAGGCCGGCCAGCACCCCAGCCACCAAGCCGTAGGCGTTTATCGCCACCGCGGCGGCAAGGGCTGCCACGGCAACGATCGAACCTATCGAAAGATCAATCTCGCCAGCCGACATGACAAAGACAAGGCCGATCGCCATGATCGTCACGGGTGCCGTCTGCAGCACGATGTTCGACAGGTTGCGGACCGTCAGAAAACCGCTGTCCTTCAGTACGATCGCGAAGAACAGAAAGATCGCCAGAAATCCGAGATAGACGACATATTGCTGCAGGTTGAAGCGGCTGACCAAGCTCGCTGCCCGGCCGGGGCTGGTGTTGACACTCGACATTCTCACTTCCTCCGGCGGGGCGCCATTGTCCGCCGCTATTTCATGGCGGCCGCGATGGTCGCGGGCACGTCCTTGTTGAGGGACCGCTTCCACCCGTCCTTGACAGTGTCCTTGGTGACGGCGAGGGAATCGACCACGATGAACGGCGCGGCTTTCTTGCCGATCAACGAGGCGGCCGTGGCGCGCGCCAGCGTCACGCCGATGTCGTAGGCTTCGTCTGCGATGAGTGCCGCAACGTTGCCGCCTTTCACCATGTCCAGTGCCGCCGGTTCGTTCAGGTCGAGCGTGACGATCTTGGTGTGGCTGTTGCCGGCCGCCCGCAAAGTGGACAGCACGCTAAGCGCCGGCTCAGCCCAGGTGACATAGATACCGTCGAGGTCCGGGTGCTGTGTGATCATCGCCTGCGCGATTTCCTCGCTGCGCGCGGGGTCGGCCATTCCGGCCTCGGCCACGATCTTCATGTCGGGATAGTCCTGCTCGATCGTGTGCTTGAATGCTCCGTCACGCTGGTTGGTGACGTAGAAATCGGCATCGTGAAAGATGTAGCCGACCTTGCCCTGCTTGCCGAGCGCGTCGGCCATTGCGATCCCGGCCTTGTTGCCCATCTGGAAAAGGTCGTCCGAAACGATGGTCACATAATCCTTGTCGTGAACGTAGCCTGCCGGCGAATTGTCGACGAATCCCAATTTCACGCCGGCCTGGCGCGCAGGATCATAGACGGTGGCCGCACTTGCGGGATCGACCGGTAGGGACAGTATAATAGAGGGCCTTTTGGCGAGTACTGTCTCGACGTCGGATTTCTGACGGGCCGCATCAAAGCCGGCGTCGGTCTGAGCGACGACCGTGATGCCGAGCCGCTTCAACTCGTCCTGGGCGCCGCTGTTCACCGCGTTGGTGTATTCGCTCATCTCATGCCAGACCAGCGCGGCGGTGTATTTGCCGACCTTGATCTGCTGCTCCTCAGCTGGTGTGAGCACGACGCTCTTTGCCGGCGTCGGCTTTTCCCCGTTCGGTCCCGTGGTGGTGCCCTCGGCTGCGAAGGCGTTGGCAGCGACGAGTGCTACCAGTGCCGAGAACATTCCAATTGCTATGCGCATGTCGGTTCCCCTTGTTTTTATGATGTCGGCGGCCCTGATTGGCCGCCGGGCATTGCCCTGTCATTTGGCCGCGTCGAGCACCGATTGCGGCGCGTCGCGGTTCAACGAATCCTTCCAGCCCTGCGCAACGTTCTGCTTGGTCACGGTAAGCGCCGGGGCAACGACGAAGGCCGGGGTCTCCTGGCCGAGCAGCGCCTTGACGCCGACAGCGGCCATGGCGCGGCCGAGCTCATAGGCCTTGTCGGCCACCAGTGCGGTCACATTGCCGCCCTTGACCATATCGAGCGCCACCGGTTCGGCGAGGTCGAGCGTGACAATCTTGGTCTTGGTGTTTCCGCTTGCCCGCAAGGCCGACAGCACGCCGTCGGCCGGTTCGGCCCAGGTGACGTAGATGCCGTCAAGATCGGGATGCTGCACGAGCATCGCGCTGGCCAGCTCTTCTGCCCGCGCCGGATCGGAGATCCCCTGCTCGGCGACGATCTTGATGCCGGGATAATCCTTCTCGATCGTTGTCTTGAAAGCCTGGTCGCGCTGGTTCGTCACATAGTAACTGGCGTCGTGGAAGATGTAGCCGACCTTGCCCTTGCCATCGAGCGCCTTGGCCAGTGCATCGGCCGCCTGCTTGCCCATCTGGAACAGGTCGTCAGTGACGATGGCTGCATAGTCGGTTCCGTGCTTGTAGCCTTTCGGCAGATTGGAAAGGAATACCAGCTTGGTGCCGTCGGTGAGCGCCTGACGGAACGCCTCGGCCGAAGTGACCGGATCGAGGGGCAGTGACAGGATGACGTTTGGCTTCGCCGCGAGCGCGGTTTCGATGTCGCTGCGCTGGCGCGCGGCGTCAAAGCCCGCGTCGGTGGTGGCGACGATTTGAATGCCGGCACGGGCAAATTCATCCTTGGCACCGGACGTGACCGCATTGGTGAAGTCGGAGGAGGTGTGCCACAGCAGCGCGGCCTTGTAGCCCTTCTCCTTTACTGCGGCCAGGTCTGCATCCGACAATCTAACCTCGGCGCTGGGTGTCGCCGTCTCGCCGCTCGGTCCCACTGTCTGTGCGCCGGCTCCACCGGCCATGAGCATCAGGCTACCTGCAAGTGCTGTAGCAACAAGTCTGTCTATCAGCATGATAGTTCTCCCATTTTCGCTCTCAGTTGTCCTTCATTCCGTAACGCCGCAATACTCCACCATGAACCGGGCGAAGCCGACGACGCCGGCCAGATATTCCTCGACATCGACGTGTTCGTTGAAGGTGTGGCAGTTGCGAATGTCGCCTGGCGCGCAGTACACGGCGGGGATGCCGAGCCGGTTGGTGAAAAATGATGACTCTGACCAGAATGGCGCGCCTTCGATGGCGCCGCGACCAGCCATCGATCGGGCCATGGCGGCAGCAAGAGCGCCGACCTCCGGCCTGTCAGGTGCAATCTCGGCGGCGTCACCCCCGAGCGGATGATCGCGGCCTGCCGGATAGGCGAACGCCAACATGATTTCGGGATCGGTGACGGCGCCGCGCACCACTGCCTCGATTTCGGCGGCGGCCTCGTCCAGCGACTCGCCCGGCAACAGCTTGCGGATCAGCGACAACGTGCAGCGTTCGGGCACCGCGATGTAGCCGCCGCCCGCAAGCCCGGTGATCAGCAGGAAGCCACGCCCGATCAGCGGGTGCTCGGCTCTTGTTGCAACATCTTCCGAATGCTTCCACAGCGCGCTCATGACGGCGTGGCTTGCACGCAAGGCATCCTTGCCGAGTTCGGGTACGCCGAAATAGGCTGATCGTCCGGTGATGGTGATGTCGGTAATGAAGAAGCCAATTTGGGCCGGATAAACCGAAAGGCGGGTAGGCTCCACATAGACGACGAAATCGGGCGCCACGACTTCGCCTTTCTCGATGCGGCCGACGAAGTCCTTGATGCCGGCGGAGACGCCGGTTCCAGGCTGGCCGCTCTCCTCGTCGCCGACGAAGGCAAAGGCAACGTCGCCGGCCAGTTGGATGTCGGCGGTGTCGAGCAGAGAGAGTGCCGACAGCGCGGAGCAGATGCCGGCCTTGAGGTCGCCGGCGCCGCGGCCCCAGATCTGCCCGTCGATCATTGGCGCGGCAAACGGATCCTGCCTGGCGGTGCCAGCCCAGTGCTCGCGCCAGCCCTCGACATGGACCGTATCGGTGTGGCCGATGAAGAGCAGCCGCTTGCCGGCGCCGGCACCTTTGCGCTCACCCCAGAGGTTGGGCCGGCCGGGCGCGAATTCCGCACGCCGAATTTCGCTCAAGCCAAGCACGCGCATGCGGTCTTCAAGGAAGGCGACAAAGTTTTCTTCGTGACCGGTTATGCTTTCGCGGCCGATTGCCCCCTGCAGAAGCTCAACCGCTGCGTCCCAATCGAGGGCGGCGCGCAAGCGGGTGGTGATGTCCTTTGAGGCGGTCATAGCGTGGCCTCGCGCAGCACGGCCGAACTGGCTGGGGGAAGCGAAATGCGTCCGTCGGGCGCGTCGACGCCGAACAGTGTGTTGTGCAACTGGCCGAGCCCGATCGCGGCAGCGCCGATGAGCGCTGCCCGCGACCCGAGTTCGCTGGCCTCAACGGCGATAGGGTAGGGGAAGCAGCGCGGCAGCAGGTCCCTAACGCGCAACAGGATTTCCGGCCGCAGCCCGATCGAGCCGCCTAGGACGACCTTTTGCGGATTGGCAATTGCCGCTATGGCCACAATGCCTTGTGCGAGGTAGCGCGCGGTTTCGTCAAGTACCGTCGCGGCATGCCTGTCTCCAGCGGATGCACAGTGGAAAATCGTCGGCACGTTGACGATGTTGCCCGTCAGCGTTGCGTAGCGTTCAACCATGGCGCTGGTTGCGACCACGCGCTCGAAAGCGCCGGCGCGCAACGATGTCGGCGCGAATGGATCGGCGCCAATCGGCAAAAAGCCCATCTCGCCGGCTGCATTGCTGGCGCCCCGCACCAGATTGCCTCCAACCATGAGGCCGCTGCCGATACCGGTACCCAGCGCAATGAAGGCGAGGTTGTCGATACCCCGGCCGCACCCCTGCCAGTTTTCGCCGAGCACCGCCAGATTGACATCGTTCTCGATCACCACATGAAATCCGAATGCGTGCTCGAAAGCGCCAACGACATTCATCGTGCCAAAGCCGGCAATATTCGGGGCAAGCAGGACGCGGCCCGTCTTCTTGTCGGGTGCACCGGGAACACCAATCACCGCCAGCCTTATCTTTGTACGCGAGATTCGGTGCCTCTCGGCCGCCTGAAGCGCTAGATCCACGATCTGGTCGACGATGAACTGTCCGCCCCGAGGATCGGTCGGCGCCGTTTCCTCCGCGAATATCTGGCAGGCAAGATCGGTGAGCGCGACCCGGACTTTGGCGCCGCCGAGGTCGACGGCCGCGATGTAGGCCGCGTCAAATACGAGTTCGTAAGTGACAGCCGTGCGTCCGACATGTCCGCTCGTGCGCCCTGTCTCCTGCACCCAGCCTTCCTGCTCGAGTGTCCTGACGATCTCGGAGATTGTCTGCTTGGACAAGCCGGTCTGCTTTGCGATCGAAGCGCGCGAGATCGGCCCACCTTGCACGATCGCCTCCATGACGGAGCGCTGCGAGAACTGACGAGAAATGCGCGGCAGGTCGTTCAACAGCAGCTCCGATTAATTCGTTCTATGACCGAACTTAATAATCATTTTCGACGGCCGTCAACTGGCCGCTCAAAAAGGGGGTTTGTACACCGGGGAAAAACAGCAGCGCTGGCGATCTAACGTCCCGCTGAAAAGCAGGTCTGTGGTTGCGTTGGTCTTGGTTTTGTATGTGCTCTCGCTATTACGATTGGCAGGGTACACGGTCGCTCGTTCGTATTTTCTATGACGCCCCGCCCCTAATGCGCCATCTCTATTTCGAATTTGATCCTAGCGTGTAGCAAAACCTGGCCCGTCTCGGTGCGAACGATCATCGTAAAGTCGCGGCTAGATCCGTCCGCCTTGTCTTTTACTATCGCCGCCAGAGCCTTTGCTGCCTCGAGCCTGGCGGATTCGACGTCCGGCAGATCGGTACCTTGATCGTCGGGGTACAGTTCGTTCGCATCTGCGAAGTCGAAAAAATATCGCGGCATTGCCGATAACGCCGATTTCAGTTGGTCGGTCTCGGTCGGAAATGTCCTCGTCTATGTGAGACGCCCCCGCCGCGACGCCTCATTCGCATCGAGTAAAGACTTGGCGGCTTGGGTCAGGCGAGTGCGATTATTTGCCGTAGGCCTTGATCGCTTGCTCACCTGGCTTGGCGAAGCGCCGTTTCCCGCGCGAAATATTCGACCTCGTAGCTACTCATCCGCCGACACGGTTGCGGTCACTGAAGTCTCGCTTGCTGTTGTCGTCGCCCATTTTGTGCCTCCAAAGGCTTGGCTCATTTGCAACGCGATGCTGAACGTTTTGTTGCTAGCGACGTGCGGAATCATCTTTGTTAGTTATGGCTAATATAATCAGGTCGCCTAGAATCGAAGAAGTGCGTAAATTGTAAGTGCCGGCTCCGGCCCGCTCGGTTCATTCCGCCGATGGAACGCAAGCTCGTCGCCAAGCCGCCCGAAGGACGACGGGTGGTCTCACGAGGTCAAGTTCGACGGCTATCGCTCCAGATTGTTATAGACGCCGGCGGCGTTCGCATCTCCACCCGCCGCGACGTCGACTGGACGTCGAAATACCGCGACGTCGCCCGTAGTGCCAAAAAACGGTAGACGTCGAGAACGCCATCATCGTCGGCGAAATCATGGTGCTCAATGACAAGGGCCTATCGGGTGCAAGATCAGCGAGATCGACTGTCTCGTGCTCGAGCACGATACGCCAACAAACCGCCTCGACGATTTAGTGCGGGCCGGAGCCAGTCTCGCAAAGGCCCTTCAGCCTTTCTGATGCCGATTTGCGGCAATTCAGCCTGTCAGATTTGTAACACTGGAACCGTGAAGTCGCCGCGCAGAGGGCTAGCTCCATCCGCCATTTGCGACGAATTCTTGCGACGAACAGAGCGCACTATCATCACTGGCCAGGAACAGTGCCATCGCTGCAATATCTTCGGGCCGAATGCGCGCTCGAATGGACTGTATCGCGTCAATCTGGGCTTCTCCTTCCAGAGTCGGATGTGCGCGCCTCTGTTTCTCCGTCATCACCCATCCCGGAAGAAGCGTGTTGACCCGGATGTTGAAAGGACCAAGTTCTCGAGCCAGCCCCTTTGTCAGGCCGTGCACGCCAGCCTTGGCGGTCATGTATGTGGGGATGTTCGACGCTGTACGCGCGCTCAACGATCCAAAGTTGATGATCGACCCGCCTCCGAGACGCTTCATCTGCGGGATAATAGCCTGTGCAGCGAAGAACATCGGCCGCAGGTTGACTGCCATCCTGTTGTCGCGTCTGTCATTGGCGACATAGTTGATGAGAACTGAAATATCACCGAGGTCTCTCCTGATGCGCTCTATCGTCATCTGGAGCGCATCGATATTGCGGATGTCACATTCGATGAACACCGGGGGAAATACGTGCTCGCACAGGGACGTCACAAGCGCCTCAGCCAAAGATTTCTCGATATCCACGAAGGCTACCTTAGCTCCTTGCCAGGAAAATCCTTGGACCAGCGCTGCGCCAATACCAGAGCAGCCTCCGGTGACAAAGATGACCTTGCCCTTGAGCGAAGGGTAGCAGGCTGAGTTTCTTCGAGAATGTCTTCCCTGCATGAGAATCCGCGTCCACTTTGTGGATGATGGAGAAGCGAAAGGACATGCTTGCCCCAAGCATGGCCAGTCATTCACACCGTCACTGTCATGCCACCGTCCACGTAGAGCGTGTGCCCGTTGACGAATGAGGAGGCGTCGCTGGCGAAAAACACTGCAGCCCCGATGAGTTCTTCAACATTGCCCCATCGACCGGCCGGCGTGCGCCGTTCCAGCCACGTGGAGAACTCGGGGTCCCGACCAAGTGCTTCGTTGAGCGGCGTCTTGAAATAGCCAGGCGCGATGGCATTGATCTGCAAACCATGTTTTGCCCAATCCGCACACATGCCTCGAGTCAGATTTCTGACAGCCCCTTTTGTCGCCGTGTAGGGCGCGATACCCGGACGAGCCAATTCGCTCTGAACAGAGGCGATGTTGATGATCTTTCCGCGACCGCGGCCTATCATGCCTTTGGCGACGGCTTTGCTCACATAGAAAATGCTGGAGAGATTGGTTCGAACAAGATCGTCCCATTTCTCTTCCGGGAAATCCTCCAATGCTGATCGATGCTGGATGCCGGCATTGTTGATGAGAATGTCAATCGAACCGATCGAGGTCTCAATCCGCTCGACCCCGTGTCGCGCAGACAGGGCATCCGTGACGTCGAAGGCCGCCACCTCCACCGACAGACCGTCCTTGAGCAGGTCTGTGGCAGCGTCCTTCAACAACTGTTCACGACGACCGTTCAGGACAACCAGGGCACCACACTCCGCCAGGCCACGGGCAAGCGCCAGGCCAATGCCCTGGCCCGAGCCTGTAACCAGGGCAATCTTGCCGTTGAGGTCGAAAAGCCATCGCATCTGCATTTCGCTCTTCGATCAGGAAGCGTAAGACACTGGCGTCGCATGCCAGCCGTCCTTCCGCTTGTCCCAAAAAGCTGTTCTCAGCCGCGCGGAAATCGGACCCGGTCGGTCGTTCCCCAGGATCCTTTTTCCAAGACGGCTTACCGGCATAATGCCGCCAGCCGTAGTCGAGAAAAAGATTTCGTCGGCGGCTTCGAATTCGTCGCGGCAGAGATCCCGGACCTCACAGCGAATTCCAAACTCGTCGCACAGTTCCAGAACTGTTCTTCGAGTGATACCTTCCAGCGCACCGCGTTTCGGCGTGATGACCTTGCCATCTATGACGGCGAAGACATTGAAGCCCGGTCCTTCCGTGACGTTTCCATCACGATCCAGTAAAATGCAGGTTTCGGCGCCTTGATCGTGCGCCTCGAAATTCCCGCGCGTCAGGTCGCCCCAATGGAAATTCTTGATTGTCGGGTCGAGTGATTCCGGCGCAATCCGTTGGGGGGACGCGATCATTGCGTGCACGCCGCGTTCCTGCTGCTCGGGGGTGAATACCCACACCCAAGGCATGACATGGCAAATCAAATAACTGCGGCCGTTTATGGGATGAAGCGGCACGCCGCGCGGCGGGCGGGAGCGGACACAGTCCATCGCCACATAAGCCTCGCGCAACCCGGTACGCCGCACCAGTTCGGCGAGAATATTCTTGATCTCTTCGTCGCTTTCCTTCGGATTCATCCGCAATTTCGTCATCGAGGTGCGAAAGCGTTTGACATGATCGTCGAGCCGGAAGAATGCGCCGTAGTAGACGCCCGCGACATCGTAGGTAACGTCGGACCGGCGGTAGCCCCATTCGGTGATACCGAGCTTGGCATCCTTGAGAGGCATGAATTCACCATCAATGTAGGCCGCGCCAGCGGACCAATCGACGTCTGTCATCGTAGTTCTCCTTGACCTGAAAATCGTGCCCGTTGTCGGGCAGCCTGACAAGAAACACCCGGCGTATCGGCCGGGCTAAACGGCCACCGCCAGTTCGCTCCGGCTGGCGCGCAGGATGCGTGTTTGGACGATGTCCAATTGAAGATTGTCGTCTTCGGGAGATCCCTTGACGGCTACTCCGTAGATGTCTCGTGCGCGCTGCACGCTGATCCACCCTTCTGCAAGATCGTGCAGCACGCGCGCGGGATCGCGTTCCCGTGGAGAACCATATCCACCGCCGCCTGCGGAGTGAGAGACCATGTGCTCACCCGGCTGCAGAGTGACCCCGTAGCAGGGGGGAAGATCGACGACCGAACCATCGGCCTTGCGCATTGCCGCTCTGGACAGACCGCCGGGGCCACCGCCGCGAGCGCCTGCGGCAGGCGTGATGGTACCATCTGCGGTATAGAGGACCGTCAAGGAGTTTCCGCCCCACGGGCCGTACTCACTGTAGACCGACGGCGCGCCGCGAAACGTGCCCGCTCCCTCGCTGTCGTCGAGAATATGGCGATCGTAGACGATGATTGGATGGTGGAGCTCATCGACTTCGACACTGTCGATATGGCACATGCCCGCGTTGCCGGCATGGATCATGGTCAGAAAGCCGTCGGTGACCGGCGTGCCGGCGCCACCGCTAATGCCGATGTGGACTTGATTGATGAAGGGCTCGTCATTGTTGTAGGGATCGCGCCCGGAGATGACACCCATTCCTGGTGGTTGGATTGGACCGGTCGCGGCTTGCCCAAAGCCAGCCGAAAGCTCGGCTATTGCGCGCTGTACCGGATTGGTGACATGGTCGGCGAGATTGGTGGTCGCCACCGAGCAAGAGGCCGGATGCCTCGGTATGCCGACGCAACAATTTTCGCGAACCCGAATGTCAATTCGTCGAAAGCTGCCCGCATTGGCGGTAACGCGGTGATCGAGGATGCCGTTGAAAATCCCGATCATCGCTGCGCTTTTGGCGGTTGCCTCAGTAAGATTGAGGCCACAGGGCTGGCAATCGGGATTATCGCGCAGATCGACAATGATCCTGGCCTCGTGCGTATCAACTTCAACGTCCACCTTGACGGGAATGCCCTCCGGGATACCGGGGAACGGGTCGTGAGCAGACACCAAAACGACATGTCCTGAAGACAATCTCCTGATTGCCTCAATCATCTTTTGTTCGGAATAGTCGAACCAGCGGTCGGCATAGCCTTCAAGCATATGCCAGCCGATCTCGCGGCCGAGGTTGAGCAGTTCGCGTTCGCCGATGCGGACGGATCCAAGGCTCGCAAGAAAATCGCCCCACCATTGGTCCGGAACCCGGATGCGGGCCTGACACATGCGCACGATGTCGTCGTTGGTCTTGTAGTCTTCCTGTATCTTCGTCGCAGAAAAAATCAGGGCACCCTCTTCATACAGATCCTTCACGTCCGCCAGATAGCTGGAAGGGCGGGAATTACCGCAGTCCGCCTGATGTGCTTTGGCCAGCACGAAGAAGCGCAGGATGCCTTCGTCGTCGATGACCGGGACGATCATGCAGTGGTCGGCCGCGTGGGAGTTTCCCTCGTATGGACTGTTGTGAAGGAAACAGTCGCCGCGCTTGAGCATCGGATGGTGTTTGAGGACCGCCCGGCACATCAAATCAGGGCCGATGAGCGTGTGGTTCGGCAGACTTTCCGCAGCCGCCAGAAGCTTGCAGTCAGCAGTCAGAACAACACATGAGAAATCATGGGCCGTGTTGAGGATACCGGAGCGGGCGGTTCGGAAAAGCGTGTTTTGCATCTTGCGTGCGATGGTCTCCATACGGCTGGAAATCATCGCCATCTGAACGCCGTCAGGCGCCTTTTTCAAAACTTGCTCAGACATGGGTAAGCGCCTCCTTAGAATGTCACACGCAGGCCACCGCTGGCCGTGCGTTCTGCGACTGTGCCCGGATCGACCACGACGGTGGTGAATGACGATTCGATGATGGCCGGGCCGGCAACCGGTTCGCCCGGCTGCATGGCTTCGTAGCGATGAACCGAGACGTCGCTCCAGCCGAGTTCGGTGAAGTAAACCGGCCGCTTTGCGCGACCACCGGCAAAATCACCCTCAGGAGGGAGCGTGCCGGTGGCCCGATCAGTCAGTCTGCATCTGACCTTGGCGCGCCAGGTCACGAATTCGACATTGGAATTGCGGTCGCTGATCTCGAAAATACGCTGGTGGGTGTCATGGAACGCATCCGTGACCTGCTTCAAATCGCCTTCGCTCTTCACCTGATCAAGCGGGAGAGGAACGTCGATTTCCCAGATCTGATGCGGATACCGCGCCTCTACGGAATACTCGATGTGGCAGTCGAGTGCCCCGGCGCCGGGCCCTTCCGCGAACTCAAGGCATCGCTTCCGTAGCTCTGCCAGAACTTCGTTGATCTTGTCAGCCGCAAATCTGTCGCTGGTTGTAAACTGCAGTTGCGCATAGTCCGACGAAAGCTCCGACATCAGGGCCCCGGCCGCGCTCATTACGGCACCTGCTTCGGGAATGAGGACACCAGCGCATTGAAGGCGCCTGGCAACTGCGACTGCATTAAGTCCTGCGGCGCCGCCGCCGCCGATCATGACGGCCGAGCGGGGATCAATGCCCTGATTGACCGTGATCTCCTCGATCGCTCCGACCATCTTTTCGGTTGAAAGCCTCAACACAGCGGCAGCGGCTTCCTCAACTTTGATGCCGAGCGGTTCGGCGACTTTCAATTGCAATTGCCGGGTCGCCCCCTCCCGGTCGAGGACCATGGCGCCGCCCAGGAAGAAGTCCGGATCGATATAACCCAGGATCAAGGCGCAGTCCGTGACGGTGGGCTCGGTTCCTCCGCGGCCGTAAGCGACGGGCCCCGGCGTCGAGCCCGCGCTCTGCGGACCGACCTGCAGAATTCCGCCATTGTCGACCCATGCGATCGAGCCGCCTCCGGCGCCGATACTCTTGATATCGACAGATGGAAAGCCGGTCATATGGCCACGTGTGCGCTGGCCAATCCATGTTTCGCGGCTCCAGGGGATGCGCCCGTCACGCACCAGGCTGACATCAAAGGTGGTCCCACCCGTGTCCGCGACAATCGCGATGGCATTGCCAAAATCGCGCTCTGCGTAGTAGCGGCCGGCGATGGGCGCCATCGCCGGTCCCGAATTGATCGAGTGGATCGGAGCCCGTGCAACTGCCGTCGCATCCATGATGCCGCCACTTGAGGTAACCATCAGTGTTCGACCGTTGAAACCGGCGTCTTGCAACCTGTTGGTCAAGCCATCGAGATACTTAAACATCAGCGGTTTCAGCGAGGCGTCAATGACGGTCGCGGAAGCTCGACGATACTCGCGCAGGGTTGGATTCAACTGATGCGAGAGCGTGTATGGAACATCCGGTAGATGCTCCTTAAGCAGTTCTGCGATACGCCGCTCATGAACCGGGTTGACAACCGACCACAGAAGGCAAACGCCAACGGCTTCGATTTTCAGCGCCTGCAGTTTTTTGATTGTCGCGATGAAGTCGGTTTCGTGTAGTCCCTCGACGATCTTGCCGCGAGCATCGACGCGTTCATCCACTTCGAACGTATACCGCCGAGGCACATAGGGTTCAGGGTAGGCGACCGTAAAGTTGAAAGGCTCAATGCGCCCGCCCTCGCGCATGACCAGGATGTCACGATGACCTTTGGTCGTGATGAAGGCTGTTTTCGCCGTCTTGCCGGTGATGATCGCGTTGATAGCCCGGGTGGTGCCGTGGACGAACATGGCGCCACGGCTCAGGAAATCTCCGAGTCTCATTCTGTAGTGCCTGGCAGCGAGGTCCAAGGCATCGAGCACGCCGCGCACTGGGTCATCAGGCGTCGTCGATGCTTTGAACAGCCTTATCTCGTTGCCATCTTCAACGACAAGGTCGGTGAAAGTACCGCCGGTGTCGCACGCCATCCTGATATGATTTGCGCTTGGTTTGATCTGGGTGGCGTGGGTATTCATAAGGCAAGCCTCTTTCGTGCCAGCGCGGATGTATCCGGCCGGATATTCTGGGGTTGTTGGCAGAAGGGCGCTGTTTGGCGCTACTGTTCTAAGTGTCGTTTCCGGACATGCGTGGCGGCATCTTCCTGTGGCTTCGCACATGTGTCTCGAATGACGAGTTCGGGCAGAAAAATCGCGTCGGAGCCGGCGTTGGCCGGCTCCGCATTCGGTTTGAGAACACGCTCGACGGCAGCGCTGGCCATCGCCTCGATAGGCTGACGTATGGTCGTCAGTGCAGGAAATGACAGCTGGCTGATCCAGGCATCGTCCACGCCAATAATCGACATGTCCTTTGGAACGGCAATGCCGGCGGAACGGAAAGTCGCCAGCAGGCCCAACGCGATCATGTCGTTGAACGCGATAATGGCCGTGGGCCTGGGCGACAGCGCCGCCACATCGGAAGCGGCATCACGACCGACCTCGACCATCTGAGCGTCTGCGATATCAAGTGCGCTCTGGTGACGCTCGAGCACGACAGCCTGACTGTCGTCGAGTTCGTGATCCTTCATTGCTTTCTTGAAACCGGACAACCTCATCACCCGGCTGTGGGTGATGAGGGGATCGGTCACATAGGCTATCCGCCGATGACCGAGAGCAAACAGATGCTCCACAGCCATCCCGATTGCCGCCTCATGATCGAGATTGACCGTATCGAGCCGAGCAAGCTTCAAATCGAGCCTGTTGGCGTCCACGGCAACGATCGAAAGATCGCTCCACGCCGAGTAGTAACCGCGCCTGGTGTTCAGGGGTGCAATGGTGATGAGGTCGGCAACGCCGATGGCAGCCAGATTGTCCAAAAACTCTTTCTCGAGCTTCGGATCGCGCATGGTGTTGCACAGATGAACCCTGTAACCCGCCTTCACCGCAGCCTGTTCTATCGAGAACACCATTTGGCCATTGAACGGGTTGACAATGCTGGGCACGACCAGGGCGATTACCCGGGCCTTGCCAGTCTTTAGTTGGCGCGCTGCCTGGTTTGGTCGGAAGTCAAGCTCGGCAATTGCCGTCGCAATCCGCGTCCGGGTCTCCGTCCCGAGCCGATGGAATCGATTGTTCATGTAATTCGAGACGCTGCTCACCGATACGCTCGCCGCTTTCGCAACGTCCTGAATGGTGGCGCGGTCCGCAGCATCTGTGGGCGATCCACTCTTCGGCGGCATGACGTTCAAATCTCCCAAGGTCCCAGAGACCCTCATTCTACGACTCCCGAAGGAGAACGAAACCTCGATGGTCGCGAGTCCGGCCCCGCAGCTGTGCGATCGAGAAAGTCGGTAAAACGGTACACTAAAAATCGTCTGTGTCAATCGAGGGTCGATCTGAGGCTATCGGAGGTAATGCCGCTGGTATTATGGGGTTTGCAGGAATCACCTGACTCTGATGGGAGGCAAACTCCTCAAGTGGCAGTTGACAGATGAAAAAAATCTAGTGTATCGTTTTACCTACTGTAAGCAAGCCGAAGAGCTTCGCAGCAGGCTGAACGGCGCCGAACATGTTTGGCAAAGGGCAACGCGACGCCTGAAACTTGCACGATCGTTTTTTGCGATGCCGCCGCTAGTCCGACGGGTACCGGGGCGAAGTCGGCAATGACAAACTTTCAATCATCAAAAACCGACGGAGACGGAACATGAAAAAGATTTTGCTAGCTGCCGCTTGTCTAACGTTACTCGGTGTCCCTGCTCACGCCGAAACGATCGGCTTCAGCATGCAGCGGTTCGACGACAATTTTCTTGCGATTCTTCGCAGCGGCCTGGAGGCACACGCCAAAGACCTTGGGAATGTGACGTTGTTGATCGAGGATGCGCAGGGCGACATCGCCCGGCAGCAAAGCCAGATCGAAAACTTTATTGCCGCCAAGGTCGATGGGATGATCGTGATCCCGGTAGAGGCCGATGCCGGCGTCGCGATGTCCAAGACGGCCGACAAAGCCGGAATCCCTCTGGTCTTCGCCAACAATCAGCCTTCCAACGTCGACCAGCTGCCAGACAAGCAGGCTTTTGTCGGCTCGGACCAGATCCAGGCAGGCAGCCTGGAGGCGCGCGAGGTCTGTCGTTTGCTGGATGGCAAGGGCAAGGCCGTGGTTCTGATGGGTGAACTCGGAACGCTGGTTGCGCGTGGCCGCACCGAGGCGGTGCACGAGGTCTTCAAGTCCGACGAATGCAAGGGCATCGAAATCGTCGAAGAGCAGACGGCGACCTGGTCTCGCACGCAGGCGCTCGACCTGACCACAAACTGGATGTCAGCTGGTCTCAACTTCAACGCTGTCATTGCTAACAACGACGAGATGGCACTGGGTGCGCTTCAGGCCATCAAGGCAAGCGGGGGATCAACCGGCGATTATGTCGTTGCCGGCATCGATGCAACGCAGGACGCCCTGACAGCCATGAAATCAGGCGACCTCAAGGTGACCGTTTTCCAGGACGCCATCAGCCAAGGAAAAGGCGCGCTCGACACAGTTCTGAAGCTGGCGCGAGGCGAGAAGACCGACAAGAAGGTCTTCACCACGCTCGAACTCGTCACCAAGGACAACATGGACAAATACCTGAAAAGGAATTGATCGCCAGCATCGCGCGCCGGTCGACGATCGGCGCGCGAACTGTTCCGTTCGATCTGGATTTGGGACGACTTCGATGCAGACCACAGTCGCCGCTACCTCAACCCCACCTTGTCTTGAGGACAAGCGTCAGCCCTGGCTGCTGAGCGTGACCGGGATCAGCAAGTCGTTTCCGGGCGTAGTGGCTCTCGACGACGTGAGCTTTCAACTCAGACGGGGTACCGTCCATGCACTGATGGGTGAGAACGGCGCGGGCAAATCCAGCCTGATGAAGATCCTGGCAGGGATATATCAACCCGATGCGGGAGAGATCCTCCTCGATGGCGTTTCCGCTCAGTTCAAAACGCCTCTCGATGCGCTGGCGCAGGGTGTCGGCATGATCCATCAGGAGTTGAACCTGATGCCCTCGATGACGGTCGCGGAGAACATCTGGATAGGCCGAGAGCCGCGCAACCGATTTGGGATCATCGACCATCGGCGCATGAATCGCCTATCTTATGATCTTCTGGCGGAGTTGAAAATCAACCTGAATCCAGAGGCGGAAGTTCGCCATCTGTCGATTGCCAACAGGCAGATGGTGGAAATCGCGAAAGCGGTTTCCTATCGCTCGCGCGTCCTCATCATGGACGAGCCCACCTCGGCACTGACAGAGCGCGAGTCGGCCCACCTCTTCGAGATAATAGGCGACCTGAGAAACCAGGGCATCGGCATCGTCTATATCTCACACAAGATGCACGAGATCTTCGAAATATCAGACGAGATCTCCGTTTTTCGTGACGGCAAATATATCGGCACCCACGCGGCGGCGGCCACCTGCAGGGATGAGATCATCCACATGATGGTTGGCAGAGACATCTCAACGCTGTTTCCGAAGAAGAATGTTCCGACCGATGATGTTTTACTTTCGGTTCGGGACCTGACTTTGCGCGGCGTCTTCTCGGGGGTCTCTTTCGATCTGCGGGCGGGCGAGATACTGGGCCTCGCCGGCTTGATCGGGTCGGGGCGGTCCAACGTTGCCGAGACGATCTTCGGGGTGACGCCCGCCACCAGCGGCGAGACACGGATAAGGGGGCAACGCGTCGATTTGAAATCGCCACGCGATGCGATCGCCAATGGAATGGCCTTCCTGACAGAAGACAGAAAACAAAGCGGCTGTTTTCTCGTCCTCGACATTCTCGAGAACATGCAGATTGCGGCTCTTCAAAGCCAATTCGTCAAAGCCGGTTTCGTCCAAGCCAAGGTGATTGCCGCGGCATGCAACGAGATGAGCAAGGCGTTGCGCGTCAAGAGCTCCGGAATCCACACCACGGTCGAAAACCTATCGGGCGGCAATCAGCAGAAGGTGCTGATCGGACGCTGGCTTTTGACCAAACCGGGCATCCTAATCCTGGACGAGCCGACACGCGGCATTGACGTTGCTGCCAAAGCTGAGATTCACGCCCTTGTCTCATCACTCGCCAGCGCGGGCGCGGGCGTCATTCTGATCTCCTCGGAGATGCCGGAGATCCTTGGAATGAGCGATCGGATCATGGTGATGCATGAAGGAAAGATCACCGGCGTTCTGGACCGCGATGAGGCGACGCAGGTCAAAATAATGGAACTCGCTTCGAAATAAGCGAGGAATAGAGGAACTGCACGATGGGAAAAGACACAACAGCCGCCGCCATTCCTGATTACCGTGGCAGCTTTGACGGTTGGCGAAAACCTCAGGAGCTCAATATCTTCCTGGTCCTGGTGGGGATCGTTCTTCTCTGCGAGGTGTGCGGCTGGCTTTTGATCGGGCAGAGTTTCGTCTGGAATCCGCAACGCCTCACGATCACCATCCTCCAGGTGTCCGTGGTGGGGATCATCGCAATCGGCGTGACGCAGGTCATCATTACCGGCGGCATCGACCTTTCTTCGGGGTCCGTCGTGGCGGCAAGTGCGATGATGGCGGCTGGGTTTGCGCAATCCGCGGAATGGTCGAAAGCTCTCTATCCATCACTGACCGGTTTGCCGGCGATCGTCCCGATCGCCGTTGGTGTCTTGATCGGTTTGATTGCAGGCATAACCAACGGCGTTTTTGTTGCCTATGCCCGCATCCCGCCGTTCATCGCAACGCTCGGAATGATGGTTTCGGCTCGGGGTATTTCGAAATGGTATACAAAGGGCCAGCCCATTTCGGGGCTGACCGATCAATTCACCGCCATCGGCTCGGCTGCCTGGCCGGTGTTTGTCTTCATAGTCGTCGCAACAATTTTCCATGTTGCGCTTCGCTACACCCGGTACGGCAAGTACACCTATGCGATCGGCGCGAACGTCCAGGCAGCGCGGGTCTCCGGCATAGATGTCGAAAGGCATCTGGTTAAGGTCTACGCGATCGCCGGAATGCTTGCCGGGCTCGCCGGCATCGTCACCGCAGCGCGCGCGCAGACGGCTCAATCCGGCATGGGATACATGTATGAGCTCGATGCGATTGCCGCAGCCGTGATCGGCGGAACGTCGCTTGCCGGCGGGGTCGGCCGGATAGGGGGCACCGTAATCGGCGTGGTGATCCTGGGCGTGATGTCGTCAGGATTCACGTTTTTGCGGGTCGACGCCTACTATCAGGAAATCGTCAAGGGCCTGATCATCGTCACGGCCGTGACCATTGATGTCTACCGGAATCGGCAGAAGCGCTCCTAGATCGAGCTCGCGGTCGAAGGGCGTCTATTTCCAAAAAGGTACAATAAAAAGCCGTTCAGATGAAACCCACCAAGGCAAGGAGGTTCCGCAAGCACAAAAGGACTTTAGGTCAATTCTCAAAAATTCCATCGATGGAGATCGAAAATGCAAATCAAAGCGCTACACAGTTTGGAACTGCAGCATTTTGACGTCGGCTCATTAGTCGAATGCATATCTCAAAGGTGGCGATATTTGGCCAGGGTTCACGACTTTGCTCGTCGCCTCGTCGACAAGCATGGGGCGAGCCGTGCGTCGGATCTTACAAAACGGGCCGCTGCCAGAGCATCGGGGAGGCGCGGGGCGACCCTGAGGGCAGTTGCCGAGTCAGTGAACGATCTGATGCGGTTGGACATTTTCTACCATTGACTGGACGATTCGAGCCCACGGCAAGAACTGCCCACAGTCGCTCACCATAACGATCAACTCAGCTGATCGGGTGCAGTTCGATAGCCAACCAAACCGCGTCGGCGTCGGCGAAATAGCGATGCCACGGATATTGCCACTGGTTCGTTCCGCTGACCCGGCAAAACGCCTCATAGGTAAAGCCCGGCACCATGGGGACATCTCAATAAAGCGTTGCCTGGTCTTTCTCCCGGAATTTCTGCATGCGGCCGGTTCCCAATATCTGCGTGTGGACCTCGAGGAAGGGAGGGTTGTGGTGAATGAACCAGTCGGTTCCAGCGGGTGACCACCAGAGGTTAGTTTGAGCACGAAGCGCTGCAATTGCCGTTCCACGGCGATCTCACCGGAAAAGAACAGCGGGTCGAGCTCGACTTCGCCGATCGTGTCCTGCGGCGAGATGAAGAGCGGGGTCTGGCGCGGGAAAGACCGGATGCGGTTGCCGAGCCAGTCCCAGCCGCGGAACATGACGCCGCCCAGGTCGACTGTCTTGCAAACTTTCAGGACAGCGATCCGGCCGCTCTGTTCGATCGTCGCTTTCGACAGCATAGCCGAGCGCCACGGCGCAATTGAAGTCTTGATCGCATCGTCGATGATCAGCCGGTCGCTCGACAGGTTGACGACGATGCTGCTTTCGACGTGCAGGCCGGCGCCATTTTCGAAGAAATCGGCGGCGACGAAATCGTCCGCGAAATTCAGAGATCGATGCTGCAGCAGGCCGGTGCCCCGATGAACACTCATATCGTTCCTCCACCCATCGCGACCGTAGGGCGATGCCGTCCTGCGACCGCTGTCGCCATGTCACATCGACTGACGATCAAAAGGACAGAAAGGGCGGGCTTCAGCAATTTCGCAGACGCCCTTCGATCAGCGCGATCTGACGCAATGCCTGCGTCACTGGCTGGCATTGCCCTGACAGCGGCAATGGTCGAGCCGTCGATCCAACAGCGGGCAGAGGGTCTGGCGCCGAAATTTCAACGGCCGATTTGGTTTCGCTTCGCAAGCCCGGCGCCATCGCAGAACGGGCGGCAGCATAAGCTGCCAGCATTTTACGCACTGGCAGCTTCAGCTTGCGTCACATTAGACATCATTGAGAAATTGCGAGTTGGCTGTCGGCGAAGTCATATCGCAGGACAATCAGCCGATCCGGACCGACCTCCCAGAGAAGTGGTCGTGCATACCGGAGGCAAGCCAGAAAAGAGCGGAGCAAATGCATGCCGGCGCACGAAGACGTGCGACGGCCGACCGCTGACGAGGGGAGTTCTGCAGACATGAAGCTTACTGGCGGCCAGGTCATCGCGACCGCATTGAAGAAGTACGGCATCAAATACGTGGCAGCCATCCCGGGGCATGGATGCTGGGCGATGCTCGATGCCTTCCTGCAGAAGGGCAGCGAAATCCCGGTCATCCAGGTGATGCATGAGCAATGCGCCGTCCACATGGCCGATGGATACTGGCGCGCCTCGGGCAAGCCGATGGCGGCGATGACTTCGATTGGACCCGGTGCCGCTAACACCATCATCGGCCTGGCGACAGCCTACGCCGACTCGACGGCGGTGCCGCTCTTCACCGGCGGGCCGGCGACGCATATGCGCGGCCACGGGGTCATGCAGGAGCTCGATCGCCACCGCACCAATTTTTTCCCGCAGATCGCCAGCGGCGCCGTCAAACGATCTTTCGAAGCTGGTCGCGTCGATGAATTGCCCTTCATCATGCATCGCGCCTTCAACGCCATGCTCAGCGGTCATCCGGGTCCGGTGCATGTCGAAGTGCCGATGGATATCCAGTCGGAAGCAGCCGAGGTGGACATCCACGACGTTGATCTCAGGATGGCGATGGGCCGCGCCCGACCTGACCAGCGGGCAGTCGAGGCTGCCGCCACGGCGTTGCTTTCGGCCGAGCGTCCGGTGATCGTGGTTGGCGGCGGCGCCATCACGGCGGAAGCAGCACCGGAAGTGAGGAAGCTGGCCGAAAAGACCGGCGCCGTGGTTGTCACGACCTGGAACGGCAAGAGTGCCTTCCCGGAAGGTCATGTCCTTTACGCAGGAGCAGTAGGCCAGACGGGAACTTCGGCCGGCAACAATATCGCTGCCGGGGCGGACCTCATTGTTTCCGTCGGCTGCCGCTTCACCGATCGGCGTCCAGTTGGCGCAAAGGCGTCAGTTTCTCTATCCCGCCGGCGAAGCTTGTCCATATCGACATCGACCATCAGGAGATTGGCAAGAACTGCCCGACGGCGGTCGGACTTGTTGCCGACGCCAAGATGGCGCTTGCCGATATCATCGATGCCATTTCGTCCGAGCAGTCAAACAAGGCACTTGCCCGGCGGGAAGCATTCCACAACGCGGTCGCTCGTGAGAAGACTGATTGGGAAACGCAGCTCGCCGCACGTCGCGACAGCAACCAGTTCCCTTTCACGATGCAGCGTCCGCTGAAGGAACTTCGCGAAATCATGGGTCGCGAGGACATTCTTCTCGTCGGCTCAGGCAACACGCAAGGCGTCGTGAAACAGAGCTATCCGGTTTACGAGCCACGCACGCACATCACCTCCGGCAGCTACTCCTCGATGGGTTGGGCGCTGCCGGCTGCGCTCGGCGCCAAGCTCGCCTGCCCGGACCGAAAGGTCTGCGTCATCCTCGGTGACGGCGACTTCATGATGTCGATGCAAGAGATGGCGGTGGCAGCGATGCACAACATCCCGATCATCGTCGTCGTGCAAAACAATTCCGGCTACATGGCGATCCGCAGCGGACAGCGAAAGATCCTCGGCCGCCATGCCGCCAGCGAATTCAATATGGGCAATGGCGGCGCCTACTCGCCGCAATTCGCTGAAATTGCCAAGAGCTTCGGCATCGACTCCTGGCGCGTCGAGAGCGCCGACAAGCTGACACCGGCCCTGGGCTGCATTTTCGGAACTGACCCTACAGGACGCCCCGCAACGTCAACGCGCCTTGGTAGGCCGGCAGGAGCTGCTTACTGACAAGATGGCCGGGTGGTCTTCGGCTAGCCGGTCCAACAGCTTACGCGAAGCTGCGATTACACGGCGGGTTTCGTCGATGGTCTGCCGAAGGTCTTCGATGTCTGCGCGCGCGCGGCGCTCATTCAATCGAGCAGCTACTATTTCAGACTTGTCCCAGGCCGAAAGCATTTTGAAGACGTCTAGCGCTCCCGCAGCTCAAACTTGAGCATTGCCTCTGCGAACCTGTGGCCGCTTTCGTCGCGTACCTTCATCACAAACTCTCGATAGAGACCATCCGGCAGCTTATCTTTGGTGATTTCGACCAAGGCTCTTACCGCCTCTTGGTTTGCAGCTTCGAGGTTGGGCAGATATGTGCCTTCCAGGTCTGGGAAGACTTGGCCGGTGTCGGTGAAGAAGACAAAGCGAGGCATTCCTACAAACACACCATGGCGGGAATGGTTCACGCTTGCCTGGCAATTGGTTGGTCAGCAGGCCTTTGTCGCTCTAAATCACGCCGACCGATAACAACCGTGGACTGACCTCCAATGTCCGCGACATTTGGTTAAAAACGTACGCGCCAAGACTCATCGCCGCGATCGGCTTAGAATTACTTCCGAAAGGAGCGCTCTTATGCTGCCATTGCCCCACGCCGTCGATCCGAAGGTAGTTGCTGAGGTCAATAGTCTGCTAGACGATCACGCGGGGGCGGTGCCAGTGCCCGTTCACAAACTGGCGGCGGTTGTCCGGCTGCGCCTCAAAAGCCATCTTTCCATCGCGACTATCGAGGAGCTGATCGTGGACGAAGCCGAGTGTCGCCACCTGCCCATGCTGTTCGAACTGCCGGGAACGGAAGCGGCTGTAGTTTCATCTGCTCTGAGTCGCGCGACTTGAAGGTTTAGGGGCTCGGGCATTCGGCTCTGGCAGGAGAGCCCACCGCGCGTCCGCCCCAATGGTGACAGCCTATGACCAGCAGCAGCTCAACTAGTGGTACGGCCTATCCTGGCGACCTGATCTGTTGAAGCAGGTCTTTGATCGTGTATGCGCCGAGCAAGACATTCCAGTAGGAAGCGAGCAGGCGGAGCGCCTGAGCGTGAGCGCAATGGCACTTTTCTCGGACGGCGAGTTCGACGAGGCCGTTCTCTACGAACACCTTCGGTTTGTTGCCCGCTCCCTGCCGAGAAGGGACCGAGCATGACCCACCATGATTCGGATGGTCGGCGGGTTCGTGCCGCCCTACTTACCCCCATGGCAACCCATTGGTTCGTCCCTCCGGTGTTCGTGAAGACTGAAACCGGCGACAGGCGTGGCTGCAACAATGCCAAGGCAGCCCTTGAGCAGCTCAAGAGGTGGACCCGGAGAGGACCTCGCTGGCAAAAGGCGGTGACCCTCTGCCTGTCAGATCTGGAGGGCGATCCGATTGACCCTCAGGTGGTACGAAAGGCCTTCGAGGCTGCCGCTAAGGAAGCCAAGATGTGTCTTTCCCCGTAGGAGGGGCTGAAATTTCTCCCAATATTCAGTCCTTTATTTCGTATGATTCGAAGATTGATTTTTCCGTGGAGTGACCCATAAGATGTCCGCTTGGGTTCTCGCCGAGGTGGGAGGCCTCGTATGAAGTTTTTGACGAAATCGCCGACCCGACATAATGACTGCACATGAGCTTGTTGAACAGCTGATCCTACAGGCCCGTCGCGGCCAAATCATCTCCATAAAAGACACTATTGCAGCGGTGCGCCGAGACGGGCCACATCTGGCGGAAACTGACTGCGAGTTGGTGGAGCTTATTGTCAATGTTGCCCCAGCCTTTGGCCTGTTTGTCGGGTTCGATCTTCGTGAATAGCCGCATGGCAAGCCATTGGTTGTCCCCTCCAGTCTACGGCAGGACCGACAGCACCCAGGTTGGGACGAAAGGCGAATCGGGGCGCGCTCTATAGGTCGAGAGGGGTACGGGGGTTTTCGCGCGAGCCAATTACCCGATCATCCGATCAGAAACTCCAGCTAAAAAATGCTGACTGTTGCGGCCTAGCACCGTGCCAATTTGTACGACTCGTACATGGCCTTGATGTCGCTCAGGCAGGGAGTAAAGTCCACTTCGGCGTGTGCCTGGGGAGGGCTGGATGAGCGTCGCGCAAAGGGTAGGTCCGCTTTTAGGGCAAGCAATCAACGTACTCCTCAACAGGGCGGACCGTGGCGACACGGTCTCGATCAAAGTGGCGCTACGCGAAGCGCGGGAGGCTGCGCCTTATTTGGTGGCCTCCGACGAAGAATTAACCGAGGCGATAGTCGAGGCAGCAACGGCCATGGGCCTCTACGTGGCTTTCGACGGTCGCGAGTAGCTGTCAGCCAAACTTCAGTCATTGTGGCATGGCGACGGAGGCGCGCCGCCCTGCGCCAATTCCAACGGTCAGAGGTAATCCGCAATTACCTTCGCAACCTGCTGAATCTGCCTGTACAACGGGAACTGCCGGCTGAGCAAAGGTATTTGCTGGAGGAACTTGATAAGGTCGACAAAGAGTGACCGCATGGCTCGCCACTGGTTCAACCCTCCGGTCCCGGTCAAGACCGAGCGTCCCGGGATCATCCGCAACGTCAACAACGCCGAGACGGCCGGCGAGGAGCTGATGAAGTGGACCAAGCGTGGCCCTTGGTGGCACCTCGCGGTGCGCGTTTGTATGGCCGTGATATTCGACGAGATGGAACCTGAGGAGGCTCGTAAGGCATTCCTGGCTGCTGCAAAAGAGGAGGGGACGTTACGGTCCTCAGATTAGAGCTGGTGATTGAAAGTTTATCAAAACTCGCGATCGGAAGCTGGTTACTGAGGGAGTCCCCTCCAATTTCCACCCAATGGCAACCCATTGGTTCTCCCCTCCGGTGTACGTCACCGACCGACGTGGGGCCACCTACGCGTGCAACAATGTCGAGGATGCCGCCGAGGAACTTATGAAGTGGACCAGGATGGGACCTAAGTGGAGGAAGGCTGTGCAACTATGCATAGAAGCCCTCCAGGACCGTGTGATTCCGGAAGAGGTCCGTCAGGCTTTCGAGGCTGCTGCCAAGGAGGAGGGGGTGTTACGCTCCTCTGGTTAGGTCTCCTGTGTCCCTGTGCCCCTCGGCTACACCCTGAGGAGAAGTTCAGGGGAGCCTTGGGGATAGTGTGCTGAAGGTTCTGCAAAAAGTTTTGGAGAGAGAACGGCGCTTGCTCTGAGGGGCGAGCGGCCATGGCACGGTGGTGACGTTGCGATCACCGATTC
>NZ_JAMYLZ010000032.1:0-67409 GCF_040318315.1 Mesorhizobium sp. M1227
TCCGGCAGATCGCCGAGAATTCCGGCGTCGAAGGTTCGATCGTCGTCGGCAAGCTCGCCGAGGGCAAGGATCACAATCAGGGCTTCGATGCCCAGAACGAGGTGTATGTCGACATGATCAAGGCCGGCATCGTCGACCCGGCAAAGGTGGTGCGCACCGCGCTGCAGGACGCCGGCTCGATCGCCGCCCTTCTGATCACCGCCGAAGCGATGATCACCGACATTCCGGCTCGGGATGCCGCACCGGCAGTTGGTGGTGGCGGCGGCGGTGGCGGCGGCAGCATGGGATACTGAGACCTTGGCGTCCGGAGAAGCCCGTGCGTGAGCCGACGCTGCTTCCGGTATTCGGCAGACTTGGGGTCAAGCCGCCGGTCGGCGTTGCGGCCACGCCGGGCAGGAGAATGAAGAACGGGGTACCCCGCATGCGGGAGGGCATCTCACGGCACGGGGGCCTGGCTTTGAAGGTGTGCGTGGTGCTGTGGACAGTCGTTGGCCTGGCGGCAGTCTTTGTCATTGTGCAGGCCTGAACCGATCGACACAAATTGGTGCCGGCAAAAATGAATAGGACGCGACTATGGCAAACCGCTACGCGTTTCGCATGGACCGCCCGGACAGCTGGACCGTTTTCGACGTTTTCACCGGCCAGCCCGCCGAGTCCGATCACAAGATCATGGTCGGCATCAATGCCGGCGAAGCGGACGAGATGGTCGGCCGGCTGAACGATGAAGACGCCAAGCGGCGGGAACAGGCCGGCCGCTGAGCTAGCACACCGGCGAGCAAATTCTCCGGAATGATTCGCTAAGCACCTGTGCGGGGCGTACAGTCCGTTGTCGCCGGCCACAGAACAATGGGCACCGGCGCTTGAGAGCGTCCATCGTACTCCCGCCCCCTCGATGGGAGCCGCATTATGGACAACGATCAATCGGCCGATGTGATTTCGACTTTTGACTGCAATATCCTGCGTGACGCGTTCAGAACATCGGTCATTGAAAAGCAGATCCCCGAGGATCAGTGGCAGGCATACGCCGCGCTTTTGATCCGCGACTATACCGGCAACTCCGATTTTAATCCGGCGTTGCTGGCCTGGATCGTGCGACCGTAATTTTATCGCCGTGCAAGGTGACGGGGCGGACAGCCGCTCCGCGCTCTCTTTCATTTTTGCCTAAAAGGATAATAAGCATGAGGTACATGAAAACTCCGGACGCTCCGGCCATACCGGTCAAGCCAATCGTCGAAACTGGAAAAATCCTGTCGAAGCGGCTGACGATCAGAAGCGACGAAGCAACAAGACGAAAGTCCGCCGACACCGACGGCACGGTGCGGCGGGCGCGTCAAATTGCGGAAAGCAACCGCCTGATTTGATGCCCCTATGTCCCTTTGGGCAAAACCCGGACATCACCCGATGCCTTGGTACAACGTTCGCGTCATGCCGGAGAGCGACATTCGGTCATTCTATCGATATGTGAAGTCGCTCGGTGATCCCGGCGCTTTCCTCCCGAGAACGGCGAGACCGGGGGAAGAGCCGAGGACGCCCTTCGTCACGCTGGAGCCACCGCAAATGCCGGAACCTTGTTCACGCGACCTGGACTGCGGCGTGGGCGAAGTTTGCTCGGCCGCACCAGTCCGCCAATGCGTTAAGAAGTAGGCACCTTGGGCAGCGGCCCTCTTAAGACAGCCGACCCCAACTACGCGGTAGGGCGAAACCTTAAGTTTCGGAATAGTAGCGAACGCCGCCCTCGGGCCAGACGTCAAGTCAGACCGTCAATGATAAAGCTTAGGGTGAGCGCCTCGCGGATCGCCTGTGGATTTGGGCTTGACGTTTTTCGGAATCGCCAGGGCATGAGTTCCTCGATCTGGGTCTGCGGATGGCCGTTTGATGATGGCGTCGAGGGTTTCGGCGAGGTAGGCGACCGGGTTGACGTCGTTTAGCCTGCAGGTGGCGATGGAGGCGAGCAGCGCCCAATTTTCGGCCCCGACTTCGTGACCTGCAAACAGGGCATTTTTTTCTGGTCAGGCATACTGGCCTGATCGCGTTTTCGACCGGGTTGGTGTCGAGTTCCAGGCGGCCATCGTCCAGGAAGCGGGTCAGGCCTTGCCAGTGGCCGAGCCCATGCCGGATGTCTTCGGCCAGGCCAGAGCCGGAGGAGATCATCGATAGCTGCTTTTCGAACCATGGTTTCAGGGCAGCGATGATGGGCGCGGAATGCTCCCGTCGGGCGGCAAGCCGGGCTTGAGGTGATGCGAGCATCCGCGCGTGATCCGCACCCATTACCCCTACGCCGATAATTCCAACGCGTATACTCAAGTTGACCTCCGTATTATTCCAATGCGTTCAGTCAAGCCAGCCGGTTGTCCGGGCTTTTCCGGCCTCGTGCGAGTCGGCGGCCGCCTGGATGAATTTCACCCAGCGCAGCCCGTCGAGCACGTTCGGAAACAAGATCGTGACTGCCTCCGCATGAACGGTTGCACGGTACAACGCGGTACGCGATGCCGTTTCGTGAGACGCTTCTCGCAATGAATCCTGGCCGGCTCCGCGGGCGAAAGCGCGTCAGAGAAGCAGCCGCTGGTCCGTTGTAGGCAAGATGCGGATCATATCCGCAGTAGGATGAACCTGCCGTGCCGGCGTGTCTATCTTCTGAGGCTGACCGGTGCTGGCGGCGCGCTCAATGGCAAGCAGGGCGCGCACGTCGGCAAATCCTTCTCCACCGTCGGCTTCAGGCGGTTGTGCATTCAGGATGCAGTCGGAGAAATACGCGGTCTGTCCGGCGAAATGGTCTGTCTGCGGGAACGTCGTTTCGGTTCTGATGTCGCCATGCCGAAGCTTCATTTGCACGGCAGTCTCGAAACGGAAGCCAGGGTCGGCTGTTACGCTCCCCTTCGTTCCGGCCACGTGGTAAAAATCCGAATTGTCCGCGCCGAAGCTGGCAATGAACTGTGCAAGCCGGCCCTCGGGGAAGCGCAACGTCACGGCAATGCTTTCCTCTACCTCCCCGACTGAGGCGCTGCCGAAACTCCTTACCGCGACTGCCTCGATCGGCTCAGTGGCAAAGATATGGCGCGCGGCATTCAGGCAATAGACGCCGATGTCCTGCAAGGGACCGCCCCAATAGGCGGCCTTGAGGCGGTGATTGTCGGACGACGCTACGAAGGAGAAGACCGCGGCAAAGATGCGGGGATCGCCGATCTCACCGCTGCGGATGCGCTCCAGCACCTCGACAGTGCCGGGCTCGTTGTGCAGCCGATACGCCGTCATCAGGTACGCTCCGCTCTCATTGGCGGCGGCGATCATCGCCTCGCATTCCGCCTCGGTCGTGGCCAGCGGCTTCTCAACGAGCGCGTGCTTGCCGGCTCTCAGGGCTCGGATCGCATAGTCGGCATGCATGGAGTTCGGCAATGCCACGTAAACTGCATCGGCGACGTCCGATGCGAGCATCTGGTCGTACTGCTCATAGCTGAAGACGTGTTCCACGCCGTAGAATTCGGCGAGCTTAGCGGCGTTTTTGGCCGAGCCGCTGACGATCGCCGTGATTGTCGAGTTTCCGGTCTGGGACACACCGGGCATAAAGGCTTCCTGTGTGATCCAGCCCGCGCCCACCACGGCATATCGTATCTTTCTCAATTGCTCCTCCCGAATGGGATCACTCCCGGCACTCGTCTAAAAATGGTCACGCCGTGGCCAGCGGAGCGTCTCTGAGGCCTGACGGCAGCGGTCGATTTGAGCCAGTCGCTCGATGGGTCTGTTGTCGCCTCTCAGGGGCAAAGGCGGGCAAGAGTCATCCCTCGCCCGCCGCAGAGTTGCGCCCCCCGCCTACTTTCCGATGCAGGTGTCGGCGGTTTCGGGGGTGCAGACGTCGAGACCGGTGTAGGTCGGGTCGGCCGGCGCGGGCTTGCCGTCCTTGATGTCCTTCAGCGCCAGCATGGTCTTGTAGCCCATTTCGAACGGCCGCTGTCCGACCTGGCCGAGCGACAGGCCTTCCTTCATCTGGTCCATCTGCACCGGCAGCGTGTCGGCGACGACCAGAGCCAGCTCCTTCTTGGCGATCTTATCCTTGTACGGCTCGACCGCAGCGCGATTGGCATCCGGTATGAATTGCGGAAAGCCGCCTGTCGGCACGAAGGCGTCGAGGTTTGGCGTCTTCGCCATGAAGTCCTGGAACTGCTGAACCGACAGAGGGAAGTCGTCGTTGGTATAGAGAGGGCAGCCCGGTGCTTCCGTCCAGCCGTTCTGGCCGGTCAGGGCATCACCTGGCGAGGCAGCCGACTCCTTGCCGGCCAGCGTATCGCGTATACCCTTCATGCGCTCATTGTGGTTGGCCGCGGCAGCTCCGCCCGACTGGATACAGATGGTGCCGCCTTTCGGCTTGATGGTCTGCACGATCTTGGCGAGGTTGACGCCAATTTCGTAATTGTGCGTGCCGATATAGGCGACACGCAGGTCCTTGTTCTCCGGTAGCACATCCGAGTCCCAGGTAAGCACGGGAATGCCCGCTTCCCTGGCGGCCTGAAGCGCGACGGCCATTGCCGCGGCGTTCGACGGGGCGACGGCGATGCCGTCGACCTTCTTGGCCACCAGGTCCTGCACGATCTGCACCTGCTCCTCGCCGCCGCCATGCTCGCCGGGGCCGATATACATGCATTCGATCGCGCCGCTGGATTCGGCTTCGGCCTTCTTGCAGCCGTCACGAGCCTGGTCGAAGAAAGGATTGTTCATGTTCTTCGGCACAAGGGCGAAGACGTATTTCTGCTGGGCATAGGCCTGCCCTGCCATCAGCGCGGAAAACGCCACGGCCGCCGTCAGAATGTATTTTTTCACCTGTTCCTCCACTTTGTTTTGACGTCCACTATCCCCGACGGCTTGCGGCCGCCGGATTCTATTTGCGCTTCCAGGTAAACATACCCTCCAGCGTCGCCCGCAGCGACTTGCCCGAGGTCTGCATGCCGAGAAGCACGGCAAGAATGATGAAGGCCCCGACAAAGGCGCCCTGCCAGTTCGAATCGATCCCGGCCATCAGCAGCGCGTTGCGGATGACCTCGAGGAAGGCCGAACCGATCACAGCGCCAAACGCGGTTCCGTAGCCGCCCATCAGGCTGGCCCCCCCGATGACGGTGCCGGCGATCACCCTCAACTCGTAGCCGGTTCCCATCGCGTTGATGGCCGAGCCGCTGTAGCCGAGCAGCAGCAGGGACGCGATCGATGCGGTAAATGCGCAGAAGACATAGGCCTGGAATTTGATCCAGTCGACGGGGACGCCGGTCATCCGCGAGGCGTTCTCGTTGCCGCCGATCGCGAAGAGGTGGCGCGCCCAGGCGGTGAAAATGAAGACGGAGCCGACGATGAGCGCGAGGATCACCATCACCCAGAACTGCGAGGACAGTTCCGGGATCCAATGAGGCACCCAGCCGTCAGGCGTGTGCCTCGGCCATTTGGCCTGGCCGATGGCCTTGACGATCGGCGCATCGGGTCCGAACTGGTAAAGCATCTGGTTGCCGGACAGCACGACCGCCAGCGAGCGCGCGATCGACAGCATGCCTAGCGTCACCACGAAGGACGGCATGCCGATATAGGCCACGAAGAAACCGTTAAAGGCTCCGCAGGCGATGCCTGCGAGCAGACCCGCGCCAAACGCCACATACCAAGGCTGGTGCCAAGTGAGCAGCAGGCCGGCGACGATCGCGACCAGCCCCATCACCGAGCCGACCGACAGATCGATGCCGCCGGTGATCAGCACCACCGTCATGCCCAGCCCCATGATGGCGATAGGTGCAAAATTGCGGGTGGTGTTGGTAACGTTGTCGACCGTGCCGAAGCTGGGCTCCAGCCACGTCATGAAGACCACCAACACGAAAAGCGCGATCGCGACCCAGAAGGCCTGGCTGGCGATCATCTTCTGGAAAACGCTCTGCTCTATTATGCCGACCACATCACCGATGGACGCATGGCCTTCCTTCAGCATGTCGCTCTGGCTATGCATCACGGATTGCTCCCGTAATTAGGCCGGTGATCTCCTCCGGCGATGTCTTCTCCGTCGCCTTGTCGGCCACTTTCGAGCCGCGTCTCAGCACGATGATGCGGTCGCAGACCGCGAACACATCGGGCATGCGGTGGCTGATCAGCATTACCGACACATTTTGCGATTTGAGCCGCCGGATCAGCTCCAGCACCTCGGCTACCTGGCGGACGGAAATCGCCGCGGTCGGCTCATCCATCAGCACGAGCTTGGAGTTGGATAGCCGGGTGCGGGCAATGGCGACCGCCTGCCGCTGGCCGCCTGACATTTTTTTGACCAGATCGCGCGGCCGCGTCTCCGACTTCAGCTCCGCGAACAGTTTTGCCGAGCGGTTGATCATCGTCTGCTTGTCGAGCACGCGGAGCGGCCAAAACCCCTTCTTCATCTCGCGGCCGAGAAAGACATTTTGGGCGGCCGTCAGATTGTCGGCCAAGGCCAGATCTTGATAGACGACCTCGATCCCTTCGCCCCGTGCCTCGATCGGCTTGTGGAAATGGCAGACCTTGCCGTCCACCGCGATTTCGCCGTCGGAGGGTGGGAAGTTCCCCGCAATCAGCTTCACCATGGTCGATTTCCCGGCACCGTTGTCGCCCATCAGGCCAACCACCTCGCCGGCAGCAACCGCGAAGCTAACATCTGACAAGGCGCGGATAGCACCAAAGCTTTTCGAGACGCTTCGTACGTCCAGCACAGACACATTCTCCTCCCTGTGCGACGTCGACTTGAGCACTCAGCCGACGTACCTCTCTCCGGCTGCAATCTATATTGCAAAATGTACAAACATGCAACGTTTATTTCAGACGCATGCGGGGCGGCGACCAACTCTCCCTCGCATCAGTCTGTTCGCAGCCACTTGCTCTCCCGGGCCGAGCCCTGAATTGCCTCCACGAGTTCCTGGATGCGTTGGCCGGCCCGGAAGCCGAAACACTCGTCTCGCTTCCCGGCGATCGCATCGACGAACCGCGCAATCTCGATAGCCTTCAGATCGTTGAAGCCGAGCTGATGGCCTGGTGCGACGCAGAAGAATCCATAGGGATCGTGATCCGGACCGGCCTCGATGCGCCGAAAGCCACGCCGGCCGCCGGGATCGGCCGTGCTGTAGAAATGCAGCTCGTTGAAGCGCTCCTGGCTGAAGACGAGCGCCCCCTTGGTGCCATAGACCTCGAAATCGTGCTGCATCTTGCGGCCGGTGGCGACCCAGCTCGCTTCGATGCTGCCGGATGCACCATTGGCAAAACGCAGAAATGCGCGACCGATGTCGTCGACCTCGATGGTCCGGCGCCCGCCTCGGCCATCCTGACGGCTCGCTATGACGGTGACGGAATCGCCGAGGACCCGTTCCACCGAGCCAAGCAGAAACTCCGCCGTGGCCAGAGCATGGCTGCCCAGATCCACCAATGCGCCACCGCCGACAGGATCGTGCCGGAAGGTAAATGGGCTTTCCGCATCCGCCATGTAATCCTCGGCGTGAATGCCGCGATAGCTGCGGATCTCGCCCAACTCGCCCGCGCGGATCATCTGCCGCGCCAGCGCGAGCAGCGGGTTGCAGAGATAATTGAACCCGACCTGCGTCCTGACGCCGGCCGCTTCCGCCGCCTCGGCCATCCGTCGGGCATCCGCCGCAACGGGCGCCAGCGGCTTCTCGCAATAGACGTGCTTGCCGGCGGCAATGGCGGCGAGCGCCATCTCCTTGTGGAAGGCGTTCGGCGCCGTGATATCGATCATATCGATCTCCGAGTCCTCGACCAGACGCCTCCAGTCCCCGCTCGCCCGCGCGAACCCCAAGGCCTGCGCCGCCTGCGCGGCGAGGTCATCGGTTCTGTCCGCAACCGTGTGGAGCACCAGTTCGTAGGGAAGATCGAAGACACGTTGTGCGGCAGCAAAGCCGAACACATGGGTCTTGCCCATGAAGCCGGTGCCGATCAGGCCGATTCTGAGTTGAGGTTTTTCACCGGCCATTCAACGCGGCTCCGTTTACCACCAGCGCCGAGTCAATCCGCCCGGCGAAAAATTCGAGCACGTTCCGCACGGACGAGATCGCCATGCGTTCTCCGCATTCGGCGGTGAGCCCGGCTATATGCGGCGTCAGAATCACGTGGTCGAAGCCGAAGAGCGGATGGTTCGCGGCAGGCGGTTCATCGTCGAAGACGTCGATACCGGCTGCGGCGATGCGCCCCTCTCGCAGCGCCGCGATCAGCGCCGCCTCGTCGACCACGCCGCCCCGCGCAGTGTTGATGAGTACGGCAGTCGGCTTCATCGCCGAGAGTTCCATTGGCCCGATCACCGGGCGCTCGGCCTTGGGTACGTTGACGGAGATCGCATCGGCCCAGGCGAGTCCCGTTTGCAAGTCGCTCACCGACGCGACCGGCCCCTCCGGCCAGCCTTGCCTTGCAAGGAATGGATCATATGCGCGCACGTTCATGCCGAATGTCGCCGCCATGCGCGCCAAGTGGCGGCCGATCCGGCCGAACCCGAGGATCAGCAGTCGCTTGCCCGCGAGTTCGTTTGGCTCCAGCCGGTTGCGCCAACCCCATTCGTTGTCGCGGACCGAACGATCCGCGCGGATGAGCCGCTTGGTTGCCGCCAGCAACAGCATCATAGCGTGCTCGGCCACCGACACCGAATTCACGTCGCCGACTATCGCCAGCGCGATACCACGTTCGTTGAGAGAAGGCAGATCCACGGCGTCGTAGCCGACGCCATGGCGCGAGACGATCTTCAGTCTCTCGGCGCGTGCGACGGTCGGAGCCGACAAGGGCTGGGTGCGGATGACGAGACCATCGGCCTTGCCGATCAGAGGTGCATAGCTTGGCTCGGAGACATCTTCGACATAGTCGTAGGTGACGCCGGGCGACCCATCGAGAAGTTCGATGCCGCTCGGATGAAGCTTTCCGGCGACCAGGACGTGGGGCATCAATAGCCTCCCTTGCCGGCTTCGGCCGGGACGGCTTTCGCACCCGTCAATTCGCGGAAGCGAGCGACACTTGCCTGCGCGGCGGAGGCAAGCAGTCGGGAGTCACCCGAGATGGTTGTCATCTCGAAACCCCATTCGACGGCACGTGCGGCGTAGTCGGCCGTGCCGCAATGGAGCGCGGCGCGTTTGCCGTTCCTCTTGCAGGCCGTAACGATCGTCCGCAGAGCGGCGATCATGTCAGGCTCCTCGCGATCGAAGGACGGCGCGAGACGCCCCTGGTGCAGGCTGAAGGTCAGGTCTGCGGGACCGACATAGATGCCGTCGAGCCCTGGCGTTGCGGCGATCGCATCGAGATTGCGCATCGCCTCGGCGGTCTCGACCATGGCGAAAGCCAGGATCTCGTCATTGGCCTCGGCCGCGTAGTTGGCACCCGCCGAGAAGTTGGCACGCGTCGGCCCAAAACTGCGCTGGCCGGCCGGCGGATAGCGCAGGTAGCTGACGAGCTGAGCCGCCTGTTCCGGCGTGTTGATCATGGGACAGATCACGCCATAGGCGCCGGCATCCAGCACCTTCATGATGATGCCCGGCTCCAGCCACGGCACGCGCGCCATGGGCACCACCCTGGATGCACGCATCGCCTGGAACATCGGAAGCAGCATCGAATAGTCGAGCGCGCCGTGCTGGACATCGATGCTCACGCTGTCATAGCCCTGCGCGGCCATGATCTCGGCGGTGAATGGATTGCCGATCGAAAGCCAGCCATTGATCGTGGGCCGCCCTTCGGCCCAGATCTGCTTGAGCTCGTTCTTGATCAAGGCGGCCTCCTCAGAACACGATCTGCGCAAGCTTGGTGTCGAGGTAGTCACCGATACCTTCGCTGCCGCCTTCGCGACCCATTCCGGAATATTTCGTGCCGCCGAACGGAGCCTCGGACGCGGCAAGAGCGAAGCTGTTGATGCCCACCATGCCCGCCTTGAGCTCCGCGACAACTCGCCTGGCCCTGTCTGGACTGCGGGTGAACGCATAGGCCGAAAGCCCCACCGGCGAAGCATTTGCTCGCGCGAGCACCTCGTCGTCGGAGCTGAATCTGGCGATCGCCGCGATGGGTCCGAAGTTCTCTTGGGCAAAGACCGTCATGTTGTCGGTAACGTCACTGAGAGCGGTGGGCTCATAGAAATGGCCCGCATTGAACGAGGCGGCGCGACCAGCTCCGGTCGCTACTTTTGCTCCGGCCCCCACCGCGTCGTCGACGATGGCTTCGATCTCCGCAAGCCGGCGGTCGCTGATTAGCGGTCCCATCTGAACCGAGGGGTCGAGGCCGTCGCCCAGCTTCAATGCTCTTGCGCGTTCGACGAAGCCTTCGACGAAAGAGTCGTGGAGGCTTTCGTGGACGAAGAAGCGATCAGGCGTCACGCAGACCTGCCCGGCATTAGCGTATTTGGTTGGCACCGACAGGTTGAGCGCAGTGTCTAGATCTGCATCGTCGAAGACGATCAGCGGCGCGTTGCCGCCAAGCTCCATCGACACCTTCTTCACCGTGTCGGCGGCATCGCGGATCATTTGCTGGCCGACTCGAGTGGAGCCGGTCAGCGATACCTTGCGGACAGCAGGCGAAGCCATGATGGGCGCATAAGTCGTGTCCGTCAGGCCGATGACGAGGTTCACCGTGCCGGCAGGAAGCTTGCCGGCGCGCATGCAGTCGACCATCACCATCGCCACGCCGGGAGTCTGGCTCGACGGACGGATGATAGTCGAACAGCCGGCAGCTAGCGCCGGCGCCACCTTGCGGGCAACCAGAGCAGCCGGAAAATTCCAGGCCGTGAACGCTGCCGCAACCCCGACCGGTTCGCGCAGGACCTCAAACCGGCCGCCCGGTACGCGGCTTTCGATGACTCGACCATAGATGCGCCGCGCCTCTTCGGCATACCAGCGGAACTGGTCGATCGAGAGTCCCCATTCCCGCTCAGACTGGGCGATTGGCTTGCCGGTCTCGGTCGAGATCATCCGCGTCGCTTCGTCCTTGCGGCGGATCATCTCGTCGGCGATGGCGTGAAGCGCGTCAGCCCGCTCGAAGGCGCTTTTGACTTTCCAGGCGGCGAAGCCGCGGCCCGCACTTTCCAGAGCCTCCTCGGTATCGACGAAGGCGGCAGATGGCGCATTCCCAAGTGACTCTTCTGTGACCGGGCTCAGGACCGTGGAGGTGGCATTTCCGAACGCCGGTCGCCAACGACCATCGATAAACAATCCGTATTTCGCGTACATGGCTTATCCGATCTCGCTGACCTTCACGGAGCGGCCTTCGACCGCCGATTTCATCGCCGCTTCGGCCAAGACCAGAGCGCGGCGCCCGTCCTCGAAACCGACCAGCGGCCGCTCGGCCTTCTCGACGCAGGTAACGAAGGCGTCGATCTCGGCATCGAACGCTTCGCGGTATCGCTCGATGAAAAAGTCGAGGTAGGGCGTGGTGGCTTCGGCCCGCGCGGCCGAGTAACGGCGCAACTCATGAGGCTTCCGGTTGCCGCTGATCACCATGCCGGTGCTGCCCAGAAGCTCGACGCGCTGGTCGTATCCATAGGTTGAGGTGCGGGAATTGTTGATGTGGCACTGCTTGCCGCTTTTGGTTCGCATCACGACCATGACGCTGTCGTAGTCGTTTAGTTCCTCCATCATCGCCGGGTCGATCAGCCGGCCTCCTATGGCGAACACCTCCTCCGGCTCCTCTCCCAGCATGAAGCGGGCGAGGTCGAAATCGTGGATCGTCATGTCGCGAAAAAGCCCGCCCGCGACCTCGTAGTAGGAACGGGGCGGCATGCCAGGATCACGCGAGGTGATGATGACCTGGTGCAGGTCGCCGATCTCGCCGGATCGTACGGCGTTCCACGCCGCACGATGACCGGGGTCGAAACGTCGGTTGAAGCCGATCTGGACCGGCACGCCCTTGGACAAAATTGCTTCGGCGCAACGGTTCACCCTTTCCAGACTAAGATCGATCGGCTTCTCGCAGAGCACGGGTTTGCCAGCGGCCACCGCCTTTTCGATGTAGTCGGCGTGCGTGTCAGTCACCGTCGCGACAAGGACCGCATCTACATCTGCCGAGGCAAATACCTCGTCGGCGGATCCCGAAGCGCGAACGCCGTGCCGCGCCGCGACAGCCTCCGCGGACGATTCGTCGATGTCATAGACGGTGGCCAGTTCCGCACGGGGATGCGCGGCGATGTTTGCCGCATGCATCCTACCTATCCGACCACAGCCGAGCACAGCAATCCTGAGCAAGAAATCCTCCCGGTTTGAATTTTTGCAATGATCGTTGCAAACATATTGATTTGTCAATGGGCATTCCGTATAGATTTGGAAAGACCGTCGTTAGGGAGGAGACAAAGATGACCAGGGCCACCGTCCGTCTGACCATGGCACAGGCGCTCGTGCGCTATCTGTGCAACCAGTTCACGGTCGTCGACGGCGAGAAAGTTCCGCTTTTTCCGGGAGTCTTCGCCATCTTCGGGCACGGCAACGTGACGTGCCTTTCTGAAGCACTCGAGGCGATGAAGCACGTGCTGCCGACCTGGCGCGGCCAGAATGAGCAGTCGATGGCGCTTGCAGCGATCGGCTTTGCAAAGGCGAAGCGCCGGCGCCAGATCATGGTTGCGGCGACCTCGATCGGTCCGGGTGCGCTGAACATGGTGACGGCGGCGGGTGTCGCCCATTCGAACCGGCTGCCGGTGCTGATGCTCTCAGGCGACACCTTCGTCAGTCGCCGGCCCGATCCGGTCATGCAGCAGGTCGAGCACTTCGGCGACCCAACCATCAACGTCAATGACGCCTTTAAGGCGGTCACGCGCTACTGGGACCGCATCGTCCATCCCGAGCAGATCATCTCGTCGTTGCCGCAGGCGGTTGCGGTGCTGCTTGATCCGGCCGATTGCGGGCCTGCCTTCATCGCTTTGCCGCAGGATGTGCAGGAGATCGCCTGGGATTATCCCGAAGCCTTCTTCGAACAGACGGTGAATGAGGTGCCGCGCCCCCGGCCCGATCGCAGCCGGCTCGCCGAAGCGACCCGCCTCCTCAAAGGCGCAAAGCGGCCGCTGATCATCTCGGGTGGTGGCGTGCGTTATTCGGGTGCCGAGAAGGTTCTTGGCGATTTCGCCAAAAGGCATGGGATCCCGCTCGCGGAGACGATTGCCGGCAAAGGCACGGTTACGCACGACCACCCCGCGCATGTCGGACCGATCGGCATCGTCGGCTCAACCTCCGCCAACGCGCTGGCGGCGGAAGCCGACGTGATCATCGCCGTCGGCACACGGCTCATGGACTTCACCACCGGATCCTGGAGCGCCTTCTCGGCCGACGCAAAGTTCGTCTCGATCAATGCCGCACGCTGGGATGCCACCAAGCACCGGGCGCTCGCCGTCGTCGGCGACGCGCTGGAGACGGTGAGCGAACTCGAAGGTGCCCTCGGCGACTGGAAAGCGGAGAGGGCCTGGACAGACAAGGGTCGCATCGAGTTCGCCAAGTGGAACACGATGCTTGACGGCTTCCAGAAGCCGACCAACGAGCCGGTCCCGACCTATGCGCAGGTCGTAGGCGTGGTGAACGCCAAGGCGGGCGAGCGTGACCTGCTGATCACCGCGGCCGGCGGACTGCCCGGCGAGGTGATGAAGAACTGGCGGGTGAAGGAACCCAACACTTTCGACTGCGAGTTCGGCTTCTCCTGCATGGGTTATGAAATCTCTGCCGGCTGGGGCGCGGCCATGGCCGACCCTACCCGCACGCCGATCGTCATGATCGGCGACGGCACCTACATGATGATGAACTCCGACATCTATTCGTCGGTGCTCGCCGGCCACAAGATGATTCTCGTGGTATGCGACAATGGCGGCTATGCGGTGATCAATCGGCTGCAGAACGCCAAGGGCGGCGCCTCCTTCAATAACCTTATCAAGGACTGCCGGGTCAAGGAGCCGTTCTCGGTCGACTTCGCCAAGCACGCGGAAGCCATGGGCGCGCTGGCGCGGCGTGTCGAAAGCCTTGCCGATCTCGGCCAAGCGATCGAATGGGCGAAGACCACCGACCGAACCACCGTCATTGCCATCGTCTCCGACGCCTTCAGCTGGACGCCCGGGGATGCATGGTGGGACGTCGGCGTGCCCGAGATCAGCGGGCGCCAGCAGGTCCGCGACGCGCATGCCGCGCAAACCGAAGGTCGCAAGAAGCAGCGCGTGGGTGTCTGAACCGTTCGGGCGCGCGGGGGCGTCCCCTGCCGGAACGATGCAAAACTCCCTGAGCATTGTTCCGGCAGTTTTTTGTCGCTGCGCAGGCAGCCAGCAGCATTCGAAAATCATGATTGGAGATGACGATGAGAGCCAAGCTTGGCATCGCGCCGATCGCCTGGTGGAACGACGACCTTCCCGAACTGAGCGACGACGTCTCGCTGGAGGAGTGCCTGCGGCAGGCCCGTGAGGCCGGCTTCACCGGCATGGAGACTGGCCGCCGCTTCCCGATGGACGCGGCCGTGCTTGAGCCCATCCTGAGGCAGCATGCCATGAGCGTCTGTGGCGGCTGGTTCTCCGGCCGCTTGCTGGTCGGCAATATCGATGAAGAGAAGGACCGCATCGCCGCGCAGATGGAGTTGTTCAAGGCGACCAACGCGCCCTGCATCGTCTATGGCGAGACGGGTCGCACCATTCAGGGCGACCGCGGAACGCCGCTGGCTATGCGCCCGCGTCTCGACGACGATCAGATCAAGGCCTACGGCCGTAAGCTCACCACTTTCGGCGAATGGTGCGCGGGTCAGGGCATGCCGATTTGCTACCACCACCACATGGCCGCGCCGATCGAAAGCGAACAGGACGTCGATCTGCTGATGAAGCATTCCGGCGAGGGTCTGCCCCTGCTCTACGATGCCGGCCATATGGCCTTTGCCGGCGGCGACGTGCTGCGGGTGGTGGACAAGCACCACGCCCGCATTTCGCATGTACACACCAAGGACATCCGCCAAGCGGTCGTGGACGGGCTCGACCGCAGCCGGGAAAGTTTTCTCGACGCAGTGGTAAAGGGGGCCTTCACCGTACCCGGTGACGGCTCGCTCGACTTCGAGGCGATCGTGAAGCGGCTGGCCTCCTACGGTTACGAAGGCTGGTTCGTCGTTGAAGCCGAGCAGGATCCCGTCAAAAGTCCGCCACTCGAAATGGCGAAGATCGGGCATAAGGAATTGCGGCGCGTCATGGCCGCGGCTGGCTACCCTGTGGAGAGCTGAAGTATGAATCGCATGGATGGAAAGGTCTGCGTTGTCACGGGTTCAACGCAGGGGTTGGGAGCGGCCATTGCGCGCCGGCTGGCGGAAGCCGGCGCTGCCGGTCTTGTCACTCTCGGCCGCAACGAGGCGAAGGGCCGTGCCGCGGCCGAGGCGATCACGCACGACACCGGCGTGCCTGTCCACTTTGTCAAGGCCGATCTCGGCAAAGTCGAAGATTGCCGAAGCGTGATGGCGGAGGCCGAGCGCGTTTATGGCAAGATACATGTGCTGGTGAACGCCGGTGCCCGCACGGACCGTGGCACCATCCTCGATACCTCGCCCGAACTTTTCGACGCCCTGTTCGCCGTCAACGTGCGCGGACCCTACTTCCTGATGCAGGAGGCCATCCGCCGCATGATCCGCGACGGCATTGAAGGCGCCATCTGCAACATCGGCTCGATCTCGGAACATGCCGGCCAGCCTTTCATCAACGTTTACTGTGCCACTAAGGCGGCGCTGGCGACGCTGACCCGCAACACGGCGTTTTCCGTGATGAAGAACCGCATCCGCGTCAACCAGCTTGATGTCGGCTGGATGGCCTCCGACCATGAGCGGGAGTTACAGGCGAGTGAGACGGGCGATTCCAATTGGGAAGCGAAAGCGGTCGCAAACCTGCCCTTCGGGCGCCTGATCGACCCCCGCGAGGTCGCGCGGGCGGTAAACTTCCTTGTTTCGGACGATGCCGGGCTCATGACAGGTTCGGTGGTGGATTACGACCAGACAGTCCTTGGTGCCGCATCCGGCCCCATGGCCGTGCCTGAAAAGGCGATGGCGTTTTAACCTTCCGACACCGATTGAGAATCGACGGCCGGAGGATCGCCGGTGCTGCGACAGGTTTCGCGGTTTGGAGTCCCTACCGCTCGGTAACCGTTGGAATGCGGGGATTGACTGCGTTGTTCTGAAGCCTGGCCGCCAAGGCCACGGTCAAAGCCTGGGCAAGACACATAGGAGCCGCCAGCGAGCGCGAGAAAGTGTATTCGTGCTCCGGAACGGCGAAGAGAACGCGCGCGCTCTTGGCCAATGGAGACAGCGTGCTGTCCGAGATCGCCACGATGGGTATACCTCTCCCCGCGGCTTCTTCCACAACATTGACGACCTCGTTCGCATAGAAGCGGAACGACACCGCAAACAGCAGGTCCGTCTTCCGCATCGCGCGGGCCATATGCGTGGCCAGTCCGCCGCCCGGATCCAGGAGCACGCAGCGCTTACCCAGCATGGTCAGTATATAGCGAAGGAGTTCGACGACCGGTGCCGAGCGAAGTTGTCCCATCAGATAGACGACGTCGGCCTTCTCGAGCAGGCTAACGGCTTCCGCCAGATCCTCGGGCTGAATACCGGTGAGCATCTCTTTCAGGGACGCGATGTCACGGACGACCAGATCGTGCATGAATCCCATCTCGCTGCGATCCGTCCGCTCCCCCAGTTCCTTCTCCAATGCCTTGACGCGGGCTTCGAAGCCGGGAGCCGCGGTGGACAATCGTTTCTGGAAGAGGCTCTGCAGGTCCTTGAACCCCTCATACCCCAATGCTTGGGCAAATCGGACGAAGCTGGACGCGTGAACGCCGCTGCCTTCCCCGATCGAGTTCACCGATCGCACCGCGACGTCATTCGGATTTTGGGTGAGATACAACGCAATCTTCTGGTACGACTTGCTCATCCCATCATACCGGTCGTGTATCACGCGGATGAGATCCTCATAGTCCTTGGGAGCCTCGACCTTCTCGTCCACGATGCACATCCTTGCAATTTTTGTTGCATGATGGCGTCTTTGAAGGTTTTTGACCAGCAGAGAGTTGTCAACTCTGTCATGGGGCCACAAGTTGTGACTTTCGGTCGTACTGCGCAGGTCAGCTTCGCGCTAGAAAAACGGATCGGAGCGCCGAAGAGTGCGCATCGCGCGTCCGCGCACCAAGAGGGCTGCGACGGGTCCGTGCGAAGGAGACGCGTCAGAGGAGCAGCGGTTTCGGACAGGCTTAGGAATAGAAGGCCGGAAAGTCGACCGCTCCACCGCCCTACCAAAAGGCTTCGCGGCGGCGAAGATCTTTGCCGACGCCGCCCACTACGACTTGGAGAATACCTGCTGCCTTATGCGATCCGCAGAGTTACCGATCCGGAAGCAAGCCTCATAGTCTTCTTGGAGAGCACATATCGCGCCGCCGCAGACCTCGCGGACTGGGATTCAGCCGGTCTCGAATGTGCATTCGGGCAACCTCTGCGACCACGGGCTCCGCAAGTGCTCTGTCGCGCCGACGTTCGCAACGGCAAGTCCGTCCTACGACCCTGAAAACATCATCGGCTGCGCTTCAGCGGTACTGCATTTGGTACTGCATCGCCAACTTAAATCCCATTAAGCTTTGATTTTTATTATCTTTTCCGGATCAGTCCGTCCAGTCCATCATCGTCCCGACTCGCAATTTCGAGTTCGTGGTTGCTCGATCTCGATTTGTTGTCAGGCCGCTTGCCGACGATAGCAAAAGAACGCCTCCTCGATAGGGGGTCTTGCGATGTAGCGGTCTAGCGACTCGGCCCCCCACATTTGCAGCGGAATATTCTGTGAGTATCATTTGTCCGATTTACACGTCGCTGTTCGCTTTTGCCGAACGAACTATTGAGGCAGCTTCCGCACAAAGCCACATCCTATTATGGCAGGATGATCTCGCCCTGTTGGGATGATATGGATATGCGGATCTGGTTGCACTCATGGCAACATAGCCCTGTTTCTTTGCCACGAAGCTGCCGAAGCAACTGCCTATTTTGGCTTCGCGCGGCTGCGGCTTTTGCGCGCCGATATCTCCGAGGCAGCGTCTATGAAGAGTGACGCGATTTCCTATCCGCCGAGAGGACTCTCTCGCGACGAAGCCGCACGCTACGTCGGTGTCGGATCGACGCTTTTTGAAGAGATGGTTGCTGACGGGCGCATGCCGAGACCTAAACACATCAACAGTCGGGCCGTCTGGGACCGTGTAGCGCTCGACATCGCGTTCACCTCGTTACCCGACAAAAACAACGGTCTGCAACAGCTTTTGGAGCGGAGCAAAAAGGAAGCAAGGAGATAGAATAGGCAGCTTGCGCATACGCTGCTGGCGTAATAAAGTCGCGGGCTCGTACGGAACACGCGACGTGAACGATCGTGAAAAGCTTGCGCAAGAAGTTAAAATTTGGCGCGCCAAGGCAGGATTCACGGCCGAAGCCGCAGCCAAGGTGCTTGGGATACCCAAGCGCACATTTGAAGGCATTGAGCAAGGCAGGGGCTTCCCTTACCCGTTGCTCCTTCGGGTCGCCATGGAGAGCAAAGGCCCTTCGCCTCCGGCGACGATCGAGGTGCCCCGGCGCTTGGAACAGCAGAAGGCTGGAAGGAGGGCTTAATGGGCCGGCCATTCAAGGATGACAAATATCCCGGAGTCTCGTCGCGCCTAAAAGGCGGTAAACTCGTCTATCGTTACCGCGGCAAGGGAAAGCCCGAAATTCGGCTTCCAGGCCGGCCGGGTGATCCAGAGTTCGAAGCCGCCTATGGACGGGCAACTCAAGGCCAGAGTCAGAAGGCCGTGATCATCGACTTGCCTGGACGGGCGTTGCCAAAGACTTTCGGTCATGCTGCCCGCCGACTTGAAACGACGATGGAATGGCTGGACTTCGACCAAGCGACCCAGCAGAAGAATGCTCGGCTTATTGAACGCTTCCTTGAGATGAAGGTCGATCCCGCCTATCCGCTGACCTGGCGCGACACGCCGATCGAGCATCTCGATGCCGACCGTCTGCGTGCGATTATCGAAGGCGTCTTTGGCACCAGACGGACAGTCGCAAAGCACCTGCTGGTAGCGATCAAAAAGCTCCTTTGGGTGGCGATTGACGTTGAGAAGTGGATCAAGCCGCAGGACGATCCTTCGCTGTCAATTCGCGTTCGCATTCCCAAATCGACGGCCAATCCCGGGTGGCCGATGGCCATTCGTGAAAAGTTCGAGGCGCGCCATGCGGTCGGCTCGGCGGCGCGCACCTGCTATGCCCTCGGCTTCTGGCTCGGGAATAGACGCGGCGATATCGCCACACTGGAATGGGAAGATCTGGTCAGCGAGGAAATCGAACTGTTCGATGGCTCGCTGGTTTTGATCGAGGCCTTCGAGTTCCGGCAGAAAAAGAACCGAAACCGCCACGGCGGCAGGGAAGTGTTTATCCCCGTCGTGGACAAGCTGGCGCAGGCTCTGGAGCCGCTAGACCGTTCGAAAGGTGGACCGGTATTGAGGAATGGCTATGGGCGTCCGTTTGCGGAAAAAAGCCTCACCGGCATGATGGCACATTGGAACAAGCAGGCCGGCATTCCGGAGGGCTACACCCTGCACGGGCTCCGGCGTACCTTCGGCACGTATCTCGCCGAATGCAACATCCAGGCACGCGCCATTATGGAAGCGATGGGACATTCCTCCATGACGGTGACGGACGCGTACGTACGGGAAGCCAACAAGAAGCGGATGGCCGTCGATATCGCCCGCGCGATCAACGAGCGGGAGGCGAAACGCGACGCCATAAAGCAGCGGACACCGCTTCGCGTCATCAAGTGAATGGTTTCAATTCGGACCGGTGCAGGGCGGCTTATCGGCCGCCCTTTTTTGTTGGGCCCATAATCGGCCCAAAACATTTTGGGCCGAGGCCACTTTTTCGCACTAAAATCAAAGATCTTGGTGGGCCCGGAGGGTATTCAGAAAGCCATAAAAATCAATTGGTAAGAGATCAGTGGGACTTCAGAGCATTCAAATCTTTTCCAATGTTTTTCAATGTTGTTGTCCCACTCAGAAGTGCCTCAGTCCACCAAGCCGACGCACTGAACGCCTCACTCGGAAGGGAGGTTTGCGCAAGGCGAAAGGAAGATCGCGTCGGTGTGCAGCCTTCCTGAGAAAGGTCGCGGTAGCGCCAACTGCTGACGCTCAGCGCGAAGACATCAATGTCCTGTTATGGGGCCGTCAGAGGACCGGCCGCTTGTCGCGCCAAGAAGCGATAGCAGACATGCAACTAGGTGGTACAAAATCTCCAGCGTGACCCTTTCGAGACATTTGCGTGCGGCATTTGCGTCTCGAAAGCGGTTCTTTAGTGCTACCAGCACCAACGACCGTCGGCGGTCGTTCAGAACACGGGTTACCGTCTCTAAACCGTATATTGGACCGGGCAGCCGCCGGAAATTGATCGAATGGAGGTGATCGCATGTCAGGAGGCGTTCAAAAACGACCTACGACCGCGATCTTCATCGCGGCCGTTTTCATGGTGTCATTCCCGGCTATGCTGACAAGTTCTTTATGATCGGCAGCTTGCGGATCGTCTTGCCCGTCGCCGCCCGTAGCGCGTTGGCGACGGCCGGGCCGATCGGCGGCACACCCGGCTCGCCAACGCCCGTGGGCGGCTCGTCGGACGGCACAATGTGCACCTCGACGCGCGGCATCTGCTCGATCCTGAGCGGCATATAGGTGTCGTAGTTCTCTTGGTCTACGACACCGCCCGTCAGGGTCAGCTCCTCCTGGAGGATCGCGCCTAGCCCGAAGCCGATACCGCCCTCCATCTGAGCGCGGATCTGGTCAGGATTTATCGCGGTGCCGCAATCTACCGCGCAGACGACGCGGTCGACTTTGAAATCATTTCCATCGTTGAAGGTGATCTCGACCACCTCGGCGACATAAGTCGAGAGGCTTTCATGCAGGGCCACGCCGCGGAAACGGCCTTCCGGCAGAGGCTTGTCCCAGCCTGCCTTCTCAGCAGCCAATTTCAGCACGCCGGCATGCCGTGGATGGTGACCGAGCATCGACAAGCGGAAATCGACCGGATCACGGTTCGCAGCGGCGGCGAGCTCATCAATCAGGGTTTCCATTGCGTAAGCGGTGTGGGTGGAGCCTACCGAACGCCACCACAGCACTGGGATGTTCACGTCCGTCGTGGTCAGCTCGACCTTCAGGTTCGGGATCGCATAGGGCAGGTTGGTGGCGCCCTCCACGGAGGTCGGATCGATGCCGTTCTCGATCATCGCCGCAAAGGGCGAACCGCCCGCGATCGATTGGCCCACGATGTGGTCATGGAGAGCGACGACATTGCCTTCCTTGTCGAGCCCCGCCTTGACTGCGTGCACATAGACCGGCCGGTACCGCCCACCCCGCATGTCGTTCTCGCGGGTCCACTGCACCTTCACTGGCTTGCCGGGTCCCAGTGCACGCGCTGTGGAAACAGCTTCGATAATGAGATCTGCGTCCGAGACCGCTCGGCGGCCGAAGCTGCCGCCGGTCTTCATCACGTGCAGCCTCACCTTGTCCGGCGTGGTGCCGCCTACTTGAGCGGCAGCCGCCTGATAAAGATCGGGCATCTGGTGTCCGCCCCAGACGTCGATGGTGCCGTCTTCGTTGATTCGGGCGGCCGCGTTGAGTGGCTCGATCGAAGCATGGACAAGATAGGGGAATTCGTAGTGCCCTTGGATGACTTTCTCAGCACTGGCCAACGCTGCGGGAGTGTTACCGTCGTCGCGCGCGGTGGCCGCGCCCGGATCGTCTGCTGCCTTAGTGTATTCGGCCATGATCTCGGCCGTGCCGCGCCTTTCGGCCTTCTCTTCGTTCCAGGTCACCTCCACGAGATCGCGGCCCTTGAGCGCCGTCCACATGTCCCTGCCGACCACGGCAATGCCGCGCGGCGTCTGGACGACATCGACAATGCCGTCGAGTGCCTTGGCCTTGGAGGCGTCGAAGCTCTCGATCTCAGCGCCGAATTTCGGCGGATGGATCATAACGGCCGTATTGAGTCCATCCATCTTGAGGTCGATCGTGTAGGTCTGCGCGCCATTGGTCTTGCCGGCGGAATCGTAGCGCTTGAGGCTGTCCGATCCGATCTGGGCCCACTTGTCGCGCGGCTTTAGCGGCACGTCGTCGGGAACCGGCATTCCCGCTGCGGCTTCAGCCAGGTCACCGAAGCGCGCCTGCATCCCTGAGGCGTGCGACACGACCCCGGAAGCGACTGTGATCTCGCCGGCTGGCACGTCCCACCGCTGCGCCGCGGCCGCCACCAGCATGGCCCGTGCGGCAGCACCCGCCTCGCGGTAGCGCTCCCACGACGAGCTCATCGACGTGGAGCCACCGGTTCCCTGCGCGGCCCCGCCCCAGGCGAGATTGCCGTAGAGCGCGGTATTGCCATATCCGCCGACCACGTGGACCTGCGCCCAGGCGCCGTCGAGCTCTTCCATAACCAGGGTGGCGATGCCGAAATAGGAGCCTTGTCCCATTTCGAACTGCGACGAGTGGATGACGATTCGGTTCTCCGGTGTGATCTCGACATAGGTTTGGAAGGGGTTCGCCTGGACTGCTGCAGGCGTCGTTTGTGCGTTGGCGGGCGCGGCCATCATTAGCCGGTAGCCCACGGCGAGGCCCGCGGTGGTGACGGCCGTGCCGAGGAGGAACTGGCGGCGCGTAGGCCCCACGGCATTATGCTTCGGGAGAAACTGCAACATGCCTCAAGTCTCCAGCCGGTTGGCGGTCTCGTGGATGGCCGCGCGGATGCGATGATAGGTGGCGCAGCGGCAGAGATTGCCGCTCATCGCCGAATCAATATCATCGTCCGTCGGCTTCGGCGTCTCTGTCAGGAGGGCCACGGCCGACATGATCTGGCCAGACTGGCAATAGCCGCATTGAGGTACGTCGAACTCGGCCCACACGGCCTGGACCGTTTCGCCGATCTTGCCCGACACGCCCTCAATGGTGGTGATCGAGGCTCCTTCGATGTCGCCGACTGCGGTCTGGCACGAGCGCGTCGGCATGCCGTTAACGTGAACCGTGCAAGCGCCGCACTGGGCAAGGCCGCAACCGAATTTCGTTCCTGTGAGTCCGATGCCGTCACGGATCGCCCAGAGCAGCGGCATCTCTGGATCGACGTCGAGTGTTCGCGCCTCGCCATTGAGGGTAAAAGCGACCATGGTTTGCTCTCCTTGTCCTGAGCTGGCTATCTCGTTGCGCCTCCGCCCGGCTAGGAACCGGATTCTTATTGCTGAGGCATAGCGACCACAGACTAGGATCGCGCAGCTCGAGCAACAAGCCGCTAGCTGGCAATCGCGAGATCGTGAAGTGGCTCGTGTCGAAAGGCTGGAGGCAACTGAATGTCATTTTTGGGCCGACCGGCCGGTCAGTTTCCGGCTCGATGACCTGGTTGGCAGTCATTCCGCTTCTAAGCCGAAACCCCAGACATGAACTGTAGCAGCATCATAAAAGACGACATCAAGCGGCGATTTTTCGTTGCGCTGCACCGCTAGCTCGTTCGCGTGGTTCATGATCCGCTGGTTATCCGCGGATGCTGGTTCACTCTAGATGCCAACACAGAGCTTGCGAAACTTGCCACGCGCTATGCGGTTAAGGATGTGGTCGTCGTTCGTAGCGAGCGAATGGCCGAAAATGAAGAAGCAATGGCTGGCGGTCTTCACATTCGCGGTGAACTGCTTGAAGCCTTGGTACAGGTAGGCATTGTGACGGATCTTCGCTTTCTTCTGGGCGCTGGTGGGCTGATGAAGGGCGGCTTAGGGTCATGATTTCCGGTTCATTGCGCTGCAATGACCGATGAGTCACAGACGCTGCATTTCGCGCTAGACCGCAGCTGCGGTATTCTCGATCATACGCTCAGCCATCCTATTCGCACCTCGTTGCCGCCGTTCGCCGCACCTATCGATCGGAGGCCTTCCAGCCTCGCGATAGCCGCGCTATGGGCTGCACACAACCTGACGACGAACAGGAGCAAGATTGGACATAGAAGCCCAGCACAAGATCGCCCTCCCCCTGTCCTTGCTCGTTTTCATGCGAAAACAATCAAACTGAGTGCTGCGGGCATAGCGAGGTCGATTTGGCCCACTTCAGAGCGAAGTCGGCCATAAGCCATTGATATAATTTCGGTGGGCCCTGAGGGTGCTTGGAAAGTCAAAAATATCAAAGGCTATTCGACGGTGGGACTGTGTTGCGTTACTATGCTCTCCGGTCTTTTCCGGTTGATTTGTCCCACCCTGATGCCGATTGCGGTCATTCGCCGCTGCCTTGGTCAATTCCCGATTCCACAAGCATCCTGTCCTGAGTGGGCAGACGGCCTTCTTGGTGGTAATTAGTCAGCGACACGTTGACCGTTCTCGTCATGCGCGGGTGAAATCTACGTTCGACCATATACGTCGTCGAAGCGAACGATATCATCCTCGCCGAGATAATCGCCGCTCTGCACTTCAATGATCACCAGGTCAATTCTGCCTGGGTTCTCCAGCCGATGCTTATGGCCGCAGGGGATGTAGGCTGATTCGTTTGTCGCCAGGAACAACTCCTGCTCGCCATTGACGATTTTCGCGGAGCCGCTGACCACGACCCAGTGCTCCGAACGATGATAGTGCATCTGCAGGCTCAGCCGCCGACCGGGTTTCACCTCGATGCGTTTGATCTTGAAGCGCTCGCCTTCCTCAAGAACCGTGTACCTACCCCACGGCCGGTGTACCGTGCTATGGACCAGGTGAGCTTCATGTCCGGAAGCCTTGAGGCCCTCGAACAGCTTCTTGACGTCCTGAACGCGGTCGCGGGATGCGACGAGCAAAGCATCCGGGGAATCCACGATCACCAGATCGCTGACGCCGACCGTTCCGATGACGCGCTTGTCGGAGCTCACGTAGCTGCCGGTCGTGTCGACCATGTGAACATCGCCGCGGATCCTGTTCCCGCTTTCGTCGGGGGCGATCAAATCGGCCATTGCGTTCCAGGATCCAATGTCGTTCCAACCCATGTCGCAGGGAACCACGGCAAGTTTATTCGTCTTCTCCATGACAGCGTGGTCGAGCGAGATTCGCGGCGCGGAGCCGAAATGCTCAGGCGCGAGTTCGATTTTGGCAAAGCCTTCGCCTTGACTGAACCTGCCGTTCTCGTAGCTGTCGGAGACGGCCTGGATCACCGCGGGGCAATGCGATGCCATCTCGTCGAGCATGGTTTGTGCGCTAAAGCAGAAAATGCCGGCATTCCAGAAGAAGCGCTTGGACGCGACATAGGCTTTGGCTGTGTCTAGATCCGGTTTTTCAACGAAACGGACGACTTTCTCACCATCCGCTTCGATATAGCCGAATGCCGTGTCCGGTCTGGTTGGGGTGATGCCCAATGTGGCGATCCGCCCGAGCTTCGCATGTTCGATTGCCCGGCCCATGACGTCTAAAAATACAGGCAGGTTTCCAACCATGTGATCGGCCGGGAAGACGCATAGAATTGCGTCAGCGCCTTGCGTTGCCCGGGCATGGATCGCGGCTGCCGCCACGGCGGCGGCCGTATCCCGGCCTTCAGGCTCGAGCAGAAACGTGCGTGGCAGAACCACGGACTCTAGTTCGTCGAAGTCGTCCTTGGTAAGGAAGAGGTGTTCCCCAGATGTCACGGCGACGAGTTCCACTACGCCCTTTATCGAACCGGCGCGCAACACAGTGTGCTGCATCAGTGAATGCCCGTCTGCCACTTTGAGGAAAGGTTTAGGGTGCGATTGCCTTGAGGCGGGCCATAGCCGCGATCCGGCTCCGCCGCTGATGATGACGGGAACCACTTTCATATAACAACCTCGATTTCGTCTCTGGAGTGATTGCCCGCGCCCTTTCGAGCGTTAGCGTCACGATCGCCGTCGCACTGGCTTGGTCTGCGGCCTCCGAGTAACAGCGAAGTTCTGGCGCGTTGCCGAACGGCCTCAGATGACGACGCTATCGGTATCGTACGACGCTTCCATGGCCTCGATGAGAAATGATGACATTCAACTATCCTGTTGTTTGCATCCGCCGAATTGTGCAGGTGGCGGGTCTTAACTGAGACCAGAGATTCTTTGGCTGTCTTCTATCAAAATCAAACGACTTGGCTCCTTCAGATCGAACTCAATTACGCGTGGTACGAAAAGGCGTGCATATCGTGTAAAGGCGCTCGTCGGAGGAAACCGAATTACAGTATCGCAGCGCCCGAGAAGATACATCTCAACGAGGGCGGAAATTCCGCCGTCAATCCCAAGTGCTGCAGTGTGTAAGGGGCCATCTTGATCGGATCGGAAACGCTTGGGGACGGTGAGAAGATCGGGAAACCTGGCCGACAGGTGATCCAGGATCTGCGCGCTGTCCGTGCACAAGAACAGCCGCACAGGCTTGGGGTGCGGTAACGCTTTAGCCTTATCAACCGCAGTGCACACTTGTCGAACGGCGAACTCCGGATCGGCCCAGTAGGGCGCATGCTCCATGATGTCTTCACCGTTACCATGTCGAACATGAACCCCGATGATGCTGTGCCCCTCAAAACATTCTTGGTAAATGGCATCTATGCGTGTTTGAATTTCAGACCGAGGCTTGACACTCTGGAAGACCTGCCGCTCGGCATCCTCATCGCAGCGCCACATCAAGCAAGCGTCACACACTACTGTGTTCGCTTCGACATCCTGTTCGGCCTGAAAGAGCTCGCCCAACTCGTCGCGCTCTTGGAAAATCTGCTCATCTGGGCGGTAAAGGCAGTCGATCGCTGGCCTATTCCACCACTCCGGGAAGAATGGACCCGGGAAGGAAAAGTCGTTGATCCGGTCGTCGCAAATAGCCGGTACGCCAGCGATGTCATTGATCGGTTGGAAGAAAACCGGAAAGGCGTTTGTGAAGGGTTGGTCGAGATAGCAGGACCCGCGCCAGTCGACGGCTAGCGTTCGTCCCGACCGCTGAGCGTAGCGCCAAGCGGCCGCCAGCGACCACAGACAATCACCGAACCCCGTACGCCTCTGAGAGACGACGAACCTGCGCTTTACCAATCCACTGACCTTTCGGAAATCTCGTTTCAGAGACGAGGTTGCATCTGGCTTGGGATCTCTTAATCGATACTAGTCGACCGTTACGCCGGGCGATTTGGTAGAGGCTGCGCGTGGGGCAGAAGAGCTCCCTCAGCACTGCCTATCCTTATCTCTGTGACGCTCGCAAATCTTGACGCCGGGTACACTCGCTTCCGGTTTAATGCGCCCGGCGACATCTGTAAAATTGATTGAGTGAATGTAGCCCATCCATGCGATGGATACTAACGCGTTCCTTGACGATGAGCCTCTGCTGACGTGGGCCGCGCTTGCTAAGCGAAACAGCCGGTCGATGCAGTCCACAAAGTCCCTTTTTCAAGTCCAATTCTTAACTGCCTCAACGTAACATGTCATTTGCGCGCGTTTCAGTGAAGGACGGATGTGCAGGACCCCCCAGCCGTCGAATGTCAGGCGCAGGCCATCCACGTCAGTTGTGGCCATCATGGCGTCCGGTCCCACCAAAAGATGCGACACGGCGCCCTCTGACGCTTTCAAGTGCGCCAACATGGCGCAACTCCTGCCGGATAGCTTTCGAGCCGGCTGGATTGAGCGACTTGGCACGCGATGCTGTGCGACGACGGCCGAGAGAGGAATTTTGGCGTCTGCAGCCATGTGGAGGATCGTTCCGACGGTTCTGCGGGTTCTCGGTGTCAGAGCCGACACCTGTGCGAACCCGCTCTCGTCCGTTTTCCACAGGCCCTTGAGGTTCATGACCCTGTTGTTCGCCGAGATCACCCGCCAGTTCAGCGATCCAGGTGAAGATCGGCACGCCTGTCGATGCGGCGATCATCGCCTCGGCCAGCGAAGATGATGAAGAGGGCCATTGGGTCAAGTACAAGCGCCGATCAGCGTTTCATTGCTTCAAAGCCCATTTCGGTGCCTACGCCGATACGGCCCTTGTCGAGGAGATCGCCGTCACGGCGCCCACACCGAGGACGGCAACGTCGTTCCTGATGCTCTGCCCGACAATCCCGGCGAAGTGTTTGCCGACAGCGCCTACCGAGGCAATCATCTCGGCGACGCGGTGCGCGCCAAGGGTGGAAGGCCGCGCATTGTCGCAACCGCTATGTGGGGGCGACGAGGCCGAAAGCTCGACGCCTGGAACCAACCGATCCACAGAATTTGTACTCGGATCGAGAAGATCTTCGGCACCTGTAGCCGGATGCGATGGCGAGGGCTGGCAAAGGCGGCCGTTCAAATTCGCCGCACTGCGATCGCCTACAGTATGAAACACAGTTTGTTGGTCGCCTCGTCCCGCCCATCGTTGAAGCCCAGCCACCGTTTTCGGGCTAGCGCGCCCGAAATTTCTTGGAGGTCAATACGTAATGCCCTACCCGGCTTTTCGCCGCCGTCTCAGATGTGCGGTTCGCCCGAAGCACCCGACTGCCACGAACTTTGTCTTCGCGCGGAGCGAAACCTCGCGCCCACGACTTTGTGCCGCCGATGGTGCCGCGCTGCCCTGTCAAACAATCCATTTTATGGATGCACCTCATCCAAACAATCGATTTCACCGATCAAAACAATTTCCATTAGAAGAGCTGAAGCAGGCAAAGATTACTTGGTCAGCGCAAAAGAGGCATGGTGGAGTGCTAGTGTGGGTTGGACCCACATGCTCGCCATTTTATCTGGGAACTGCTACGTGCCCTGCTGGCGCAGGGCAATACGATTCTACTGGCCACCCACTTCGTGGAAGAAGCGGAGCGGCTATGCAACCGACTGTGCGTGCTTGAGAACGGATGTAGAATCCCAGAAGGGCGTCCTAACTCGCTGATTGATGAGCAAATCGGGTGCGACGTGATTGAAATGTATGTCGCTCACCCCGTGAGCTGAGTTCGGCACTCAGGCCGCATGTGCGACTTAGGCACGTTAGCGGCGAGACTCTGTTTTGCTATGCCTCGAAGCAGGAGCAGGTGTGCTCGCTGGCTGACACTGTCAATGACGAGCTCCGCGCCGCATCTGTCGAAATCCTACCATAGGGTATGGGGCGGGCCGCAGTTTGCTGGCGGTGTGGCGAGCCAGATTCGAAACTTCAACTACCATAGAGCAGGAAGAAAATGGGCGAGAACAGGAAAGTTGCTCTGGTTACGGGCATAACGGGACAGGATGGTGCCTATCTCACGCGTCTTCTGCTGGAAAAAGGCTACGTCGTTCATGGGATTAAGCGACGTTCCTCTTCCTTCAACACGGGTCGCATCGAAGACATCTACCAAGACCCGCACGATCCCGATCCGCGCCTAATTTTGCATTACGGTGACCTCACTGATGCGACTAATCTCATCCGCGTAGTTCAGGAATCCCAGCCAGACGAGATTTACAACTTGGCCGCTCAGAGCCATGTCCAGGTGTCGTTCGAAACGCCGGAATACACAGCAAACGCCGACGGTATCGGAACATTGCGACTTCTTGAGGCGATCCGCCTCCTCGGTCTGAAGGACAAGACCCGCTTCTATCAGGCCTCGACTTCAGAGCTCTACGGCCTCGTACAATCCGTACCGCAGAACGAAACAACGCCCTTTTATCCGCGCAGCCCTTACGCTGCCGCCAAGCTCTACGCCTACTGGATCGTGATCAACTATCGGGAGGCCTATGGTATCCATGCTTCCAACGGCATTCTCTTCAATCATGAAAGCCCACTGCGCGGCGAAACTTTTGTGACGCGCAAGATCACCCGCGCCGCCGCTGCTATCTACCTCGGCAAGCAGGACAAGCTTTATCTCGGCAATCTCGATGCTCAACGCGATTGGGGCCATGCGCGTGAGTACGTGCGTGGTATGTGGATGATGATGCAGCAGGATCAACCGGATGATTACGTGCTGGCGACGGGCAAGACGACCCCTGTCCGCCAATTCGTCGAATGGGTTTTCGAAGATGTCGGCGTCGAGCTCGAATGGCGTGGTGAGGGAGTCGACGAAAAGGGCTATGATGTCGAGACCGGCAGATGCCTAGTCCAGGTAGACCCACGCTACTTCCGCCCCACGGAAGTCGATCTTCTCCTGGGCGATGCCACCAAGGCGAAGGAGAAGCTCGGCTGGGTGCATGAGACATCCGTGCGCGAGCTCGCCGCGGAAATGGTGCGGGAAGACCTCAAGGTCATGCAGACATCGGTAATCATGAAGGAAGCATAATGTACGATCTGAAGGGAAAAGCCGTGTGGGTCGCGGGCCACAAGCATGGTGGGCAGCGCTGTTGTAGGCCGCCTCGCGTCTGAAGACTGCAAAGTTATGGCCGCCCTGACGTTTCCCCCAAATTTTGTCCAGTCGTGAGTTCGTTTCCGGGGGTGGATTTGCCCTGATGGCCGGTGGACGCGACGGGTGCTGGCGCGGAGCGTTTCACGTTGCGCAGCGCGAGCGACCGTCGCGGGTTGAAGGTCGATGCACATTCGTTGGGTGTCTGCCATCCGATGTGCGAGTGCGGACGCGCGCCGTTGTAATCGGCGCGCCATACATTGAGCCTCGCGCGGGCCTGGGCCAGGGACGTGAACCACGTATCGTTGAGGAGTTCATCGCGAAGGGGGCCGTTGAAGCTCTCGCGTTAGGGTCCTAGCCAACCTCCGACTGTGAACTCGCGGAAAGCGATTTACGGCAAGCGCACACAGCAGCTCGTCCACGGCGTTCGTACATGAAGTTTGGAAACTTATCATACTGGTACACACCTCCATGGGGGAACATTATCTCCAATATCTCAGCGATTACCGGATAGCTATCTGCCTTCACCTACCTCGGCCTAGTGCAGAATCTTGGCCGAATGAACTCGGCGCTCTTGCTGCACACCAATGGTCCGTCCCGCGCGAAGTGCGATCATACCGCCGCAGCTTACCTTCAAATCCGGCACTGGCGAGGATCTAGATCCAAGCCGACGGCGCCGGGCATCAAATAAAAAACCGCCGACCGAAGCCAGCGGGCTTGATTGGGATGGCCCGCGCGGACGGTCAAGGCTGCGCCGGCCGACCATGGCGGAGGGACCACCTTGGTCAACGGCACGGCCCGATGACGGCGTGCCGATGTACCACAACATGCGGCGAGATAGAGCCTTCCGGCGTCGCGGAAAAAAGCCCGCCGGTTTTGGGCCAGCGGGCAAGTTCTGGAGTGGCTGAGATCAACCCAGCATCAGTCAACGACCGGCGGAAGGGTTGGTTGCAGTGGATGCCAGCTAGCCGCAGCATGCTGTGAATCGTAGCAAAGTGAAAAACAAAACTCTGGACTTCTAGGTCGGACTCGCCCCAATATTTGTTTGGGGGATTCACATGAAAATTGGAGCACTCATCGCAAGTGCAGCCCTGTGCGTCAGCGGCTGCTCTACGAGCGCTGTCGTGTCGGACAGCGATCTCACGGCAATGAATACCGTTGCGCTATGTCACGTTCTCGCCAGCAGCACGGACGAACAGTATCGTAGCAGGGTAGCGGCCCTTCTAGTGCGCAGGGGCGCAACAGCAGAGAAGTGCACCAGGCTTGTGCAAACCGACAATGCTGTCGCGACAGGCATAGCGATCGCGGCTGTCGGCGGCGCAGCTGTGGGTGTCGCTGCCAACAACGGCTATGGAGGCGGAACATATTACCGGCCACCGCCACCACAAACCTATGGCGTCGCGTGGGACCAATTCTATGGCCAGAACTACAGCATTATCTGGCGCTGCCGCGACCGGTCCACCGGGCGGTTCCTTGACGATTACTATTGCGCCGGCCTGCCGATGGTTGACAGCGCATGGCCGGGCTGGTCGGCGTAGCGGATGAGCAGGCCATACCGCAAATATCGATTCAATCGGTGGCAGAGACCCACCGGTGCGAAGCTGTGGCGGCGCCAACTTGCGAGCGTGCCGGCAATGCTCGGTCTTACGGCAGCGGCGGCACTGGCCGCCTTCCTGGCGCCGTCGGGCGCGCAACGTAGCGACGATGCATCAAAGGCCAGCCCACGAAGGGCGGCGCCCGCCTCGCTTACCGGTGTCGCTTCCGTCATTGACGGCGATACCATCGAAATCCACGGCCAGCGCGTCCGTTTCAACGGCATCGACGCACCAGAGAGCCGGCAGCTGTGCCGCGATCTGAATGGCGCCGAGTATCCTTGCGGCCGGCGATCGGCCGAAGCGCTGGACACTTTCCTGGCCGCGTCGAGGCCGCTCGAATGCACATTCGTGACGTGGGACCGCTATCAGCGCTTTGTCGGCGATTGTCGGCGCGCTGACGGCGCGGGCGTAGCCGCCTGGATGGTCGAGCACGGCCAGGCGCTGGATTGGCCTCGCTACAGCCAGGGCGCCTATGCGGGGCTGCAGGCGCAAGCCCAAGCCTCAAAGATCGGCCTGTGGGCCGGGACGTTTCAGGCACCCTGGGAATGGCGCTCTGCGCACGCCGACGGCGCGGCGCCGTCGAGCCGCCCACTGGGCATCATCAGCCGTAAGCTGGTCGCGCAGAGCGGCTATTCTTGCGAGCCGCGGAGAACGTGCAAACAGATCGGTTCCTGCGACGAAGCCAACTGGTACCTGCAAAACTGCTCATGGGGCGGAAAACTCGATCGCGACAAGGATGGGATCCCATGCGAAACACTCTGCTAGCTGAAATGCGCGCTACGGCCTGTTCGGCTTTCCGCTTACACCGATCTAACGAAGACCATGCATGGGCGGCGCGGTCTGCTAACCCCATTTTTTGACGAGGTAGATAGTGATGGGGTTGACGCCCCCTCGACGGCATCGATGTGCCAGAATGGTGGTGTTTGACAGCCACCGTAAGAGAGGGAGCGTCCACAATGGAAGTTAACACGATCGGGTTAGACCTAGCGAAGAATGTGTTTCAGGCGCATGGAGCCGATGCGGCGGGCGCCATTGTTTTCCGCAAGCAACTGCGACGCGACAAGGTGCTTGCGTTTCTCGCTGGGCAGCCGGCCTGCTTGGTCGCCATGGAGGCCTGTTCTGGGGCGCATCACTGGGCGCGCGAGATCGGCAAGCTCGGGCACACCGTTCGTCTGATCCCGCCATCCTATGTGAAGCCTTTCGTGAAGCGGCAGAAGAACGACGCCGCCGATGCCGAGGCGATCTGCGAGGCCGCGCAGCGGCCGACCATGCGCTTTGTCGCCGTGAAGAGTGAGGAGGAGCAGGCGAGTGCGGCCGTATTCCGGGCTCGTGATCTGCTGGTGCGGCAGCGCACCCAGACGATCAACGCCTTGCGCGGCCATCTTGCAGAATATGGACTGGTCGTTGCCCAGGGCCCTTCACATACTGCCAAGCTGATGGAAAAGGTAGAGGATCCTGAGGGCGATCTGCCAGAAGCAGCCCGCCTGGCCCTCACCGTGCTGGTCGATACGCTGAGATCGCTGGAGGAAAGGATCAAGCAGCTCGATGCCGAAGCGCGAGTTCGTGACGGGGCTCAAGAATCGCGGGCTCGCCGGCGTCGAGTTCGTCGTCTCCGACGACCATCCGGGGCGCAGGGCGGCAATCCGCGAAGTGCTGCCCGAAGCGGTCTGGCAGCGCTGCTACGTGCACTTCCTCAGAAACGCGCTCGACTACGTGCCGCGCAAGGTCGACGACGATTGCCTGATGGAGCTCAGATGGTTCTACGACCGGCGCGACCTTGCCGAGGTCAAACGCGACCTGGCGCAGTGGATCGCCAAATGGCAGGCCAAATACCCGAAGCTGGTCAACTGGGTGGAAGATAACATCGAGGAGACGCTGAGCTTCTATCGGCTGCCGCTAGCTCACCACAAGCACATGAAGTCGACGGATGACATCGACAAGCCTGATTTCGACTTTTTCGATTCCTGTTGCGTTTCTTTGTTCGGCTCAGGTGAGCCTGTTTCTTCGTCCCGGCCCACAGGATTTCCCACGCGAGCGTGTCGAGACGCAGTCAAGGCTGGCCGGTGCGATGGCGCCGCGGCCGGCTGCGAGGTTTCCAGGCCACGCCTTGACGGCGTCGAGCACGGCGCCATTCTGGAGCGGACCGAGGGCGTCGGTCGTGCCGCCAGATTTCCTTGTGCTATATTTGTCCGGCACGGACGACCACGTGGCAAAGAGTGGTGCGAGAGGATGAGAGTGCCGCCACGCAGCTGTTATAGTCGTTCCTCGTTTGTGGCGTCCGTGCGCCGCTTCGGCCCGCGTGACCGCCAATGCCGAACCATTAGCTCGTAGGCACGTTCGGCATTCTCGGCCGCGGCTTTCTCGCTGTTTCGAGGCATTCCGATACCAGCCATTCGCCGATGTGGTGACCAGTCTCAGCACGTGGTCGGGCATATAATTTGCCTATCGTTCGCGCGGCCAAGAGTGGGCATTTGTTTTGACGCGCTTCTGTTCGTCGACATAGGGACGCTGGCTCCGCAGCATCAGATCCGATTCTTACATGTAAAAGCTGTACCTTGGAGCGATCTCCTGCTCGTCTCCGAGGTATTTGAGCACCTGGCCCACCTGCCTTGCCGCAGCAATGGTAATCGGCATTCCGTTGTCGAACTGAGTGTTGTTCCAATTCATCTTGGTCAAAGCCAAGGTTTCGTGCGCGATATGCTGCAGTGGCTGACCGAGAACCTGACATCGCAGCATCAGCGGCCGTGGCACATACATGCCGGGATATGTGCGGAAGAAGTCGACGCTGCCGCGCGTGTAAAGGAGAGCCTGATCCTTGCTGAAGCGCAAAAGGCTGCCTCTCAATGGGGGATAGACGCCGAGCCGATAAAGGCGTGTCATCGATTTCTGAATCCAGACGAAATCAGCATAGTCGATGTCGCGCTCGTCAATAGCCTTGTGAAAACCATCCAGTTCGTTCGAATCGAAACGCGATGTCTTATGCAGCACCACGCGGGCTGGGTAGTGGCCGTGCTGACCGCGAAACACCTTCAGGGAATCTCTCAGGAGCGTATAGGCATCTTCGGCGGTGAGATGGGGCGAACGGTCTTCTTCGCTTTCGACCATGCGGCCGCCGCGAAGGATTAAACCTTCCCCTCTCTCATCAAACATCTGGGCGGTGCTCGTATGCATATGCTCGCCTTCCACCGATCGGTAGAAGCTCAGACCGACGAAAGATGTTCTAAGTTCTCGGGCATCCCTCGCGAGGCGCCACGGAAGGCCACCGGCTTTGTAGTAGATGGCAGTGACAAGGTTCCAGGCGATGGTGGCAGGATCCTGCGTTCGCCGGTCGCTGTTCTCCTTCAGTTTCCGAGGTATGCGGTAAGACGGATCGAACGTGGTCGGCCACATCAACTGAATAGGGATACGCAGGCGCATGCACGCTGCCTTGAGCATGCCGCGGAAATCTAGTTCGTTGCCTGGCTCCGCTTCCCCGACCTCGTCTTCGTTCTCGCCTGTGGCTTCACGTGCATTCACGGTCCTTTCGATTATCTCGACAGGCAACGCGATAAGAACGACATCGGGTCGCGCGGTCCTTTCAGCAAGGACCGCGATTTCGTCGACGATCGTGCTGACCACCTCGCGAGTGACCTCCCTTTGCCCCGGAACCGCAACCAGACGGGCGATTTCCTTTGTCGGAAGGATTCGCTGAAGCTCGCTCGATGTGGTGAATTCGCATCGAAAGGTTTCATCGTTCCGCAGACCTGGGAACCGTGGGAACAGGTTTGCCTGGCGGCTGGGCTTTGCTTCGAAACCGTCAGAGCATGCCTCGATCCATCTGGCGGTGCCTTCCACGGTGTCCGCGCTCCCGACTATTCCAAGCTTGACGCGTCTAGGCGCACCATCGATGTGCACGTCAAAGGGACCGTAGTCCATGATCCCGAAGCGGATGTCGGGATGCCGCAGCCCGCTTCCGAATTCCAGTTCGGGCTCGGCCAGATGAGAAAGCCTCATTCCGTGCCCTCCTGCATCTTGTCGAAGTCGAACAGCGGCGAGGAAGGATTGGATTCTTGCGCGGTCCAAAGTTGATCCGGCACACCCACGTCGAGTTCCAATGATTCCAACGGCGCGAATCTGAGATGTGGGTAGGCCTCTCCGAGAAGGTCTCCCGTCCGGTGGGTAGTCAGAAACGCCTGCCACATCACAAACTGGCCCATGACAGCAGCGTTGTTCTCGAGTTCTTTGATCTTCTTAAGATGTTCGCCTGCCTTGAAATCGGGCTCCCGGCCATCCCTGCTGAAATGATAGGTCGGCGTAACCTCGACGTACCATTTCTGATCATAGCGGACGAAATACGGGCGGAAGCCCGAATGACGAAAGTAAGCAGGCTTCCCCGGATGCTCGCGCTGGCGACCATAGCCTTTGACAACGCGACGCGTAGTCAAGTTCTGGACGCTCCTGTAGGCGTAGTTGAGCTTCCCTCGGTTTCTCGGCTTCACGAAATACAGGATGCCGCTGTCGCGATCGCGACGAAGGTCGGGTCTCACAAAATCCCCGATTGCCCTATTCAACAGCGCAACGAAATCACGAACCCGATCCACGTCGTCGCTGTCCGACCACTCGGAGGTGTCGAAGACTTCCATCGCCGACACATCGCAAATTTTGTTCCAGGGCCACTTGTCCAAGTCGTTGAATGACAGGACCGCATTGCTCCTGACTATCCACTCGGAAGAGGCTTTCGAGTCCAGCTCCCTCAGGGCGGCTCCGAAAGATTTGTCCGTGTGGTGGTCGGTTGGGGCCCAGTAGATCTTAGGCGCGAAACCGATCTCCAACAGATTGACGAGCAGGGATTCGTGGAGACGCACGCTAGGTCCCGTGGACCCGGGCTTTGCCGAAGTGGCTACCGCCACGATCGCGGCCTTCGCGTCGACAGAGAAAAAATCAGATCGCTTGTCGAAGACGACCTTCCTCGACTTCAAGTTCTCGGTGTCACTGAACCATTCCTTGATCGACTTCCAATAGGCCTTCCCTTCGTCGAGCTTTACGACGAGCAGCAGAACAGGAGCCGTGCCATGCATCCAGTACTGGATGTCTGCTTCTGCCAAGGGGAACTCAAACGTGGTGTCGGTTTCGGCCTGCAGTCGCGTGCGCTCGGTTGCCTTTCCCTGAACTTGCAGCAACAGGTTTGAGACGGCTCCCGTCGTTTCATCGCGCAGTTCGATAAATCCATCGATTCCGGCTTCCACGCCGCCAGTCTCGTAGAACATGAAGCCCATGTTCAACACGACTTGGCGAATATACGCGATGCCGCGTTCGCCGATGATATCGGTACGCCCAATCTTCTTCGCCATCTTCCGCTCAACGAGAGTATGCGACCCAGAATCGAGAATAGGGACAAGAATCGTTCGGTTAGGAATACGACGGCGCGGTCTGCGCTTCAATTTTCACGACGAGTTGTCGCCGGATAGGTGCCACGGCACTCGAAGGAAGTCCAAGCTCTATCGACCTCTAAGCCAAAATCGCCCGAGCGAAAGCTTCCTCGTCACCCGCGCCTACCAGACGCAACGGCACGCCGAGATCCCGGGCATGCTTCTCGGCGAGCGCTATGACCAGGGCTTGGTACTCGGCAATCTGGCCAAAAGTCCTGTCCGGGCGGACCCTGCTCGTGTCCCGACTCCTGTGACCGAGGATACTTTCAGGATCGCCGTAAAGAGCTATCACAACGTACGGATCGATCAGTCGGAAGACCTCCAGAGGGATTTCGACATAGCCGTCGTCGGTGTCGATGATGTTATGCGCGTCGAAAACGATGGGACGGCTCTCCCTCGCGCGCAACTTCCCGAAAGCTTCGCTTAGCAGCGTCTGATTGTCGAGAACTTGACCTTTTCTGAGTTCTTCGCGGTCTACGGTTCGAGCCAGCAGGTCGGCTTTCGCTTGCCGTAGGACATCGCTTGCCTGAACATGGATGAGGCCGGCATTTGCGGCACATCGTCCAATCACGTACGATTTTCCAACACCGGACACGCCGACCACCAATGCGACTCTCGTCATCGACCCAACTTCCTCTAGCCTGTGCCTCTCCCATAGACGACCGTGCGACGAAATCGCCCGCTACATTGTACACGCTGTCCACGAGAAGTTTGCGTGGGACTGTTTCGATTTCTCTCGCGTTCGCATAGAGTCCGGAGAAGTCAGGAGTGGCCCATTGCAATTCGTGTTTCCTACGCCCCCAGGGCTGTACGACGCCGCTCTCGAGCGTCTGAAGACAAGGCTCGCGGACGAGTTTCCCGAACGATCTTCCGTCCCGCGTGAGCGCTTCGTCATGACCGAACGCCTCGCGGACAAGGTGCTGTCTGAGCAGAAATCGACGACAATCCGATACGACCGCGATAGGGTCGAGTACCCCGCTGGGCCTGTGCTGCCACTTTACGCCGCTGCCGAGCAAGCGCCGCATGACGAGTATCGTTGCCTTGCCCGTCTTCGTGTCCTCAGCGTGCGTTACTCCACATTTAATGGCCTAACCGAAGCTGATGCGCGTTCCGACGGATTTTCTTCCCTAGACGAATTGCTCGGTACGCTGCAGCACTTCTACGGCCGCATAATGCCGGATGACACGGTCTGCATTTACGAGTTCGCCCTCGAGCGAACGGCGACGAAGCAAAAGACTTTGGCCTGGAACGTGGTGCTGCAATCCGCTTCCGTCTAAAACTTGAAGCCCAGCTTCAGGAGCGTTTTCAGCTTCGCGTAAGCCGATTGGGGAATCTTGTTTATCGACTGCGGCCACGAAGGCAGGACGCCGTAGCCGAGCAAGTCGATCAACGGCACGGTCGGCTCCAGGTGCCCGATCAGCAGGAAGTCGATGACCTTAAGCGGACGCGATCCCGCCACCCAGTGGGCGAGTTCCGTATCCGAAAACACGGATCGTTTCGCAGTCCACTTTCGTACCTCGTTCACATCGAGGGTCCAACGGACGGATTCCACAATGCCCACGCTCGTCATTGATTGGGAGCCGTAGGACGGGGACTTGGTCATATAGAAGAAGAGCAGATCTCCAGGCTGCAATGCATTCGTTGGGGCGTGGCAGATGTAGACTTTCTTAATGGTATTGCCAGGTTTGCCGCCTGGCACCCCGCTGCTTCCGGTCGTCGGAGCGGTCACCTCAGGGAACAACTTCCGATGATATCCCGGCTGGATAGGCACGACGAACTTGCCCACAGAAGCGTCGTCCGAAAACCGTGGGTAGTTCTTCTTCACGGTCCTGAGCTTATCGGTTCCGGCCGACAACGGCCCGCTTCCCATAGGCTTTTCGTAGACTAGCTCATCTTTCGCGAGCGTTTTGGTTTTCTCGAACCCGTATTCTTCAAGCAGGCGGATTAGAGCCTCCTGCTTGGGAAACGCGGTGACATAGGTCAGGTCGTAGCCGTTCCGTTGGCAATGCCATAGGACCTGCTTCAGCAACTGCTCACCGAGCTTTTGGCCCCTATAGCCCTGGGCCACCTTGAAGGTGCAGATCTTTAGAATCTTGGCAGCGGCGTAATGCGTGCCGGCTTCGGCGTGGGTCTCGTCTTTTCGAATGACGATCGCGGCTAGCTTGCCGCCATTCTTGATCACCCAGCAGTCGCGGTGCTCTTCCTTGCACTTCGGCACCCATACCTCCCGGAACCCGACGTAATCGGCGGCCAGATCGTCAAAAATCTCATCCTTGAAGTCGATATTGTACGCTTTGACGTATTCGACGGAGGGCAGGAAAACCTGATCCGGTTCGTACGCCTGCTTAAGCCACGCGACCGCATCAGCGACTGTCAGAACTTGTTCGCTGAGACCGGCGGCCTTCGCGCGTCGATGAATGCCGTCATCCTCCGTAACGAACAGCTCCACGACACCATCCGCGACCGCGTGCAGCATCTTCGCGTCGCAAACGTCATTCGGCTTCGGCAGCTTGCCGTACAGCTTTGCCAGTTCCTCCTCGGGAGGAACGTGAACGCCCTTCAACTGGCGGAACTTCTTGACCTTAGAAAGAGTGATCTTCCTACGATCCTTGTCGGGATCGCGTTCGATATCTTCCAACGAAGCTTCATGTACGAAGACGGATATTCCGTGCTCCTGGCATTTGCGCTGCAGGTCGGCGAACTGAGCCTTAATCTCTTTCGAATCCTCGAGCTGGATGATGACATTGGTGTCGATGAGCAGCTTCATCTCTCGGAACCCCGGATCAGCTGACGAAAGGCATCGTCGGCATAAGCGAATGACTGTGGCGGCGTAAAGCCGAGACGATCCTTGAGTAAGGATAGGGGGACGGGTTCCGGGACGGCGACCGGATCCTGTAGCTTGATCACGAAGCCGGACGTCCTCTCAGCATAGTACGCATCGAAGTCATCACGCGCAATGAAGGCCACGTCACTATAGTTTGCCCATATGCGCTCGACCGGGAGTTCTTCCACGGTAGAGATCGTAGCGTACCCGATCACTGCTTGGATCGGAGCCGACGCATAAATGTACATGACCGCGCCGGTGACCGTCCCATACGGAAATCGACGCCTCAGTTCGACTTTCTTCTGACCGCTTACAATTTTGATAGCGTACTCTGGCTTGATACTCAGAACGAAGTCGTGGCGGAACAGGTCCAGATTGCTCATTCTTTGACGATCGCAATTTTTCTCATGATCGGCATTATCCCGTACAAACCAAAATGTGAACTGCTGCCTCTCAAAATCGGCGTCGCGACCAATTCGCTTCCAATGTGTTGCGGTTCGCAAGCCCGCACGTAATGCCGTAGCAAGCGTCACGCTCGCCCCCACTGCACCTTCATAACGGTCGATATCTGAGCCTGTCCGACTGACGTTGCCCCCAAGTTTTATCCAATCCTGAGTTCGCTCCGGCGATCAATGTTGCCCTGTTGGGCGGTTTGAGCGACGGGCACAGGCGCGGAGCTGATCATGGTGCGCAGCGCTGTGTCCCGTCGCGCGGTGAAGGTGTGGGCGAGCTCGAAGGGGGTCTGCCATCCGAGCCGCGAATGTGGGCGATTCATGTTGTAATCTGTCCGCCAACTGGCCAAGACCGCGCGAGCCTGCGCCAATGAGGTGAACAGCATCTCGTTCAGCAGTTCGTCACGGAGGCGACCGTTGAAGCTCTCGATGAAGCCGTTCTGCATTGGCTTGCCCGGCGCGATATAATGCCAGTCCACGCGGCTTGCATCGGCCCAGGCAAGGATCGCATTGCTGGTCAGTTCGCTGCCATTGTCACTCACCACCATCTTCGGCTTGCCGCGTTCGATCATGAGCCGATCGAGTTCGCGGGCAACCCTCGCGCCGGACAGAGACGTATCCGCGACCAACCCCAGGCACTCGCGCGTGCAGTCGTCGACGACGGTCAATATCCGGAAGCGACGGCCATCGGTCAGCTGATCCGACACGAAGTCCAGTGACCAACGGTCGTTGGGCGCAACGGGGACCATCATCGGTGCCCGCGTTCCAATGGCCCGCTTGCGGCCGCCACGGCGCCGAACGGCAAGCTTCTCCTCGCGATAGAGCCGGAACAGACGCTTGTGATTGACCACATAACCTTCCCGCCGCAGCAGCACATGCAGGCGGCGATAGCCGAAGCGCCGGCGCTCATGCGCGATCGCCTTCATCCGCTCCCGCAGGCCACCATCGTCGCCACGGCTCGCCTTGTGGCGAACCGTCATCCGGCAGCAGCCGATGGTCTTGCACGCCTGCCGGTCTCGCATTGATGGACTTCATTGCGACACAGGTTTTTTCCGAGACCGACTGGGACACGCCCATTTTTAGCTAGAGCTCCGGAACTCTTTCCAGAAACGCGATCGGTGAAGTCGGCCGAAAAATGTCCGCTTTCGGTAGATGACCTCGATAGTGCAAATGACCGGGATGAGGCGCAGAGCCGGGATTGGTTCGGGGCAGATCAGCTCGTCTATTGTGCCCTGTGTTTCGGCTTGCCGCCGGCAAATTGCTTCAATGCATTTGCCCGCCTAGAAAGGTGCCCCCTCGGACTCACTGGTCGCTGTCACTTATTCGGACCCTGAAATTGGCTGCCGCCGCGATTTCTCTGACTTGTCGACGACAGGGAACCCTTCCTTTCTGGCCTTGGCAAACGCTCGATCGCTCTCCAGGAACTCCGCCAGCATGAACGGGATCAGTTCCGCTACCGATTCGGACTCGCCATAGGTCTGACGACAAAGCGCCGCATAGTCCTTCAGTGCTTGGTTCATGTCTGCACTTACGCTTATGGTGATCTTCGAAGGTGTCCGATCCGGAAGTTTGCCGAGTTTCAGATTGGTCATGATGACTCCAGTCAATCCGGGTACGGCCGCAGCACAAGATCCTTGTGCACGATGACGCGCAGTGGCCAACCGGGCCGGACAGTGATGGTGGGTTGGATATTGAGGTTCTTCTCGGTGATGCGCTGGCCAGCTCGACTGACGTTCTGCTGAGCGGATTCGCGGATTGCTTTGACCAGGTCGCTTTCGTCTTCCCCGAGGCTCAGCTCGGTGCCGACCCCTAGCAACGTGGCCAGCGCAACGCCTTTCATCAGCTGCCAGGTGTGGAAATCCACCTTGTCCTCAAGCCCGGCATAGCCGGCGGTGTCCGTCGCCGGCAGATTGTCGATTTCGATCGAAGAGCCGTCGGGCAGCAGTATCCGTTGCCAGACCAGCAGCGTGCGCCTTTGTCCAAAGGCAACAACGCTGTCATAGGTGCCAATCAGGCGAGAGCCTTGCGGAATGAGCAAGGTGCTGCCGGTGACTGTGTCGTGCACATTCTCGGTGACCTGTGCGACGACGAGGCCGGGCAAGTCGGAATTGATGCCAGTGATCAGGCTCGCTGCGATGACGCTGCCGGCCATCAGCTGATACGGCGAAGCCGGCGTCTGCAGTGCATGCAGATTGTAGATTCCACTTGTGTTCCGCTGGCTGACAAAAACGAGCTTGCGCTGTTGGTTGTTTTGGTCGCCCTCGGCCGGTGCTACGGAAGCTGAACCGCGTGCGGCATCGGATTGTGGAGCCGTTGCCTCAAAGGGTGGACGCCCGCCCTGCCCGTTGCCGGCGGCATCTGCTTGCCGGGGTCGATTTTCGATCCGGAAGAAGACTTGCGATTCGCGCGCCTCGATCGCCTGCTGTGCAAGGCGCTGCTCCTCCGCCGAAACCTCCTGGCCCGGCGCGATGCCCAGCTGGCGTTGGTGCTCAAGGATGGGGCGGCCGAGGTCGCCGGGCAGCGGTGGTCCAAGCACCGGAGGCTTGGGCTTGATCCCGGAATAGTCCTTAGGCAGCCTTTCAATTGCCTCCGCGGTTGGCTTCCGCTCAGTGTTGTAAAGCTCTTCAGCCTGCTCTTTGATGCGCAGCGCCGGTCCCTGCAGCGCCATCATGGTGACGCCTAGAACGGTCCCGGAACCAACAGCAGCAATGGCGACAATAATGCCGCGCTTGAAGCGCACAGCGCGGCGAGGCGAGGCCCGCAGCGGCAGCTGTTCTGGATCGAGTTTCGGTGAAGCATCGGAGCGGGAAGTATCCGTCATGGGCCGTCCCTCACCTGCTGGAACGCGAAAAGAGCAATTTCCGCCACGGCGCTTGCCTGCCGTCGGTCCTCGTGATGCGCACCACCTGCTGCTGCTTGGCGCCGAGGCGCAGTTCGGCCGCGGCGAAGAGGCGATCGACAATGTAATAGTTGCCGCGTATGCGGTAGTTGACGAGCTGGTTGTCCCCGTCAGCACCGACGATGAAGAGCGGCGGGGCCTCGCCCTGATCGATGCGGCGCGGAAACTCGATGTAGACCTTGCTGCCATCATCGAACGCGCGCGTCGGCCTCCAGGGCGGCATGTCGCCGGTAATCGAATAGCGGAAGCGAATATTTTCGAGAGCCACATTCGACGCCACTGGCATAGCAGCCTCGGCCTGCGCATCGCGCCGGCGTAGCGCGATAATCTGGTCCTCGCTGTAGGTCCAGGAGATTGCCGCCATGGCGGTCTTATCCGTGCTTTGAAGCTGCAAGTGATAGCTTCGCCGGTCCGTGGTGATCACCAGATTGGTGGCAAGTCCTGGCGCGAAGGGCTTCACCAGCACATGGGTGCGCTGGTCATCGCCAGAGCCACTGACGGTATCGCCTATTACCCAGCGCACTGTATCGCCGGCCGACACGGATTGGAGTTTCTCGCCTGACTGCAGAGCGATATCGCTGACGCGCTCCGGTGCGGCATAGAGCTGGTAGAGCGCGCCTTCGGCAAAGGGGTAAACCTGCACCGCATTCACATAGCCATATTTGGTGGGTTGCTGCGTCGCCGCCTTGTTGGCATCGGCGACACGTTCTTCAGGCGAGCGCCTGTCTTCAGCAGCCTTGCCCGGCTCGGGCTGCAACTGGCCGGGCAGCGGTAGCGGTTTCGGCACTTCCACGACTTTGACGGGCTTCTCCGGCGCCTTCTCGATTGCCGCCGGTTGGAACTTGGCAGCATCATAGGAAATCTGAGGTGGCGGCACCGGCTTCGAGGCACAGGCGGAGATGACCGCAGCCGACGTCGACAGGACCAGTGCAGTGCGGAGCGACGAGAGTCTATTTATCATTGGCGGGCTCCTTTGGGGGAACGGAAGTCTGCGCGGCACTGTCGAGCTCGCGCGACCAGTCGATGGCATTGATGAAGACGCCGAGCGGGTTTTTGCGCAGCTGATCGGTATTGTTCGGCGGCCGGATCACAATGGTGAGGATCCCGGTCCAACGCGTTGTGCTGGCGAGGCTGCCGCGCTCAAAGACCTGCTCGGTCCATTTGACTTGAAAGGAGCTGTCGGACGCTCGAACCACGCTCGTCACCTGCACCGAGACGCTGCGCGTGCCGATCTTGCCGAACGGGTCGTTGGCCTTAGCGTACTCGTTGAGAAAGAGGGCTCCGCGGTCGGTGGCAAAGTCGTAGGCCGAGAGCCAATTCTGCCGCACCAGCACCGCATCGGTGGAAACAGAGCGGACATTCTGGATGAAGCGGCCGAGATGCCAGGCGATCTGGGCATCGGTGGGCTCGTAGTCCCGGATTGCTGGAGCGACGGCGCGCGCCTCGCCGAAACGATCAACCTCGACGACATAGGGCACGACGCGGCCCTGCATCGACTGCCACAAGAGTCCACCAGAGAGCCCGGTGGTCAGAGCGAGGCAGCCAAAGGCCATCAGGCGCCAGTTCCTTGCCTGCACGCGCGCAGTGCCGATGCGCTCGTCCCAAAGTTGGGCGGCCTTCTGGTATGGTGTGACGGGGTGGGGCGTCTTCCCGTAACGCTGAACAGGTCGCTTGAAGAGCATCTAGTCTTCCTTATCGTTGAGAGAGGGGTTGGCGCCGCTTCCACCCCGATCGCCATCGCGGACGGCCTGCGTGGCGGCGTGGCGATGGGCGCGCGCGGTCTGTTCGGAACGCAAGCGCCTCGCCCACGCCGGCGCGGCATCGGCACCTGACGCGGCAGGGTTTCCGGTCATTGATGCGGTCGGCGTGCCGCCCGTCGCGGTCCAGGCGGCATCGCGGCCGGCATCGGCGCTGCGCCGGAATGGTTCTGTTGCAGATCGCATTCCCCGAATCGCGGCGCCGCCAGCTGCGCCGGCAACGCCCTGCAGTCCAGCAGCTACGCCGGAGAGGCCGGACTCGGGCGATGTTGCACGCCTCATCTGCCAAGCTGTGGAAGCAGCCGATCCCATGGCCGTGCCGGCTCGAACGGCGGCGAGACCGCCGCCGGTTGCCATGCGCGCGCCGGCAAGCGCCGCACCTCCGGCAACGAGCGTTGATCCGGCGGCCGCCGCGGTGGTTCCGAGTGCGGCTCCCGCGCCAAGCTGCGGCGCGCCGGAAACAAGACCCGAGGCAATTCCCGGTCCGAAAATGCCGAGCCCAAGCAGCGCCAACGCGCCCAGTACCTGTGACATGGCCGCGGCCAAGTCCGGCTCCTTGCCTTGCAGGGCGGAAGCGAACTCGCCGAAGAGCGTGGAGCCGATGCCGACGATGACGGCAAGCACCATCACCTTAATGCCCGACGAGATCACATTGCCGAGCACGCGCTCGGCCAGAAACGCCGAGCGGTTCCAGAGCGCGAAGGGCACCAGAACAAAGCCGGCCAATGTGGTGAGTTTGAACTCCAGGATGGTGATGAAAAGCTGGATGGAAAGGATGAAGAAGGCGATGAGGACCAGGAACCAGGCGAGAAGCAGCACGAAGATGGTCAGCGCGTTGCCAAAAATCTCGGGGAAGCCGACTAGCTGGCTCGCTTGATTGAGCAGCGGCCAGGCGCCCTCGAAGCCGGCCGCGGCAATGCGGCCTGGCCGCAGGAGACTGTCGGCGGACAGATTGCCGGCCGATGCGTTGATGCCGAGGCCGGCAAAGGAATGGTAGATGATGTCGGCGAGGTTCTTAAAATTGTTCAGGATGAAGGCGAAGGCGCCGACATAGAGCACTTTTCGGACAAGCCGGCCAAGAACATTGGGCTCGCCGCCGAACGCCCAGACCAGGCCTGCCAGCGTGATGTCGATGCCGATCAGGATGGTGGTGAGAAAGGCGACGTCGCCCGAAAGCAGACCGAACCCGCTATCAATATAGCGGGTAAAAGTCTCCATGAAGCGATCAATGACGCCGAGGTCATTCATGTCGCCGCCTTCCTCGTTGTCTTGAAGAACTGCTGATCAGTTGCCGGGATAGGCCGTACCGGTGCCCAGGAAACGCTTCGTCGTCTCGCGGGCGGCTTCCTCGGACTGCGCCTTGCGGGCAGCATCTTCGGCTTCAGCCCGGAACTGGGTCGCGAGCAGCGTCTGAATCTGGATCTGCTGCTTGGTCGAAAGCGCGATCAGCTGATTGGTGGCCTGGCTTGCCTCAAGGGCACCTGCCGCGCCCTGACTGCGGTTGACGAGATCGGTAAGCAGGTCGCCGTCGGCCCGCACGTTCTCCACGATCTGCGACTGCGCGCTCATGGTTTGGCGGAACGCCTGCATGGCGTTTTGCCAGCGCTCGCGCGCGGCGCTCGCCACATCGCTGACCTTGATTGTGGCGTCGTAGCTTTCCGGATATTGCACACGCCACTGGTTCTGAAGCTTGTCGAGATCGAAGCTCAGGCCGCTGGCCTGGGTCATCAGGCCGTCGATCCGTTGGAGCGAACCTGTGAGCTGGCCGACGGAAGAAAAATCCAGGCGCTGAAGGTTGCGCGCCATGTTCTGCAGCATGGTCGCCTGGTTCTGAAGCGACTGGATCTGGTTGTTTATCTGCTCCAGGGAACGTGCCGCTGTCAGCACGTTCTGCGCATAATTCGACGGATCGAACACGATCAGGGCGTGGGCCGGCTGGACGTAGTCGGCCATCGGTTTTGCGATCAGGGAAACGGTGATCAGGCTGGTGAGAAGGCGGCGCCGCATCATGACGATTGCTCCTTGTCTGGTTGAGGGAATTGCTGGAGAAGCTCGGCAGCCCAATCGAGGCCGCGCGCACTCAGGAACCGGGAGGCAAAGCTGTCCTGCCCGTGCTCTGACAGGACGCTGTCGATCAAAGCTTGCGTGGCCGGATCAGAGGCGCCGCAGAGCGCAAGAGCGATCGGGCCGAGCCCGAGCTCGAAGAGGCGGTTGCCGCGGCGCGACTGCAGATAATACTGGCGCTTCGGTGTGGCACGGGCGACCAATTCGATTTGCCGCTCGTTCAGGCCGAAGCACTCATAGGCTGCCCGCACCTGCGGTTCCACGGCACGGTCATTGGGAAGAAAAATGCGCTGTGGGCAGCTCTCGATGATTGCCGGCGCGATCGACGAGGCAGCGATGTCTGCAAGTGACTGCGTGGCGAAAATGACGGAGACGTTCTTCTTTCGCAGCACCTTCAGCCATTCGCGGATGCGGGCGGCAAAGAGCGGGTTGTCGAGATAGACCCAGGCCTCGTCGAGCATGAGCAGTGTTGGCCGGCCGTCGAACCGCTCCTCGAGGCGATGGAAGAGATAGGTGAGCACCGGCAGCACGGCGCCTTCCTGGTGCATCAGCTCTTCGGTCTCGAAACACTGCACATCCGACAAAGCCAGCCGATCTTCATCGGCATCGAGCAGACGCCCGAACGGGCCATCGAGCGTGTACGGCATCAACGCGGATTTCAGCGCATTGGACTGAAGCAGGACCGACAGTCCAGTGAGCGTGCGTTCCTGCGCCGGCGCGGTGGCAAGGCTGGTCAGGGCCGACCAGATCGCCTCCTTCACCTCCGGCGTTACGGTGACATTCTCATGGGCGATGAGGCCGGCGATCCATTCGGCTGCCCAGCTGCGGACAGCCTGGTCATTGATATTGCGCAGCGGTTGGAAGGCAAGCGCACCGTCCGCGCCCAGAGCGTGGTGTTCTCCGCCCATGGCCAGTGTTGCCGCACGAGCCGAATTGCCCTTGTCGAAGACATAGACCTGCGCCCCGGCATAGCGTCGAAACTGCAGAGCGACTAGCGCAAGCAGAACCGACTTGCCGGCACCGGTCGGCCCAACGACCAGCATGTGGCCGACATCGCCGACGTGGGTAGAAAGCCGAAACGGTGTCGACCCGCTGGTCTCTGCGAAGAGAAGCGGCGGGGATTCGGTCCCAGTCACATTGGCGAGATGCTCGTTATCCACCGGACCGGCCCACGCCGACGACAGCGGCATGACGTGGGCAAGGTTCAGCGTGTGAATGAGCGGCTGGCGAACGTTAGCGTAGACATGACCGGGCAACGAGCCGAGCCACGCCTCGACCGCATTGATGCTTTCACGGATCGTGGTGAAGCCGAGCCCGCTGACGATGCGCTCAACCGCTCGGAGCTTTTCCGCGGCGGCCTGCCGGTGCTTGTCCCATACCGTCACCGTTGTGGTGAGATAGCCGAAGCCGACGTGATCGCCGCCCAACGCCTGAAGGGCGGCATCCGCGTCCAGGGCCTTGTTGTCGGCGTCACTATCGACGAGAGGGACGGGTTCGTTGGTCACGGCCTCGCGCAGGATGGCGGCGACCGATTTGCGCTTGGCAAACCACTGACGGCGCAACCGTGTCATCGTCTTGGTGGCTTCCGTCTTGTCGAGCGGGATGAAGCGCGTCATCCAGCGATAGGCGAAATCCTGATGGTTGAGCGCGTCGAGGATCCCTGGCCGGGTGACGTTCGGGAAACCAAGGATGGTGAGGGTGCACAGATGCTGCTCACCCAGCATCGGCTCCAGGCCGCCGGTAAGCGGCGCGTCAACCAGAACACCGTCGAGATACATTGGCGTTTCCGGCATGGCGACCGGATGGCGGTAGGTCGAGATTGTGCCGTGCAGATAGGTTAGCGTCTCGGCATCATCGAGGGCGCGCACTTCCGGGATGAAGCCGGACAGCAAATCCAGGACGCGGTCGGTCTCGTCGCGAAACCACGCCAGCTCCTGGCGCCAGTCTCTAGCCCCTCCCGAGTGATGCGAGTCGACCAGTGCGCTTTCCGCCCGCGCCTGGCCATCTGGCGCCGGCATGCAGACCAAGGTCAGATGATAGCGACTCTCGAAGTGCGCGACCTTGCCCTCGAATGCCGCGCGCCGTTCCTCATCGACCAGCCATGAGGCAGCATCGGGAAAAGCCGAGCTCGGATAGCCCAGCGCTTCAACGCGCTCGGCCTCGAAAAACAACCCCCATCCGGAGCCCAACCTTCGTAGCGCATTGTTGGCTCGTGCGCAGATGCCGACCAATTCGGCTTCGGTCGCGCTTTCAAGGTCGGGGCCACGGAACCGGAAGGTTCGCTGGAAGCTACCGTCTTTATTGAGCACGATGCCGGGCGCGACCAAAGCGGCCCAGGGCAAATGATCGGCAAGCCGATCGGCTTTGCCGCGATACTCCGAAAGGTTCAGCATGCAAGCCACCCCTTCAGGCGAAGATGACGGACAAGCACGCTGGCGAAGTCCGGATCGCGGCGAGCGGCAAAGACCGCGAGCGTGTGGCCGGCGATCCAGAGCGCCAGTCCGGCGATCCACTGCTGCAGGCCAAGGCCTATTGCCGCGGCCACCGTGCCGTTGAGGATCGCCACCGCTCGCGGCGCGCCGCCCAGCAGGATCGGCTCAGTCAATGCCCTGTGAACGGGGACTTCGAAACCCTCGATATGCTGCTCTCCGGTGGCCATCAAACGAGTACCCCGCCGCCGAAGGAGAAGAAGGAGAGAAAGAAGCTCGATGCCGCGAAGGCGATCGACAGGCCGAAGACAATCTGGATCAGCCGGCGAAAACCGCCTGCCGTGTCACCGAAAGCAAGGGTCAGGCCGGTGGTGATGATGATGATCACCGCGACGATCTTGGCGACCGGTCCCTGCACCGACTCAAGGATCTGCTGCAGCGGCTGTTCCCAAGGCATGCCGGAGCCCGCTGCGTGGGCCGGGACGGTGAGAAGAAACGCGAGCGCGGTGGACGAGAGGAAGCGAAGCTTCTTGCGCATGAGGTGACCTTTCAAAACTGCTGGAGTTGCGGAAGCGTGAGCGGGGTGACGGCGTAATCACCGCGGCTGTCGAGACCGGTGACCTCAGCGATCGCGTCAATGCGGCGCGAGGATCCGCGCCCAGCGATGAAGACGATCAGATCTACCGCATCAGCGATGAGGCGGCGGGGAACGGTGACGACGGCTTCCTGGGCGAGCTGCTCGATACGGTAGAGAGCGGAGCGCGCCGAATTGGCGTGAACCGTCGCGATGCCGCCGGGATGCCCGGTGTTCCATGCCTTCAGCATGTCCAGGGCTTCCGCGCCCCTGACTTCGCCCACGATGATGCGGTCGGGTCTGAGCCGCAGGGTCGAGCGCACCAGATCGGCGAGCGTGACCGACCCCCGCCTCGTCCTCAAGGCAACGCAATCCTTCGCCGCGCATTGCAGTTCGCGCGTGTCCTCGATCAGGATCACCCGCTCGTCGCAATCGGCGACTTGTGCCAGCAGCGCATTGGCAAGTGTTGTCTTGCCCGACGACGTGCCGCCGGCGACCAGGATGTTGCGCCGCTCGCGGACCGCCTTCTTCAGCGCATCGGCCTGCAGCGGCAGCATGACCCGGTCGGCGACATAGTCGGCCAACGTGTAGAGTTTCGCTGCAGGCGTTCGGATGGCGAAGCATGGCCCCAGCACGACAGGCGGCAGCAGACCCTCGAAGCGCTCGCCCGATGGCAATTCGGCGCTGACAATCGGATTGTCCGCATGCGCCTCGGCGCGCACGTGGGAGGCGACCAGGCGGATGATGCGTTCGGCCTCAGAAGGATGCATGTGCACGCCGGTGTCGACCCGGCCTTCACCCAACCGGTCGAGCCGCAGCGCACCGTCGGGATTGACCATCACCTCAATGACGGTCGGATCGGCAAGGGCTTCGGTGATCGCAGGACCCATGGCGGTGCGCAGCATGACGCGGCGGCGATGGTCGGCTTCCGGATGAGAACTCATCCTTCCCCTCCCCTGCGATCGTCGGTGCCAAGTGACCGTTTCCCGGAAGCGATTTGGCGGCCGACCTGTTCGACGAATTTGTCGAAGCGCTCCTGGGCAATCGCTTGCGTGGCCCTGTCCGGCACCGGCGTGTGAGCATGAAGCGTGATCGAAAAGCGGATGAAGAGCGCCAGGCTCTCCAGGATCATCTCGACATCGCGCCTGACATGTCCGAGGTCGCGGGAAAGACGGTCGAGCCTCTTGCCGTAGCGCTGGTCGAGTTCATTCTCCCCACGTCGCTCGATAAAGGCCTCGACCGCGTGCGCCACAATGGCCGATTTGGTGGTCGATGGATTGCGGCTGAGGTTCTCCAGCTTCTCGCTCAACTCGGGTTCAAGCAAAAACTGGTGACGAATGCGGTGGGGCTTCATGCTGCTCGTTCCTCTGACCGGCGCTGATGCACCGGCGACGGGAACGAGCATCGTCGAGATCCTCGAAATCGCTTACGGCCGTTATCTACGCTGAGATGCGCCCGCGTATGGCGCGCCGTTCAGAAGCCGGGCACGATGTCCTTGTCGTCGCCCATTCCCTCATTGAGGCCGTACGCACGTGCTGCGGTGGAAATCCGATCCATGACGCGCTTGTCGGCGAGCGTCTCGCAGTCATCGTCTGCGGGCGTGAACAGATCGCCATGATCAGGCTCCTGGGCGACGAGGGTCCGTTCTTCGGGCAGGCCCGGATGGCGCTGCTGCTGGACACCTCCGTCTTCGATTGCCGCGCCGGCACTGTCGTCGTCGCCAGCAAGACGCCGATCCACGCCGCGCACCTGTCCGCTCCAATCGTCCGGGCGCGACGTGGGCCGATCCGCGTAGGCACCGTCGCGCAGCACCGGCGAAGGCAGCACTCGCTCCGTGAAATTCGGATCCTGGTAATAACGCAACTTCTTGGCGCGAATCGGCGGCAATCCCGAAACCAGGATTAGTTCGTCAGCCTGCGGCAACTGCATCACCTCACCCGGCGTCAGCAGGGGGCGAGCGGTCTCTTGGCGGCTTACCATGACGTGGGACAACCAGGGCGCCAACCGATGGCCGGCATAGTTGCGCATCGATCTGAGTTCCGTCGCGGTACCGAGCGCGTCCGAGATGCGTTTGGCCGTGCGCTCGTCATTTGAGGAAAAGGCAATCCGCACATGGCAATTGTCGAGAATGGCGTTGTTCTCGCCATAGGCCTTGGAGATTTGGTTCAACGATTGCGCGATGAGATAGGCGCGGATGCCGTAACCCGCCATGAAGGCCAGGGCGGTCTCGAAGAAATCGAGCCGTCCCAGCGCCGGAAATTCATCCAGCATCATCAGGAGCTGATGCTTGCGGGTCTTCTTTGGATCGCCCTCCAGGCGCTCGGTCAGCCGCCGGCCGATTTGATTGAGCACCAATCGCACCAGGGGCTTAGTGCGCGAGATATCCGACGGCGGCACGACCAGATACAGCGACATCGGTCGCTCGGCATCCACAAGGTCGGCAATGCGCCAGTCGCAGGCCGATGTTGCCGCGGCAACCGTTGGATCTCGATAGAGCCCGAGAAACGACATGGCGGTCGAGAGAACGCCTGAGCGCTCGTTCTCTGACTTGTTCAGCACCTCACGAGCCGCCGAGGCCACGACCGGATGGACCTGGGGCTTGTCCACCGTGCCGAGGTGGTTGGTGGTCATCATCCGCTGCAGTGTCGCAGCGAATGAGCGTTGCGGGTCCGACAGGAAGGTGGCGACACGGGCGAGTGTCTTTTCCTCTTCGGCGTAGAGCACGTGCAAGATGGCGCCAACTAGGAGTGAATGACTGGTCTTCTCCCAATGGTTCCGCCGCTCCAGCGCGCCTTCCGGATCGACGAGAATGTCTGCGATGTTCTGAACGTCCCGGACCTCATCCGGACCTTTGCGCACTTCCAGCAGCGGGTTGTAGTGCGCCGATCTCGGATCGGTAGGATTGAACAAAAGGCAGTACGAGAACTTCGACCTCCAGCCAGAGGTCAGCTGCCAGTTCTCGCCTTTGATGTCGTGAATAACGGCCGAGCCGGTCCAGGAAAGAAGGGTTGGAACAACGAGTCCCACGCCCTTGCCCGAACGTGTCGGCGCAAAGGCCATGACGTGTTCCGGTCCGTCATGGCGCAGATAGCGATAATTCAGTCCGCCAAGGAAAACGCCGGCCGGCTGAAACAGCCCCGCCTTCTCGATCTCCAGCTTCATGGCCCATCGTGAGGACCCATAGGTGGTGACCAACCCCCGCTGCCGTGCGCGCCAGAGGGACCCAGCTATCGCGGCGGCACAGCCCAGGAACCCGCTGGCTCCGGCAAGTATGCCAGCCTTGTCGAAGACTTCAGGCGCATAGGCGTCAAATTGGAACCACCATTCGAACAGTTTCCACGGCTGGTAGATCGGCCAGCCGACTGTCACAAACCATGGTGCGCCGAGTGGCGGCTGATAGGAGAGCATGTAGGCGCACCATTGGGTTGCAGTCCACACGCCAAGAATGACAATTGCGAATACGACAGCGATCTGCCCAATCAGCAACTTCGTGGGTGTCAATGGCTTGCTCCGCTCTTCTGGGCAGACGGACCAAACATCGCGCCGAGCGATGAGAATTCGAACGGCCTCTACGTGCGACCAGGTGCGATGACAAGGTTGATAGGCATTGTTCACCTGCGAAAGCGAAAATCCGCCGCAGCAACCTGTCGGCGGTGCCAGGTACGCGGTTGGTCGCAGAAATGTTGGCTTCTGTGCAGGCACATTAGATGTGCTGACAGACAAACCTCAGACAAGTCCGGAAGATATGCCCGCCTATCATTGGAGCCGACGCGTTTGTGCGGGTAGCGAGGAAGATTCTGGCCGGCGATGGATGGCGGATCCACACTGCCTTTTTACGCGCTTCGAAGCACGAAGCGTGAACCATTTGTGCCTCGATCTTGGTTCGGTCTCGGCTTGCAGGAGGTCGATTGACGAACGCCAGCCTGGTCGTACGCGGAGTTCGTGAGAAAGCTTAACGTCAGCGACATCGACATCGAAAATGCGATCACCGAGCGAAAGGTGAAATGTCGCTCCGCTGACGCTTCAAAGCCAAGCCCGCGCGCCTCACCGATAAGAGCTTTAGCTATCGCGTTGGCGGCATCGTCGCGGTGCCTTCGGGACGTCGAATAGGCCCACCCGCGGCGCTCGCACTCGATCTCGGCGCGGGTTTTCCCTTGTCTCATCGCTCTGTCAGCGCGTTGCAAATGAGCGAAACCAAGCTGTCGCGCGCTCGCTTGTGAAGCGCGCCTTTCGGCTGCCATGCAAGGAAATCATCAACGCTCATCCAATCAACCGGGTTTGTGTCGGCGTCTGGCTGGCTGAATTCCACATACAGATGCAGTTCGTCCGGCACGAAGACGACCCTCCACGATCCTTTGATATCGTTGGCAAGGTTGTAGGCGATGGCGGTCATGGCGATCCACTCCTTCGCCTGGAGCGTGCCTATCTCACGGGAAAATTCCATCGCCAGAAGTTGGTATTGACGCTCCCGTTTTCTCAGAAATCCAACGTCCACGTGATGCCGAAAGGTGCAGCTAGCTTTTTGTGCATCTCGATTGGGAACACTGGACCGCCGCGAAAGTTCGGTGCACGCAGCGAATCCTCCACCTCCAGGTATTGCTGCAGATCGGTATCCCGATCGGCCCGCGCTCCCGCAAGGCGCGGGCCTCGGCCTGTGGTGCTCATGCCGTCTACTTCGATCCGCAAGATGGAATATGATCTGGATAGAAGGACCCTCTCGGTGTGGTTCGTCGCCAGCCGTAAACGGTACGAGTTTGAGGGGGTTCCGCCGGAAACCTTTGCCGCGTTCCGGGCCGCGTTCGCTAAGGGCCGCTATTTCAACGACCATATCCGCAACAATTTCCGCTACCGTCTGGTTGCGAGCGATAGCGACCCGGGATGACCTGACCTGCCGGCGGCTCAATCGTCCTGTCGCTCCAACCGGCGGTTGGTGGACGCGTTGCCGCCGTTGCGCTTAGGGTTGGTTACGGTCCGCGCTCACTTGGCAAGCCCAACCCCCCCGCATCCCCCCGCCTGGTGCAAAGCGTTTGATCGGTCCCGCCGTTCTGGCAGTGCGGCGGGACTTTTTTGCGGTCCAGGTGGAACATCGGCGCGCGGGGAAGGCGCGGTGCACGCAGCACCCCTTTTCTCATCCAACGTACGTCGGTGGCGCGCTGAAGGGTCTCAACGTCGGTCTGCCGCCGGAGCTCAACTAGCTGGGCTATTGCTCGACCGGAAGCGGCTCGTGCTGCGGCTCAGCGTGGTGGAACACCTGTCCAAGATCGCGCGCGTCGAACGTTTGGCCGCAGACTGGGCAGTAGACCAAGTGCTTCGCCTCGTCCTCTACCGGCCCGTCATGCGGCCTGCCCTCATAGCCGGTCGCGATGTTGTCGGTTCTAATCCGGGGCATCTGCAAGTGCGTTTGGTCGTTTTGGCGGCCGATACTTCTCCACCAACCGGACCTTCTCACGGTCGACCGTGACCAATGGCCCGAGGTCGATCGTCACAGTGTTCTCTTCGATGCGCGTGACCTCGCGTCTCAGGTCGATTTGCTGGCCTCGGTTCAACTTGGTGTGGTCGATGATGGAATGTGGGAAGTCGTAACCTGGGATACAGACGCTTACGCGGTCCTCTGTTATCCACCTTCGAACCGTGGCAGTAATCGCCACCTGGTCACCAATGCCTATTCCCCGAGCCATGCCATGGATTCTGGTGCGGGCAGTGTCTTCTTCAAGAGGTTTCTAATATACGCCGGCCATCCTAACGCTGACCTACGGCCAGAGTTACAAAAGTTGAACTTCATCGGGGAACACTCCTTCTGTCTGCCTGTTCGATTTGCCAGGCGCATCCCGCGCATTCAGACAGGAGAAAGAAGATGAAACGCATCCTTTTGGCTTCGGCCGTGCTGGCGGTGTCGGCCGGGCTTTCCTTTGCCCAGGCGACCAGCGGAACTTCGAGCGGAACTTCGAGCGGAACCTCGACGAGCGGAACCTCGACCACGACAACCATGCCCAGCACGACGGATCAGGGCACCGGCACGACGAGCAGCGGCACCAACATGTCCGGCGATCAGGGCACCGACACGACCACCACCAGCGGCACCACGAATCCGAACTCGGCCAGGGACTGTGCGCCCGGCCAGCAGACTGGCAGCGCTCAGCAGGCTGCGCCAGGTCAGCAGGACACGACAGCCAACACCGCCGCGCCGGGCCAGGTGAAAAAGACCGACGAAGGTTGCTGATTGGCACATCGGCTCAGGTTGGAATCACCAGCGGGCTGGCTGATCTCCCCCGACCACCGCCTGAACTCAACTCGGCTGGCGAGCAAGTTCCCGCCAGCTCAACGTTCTGATGCTGAAAATACTGGACCAGATCTATGCGTTCTCACCGTGGCGCCAGCGAAGCGACGACACCGGGGCGGGACAGGCGAGGCCGCTACAGCTCCAGGCTTGTCTTCCCGGTGCGCACGGCGTCGACGACTTCGCTCATCGAGTCGAGGACGAGCTGGCCGACGATCCGCATGCGGATCAGCAACTCAGGGTCGATCGAGGGACGGCCGATCGGGCAGGCCGCACCCTAATACCCAAGCGGAAAGGCCACGCCCACGCCTGGACACGGCCAGTGTATAGCGGCGGGCTGCTTGCCAAATGAGCTCTAGTGATGTCGAGCGCCCGCTGCGCCGATATGAGCGTGGAGGCCACGAACAGGCGTATCAAAGGTCTGGCCTGATCGCGCCGGTTGATGATGCGGATAAAGGCCTGGTGGTCAGGCATCAGCGGCTCGGCCGCCGCCACGATCTCGGCCTGCCGCCACTTGTAGAAGGGCGCCAGATACTGGCGAATGGCCTTGAGCGTAGCGTCATGCTGGAGCGCCAACGGATCGGGATCGATGCCGCCAAAAGGCGACAAGACCAAGTACCCAGGACGGAAGCCAACAGCGATGGGGAAGCGCGACAAGATCGTGAAGTTGGATGCCGAGGGCATGACCAGAACAGCGATAGCCAAAGGAACTGGGGGTCAGTGAGCGGAGCGTTTATCGGGCGCTTCAGGGGACCGGTGAGCGCCGATAGGTGACCACTAGGACTACGAGGCGAATTAGGCCCCACCAGACTATGAAACGCTCCTCTCCCAAGCTGACCCGCGCTCTTCCGTATCTTGACCCTCAGCTTCAGACGCCTGTCGAGGAAGTGTTCGACGCTGGCCATCACCCGTGCGCCCGCACGCTCGCTGCGAACATGGAGGGCAGTCGTCGACGTAGCGAACGAAGCAGTGCTTGCGTCGCTCCAGTTCCTTGTCGAGTTCGTCCAGCATTCCGACTTTGAAACATGGCTGATTTCCACACAGTCGCGGCGGGGCAAGACCGGCTTTTAAGCGTTTGAGACGGATCTCATGGATGGTCGCTGGCTCTGGATGACGGAAACGGATCAAAACGACGGCTGGATGCTCTGCATAGCCAACGAGATCACAATCTGCGGCTTCGGAAGCGAGGCTAGTCTCCATGACGTCAGGGCACGCCGCCGCTTCCGGTCTGCCAGCCTGGCGCATGTGTCAACAGTTCCGAGCCGAAGCACTGCACCGCCCTCCCAGCCAAAGAAAGTTGGCTCGCCCGACTGGCAGAAGAAGGCCTCGATGCTTCGCGCCTTCGCGGGGCCGTCAGCCAGACCATCGCCGGTGGGCCGCCGAAGGAACGTGGCATCCTTGCCGCGCTGCGCCGATCCCGCTGCCGGAGCCGATCTCCAGGTCAAGATCTGATGCGACATCTGCTCGATACAAACCGCCTCGGAGCCCCTGCTCTAAAGGACGGCCCAACGAAACGACCATAATCTTTTCATCTCCTCCTCACAGTCGTCGAATTCATCGCGGTATGCTTGAGAAGCCGTCGGCAAGCGGCGTGACGAGCTCGAAAAATAGTTCGCGGCGTCGGACGGTGCACGGATGCTTTTTGCCGGCCGGGTCCTGTTGTACGACGAGAGGATGGTCCGGCTAGGCAAAGTGCCGGGCCCAAGGAGAGCCAGCTCAGCCTCAATCGCATCGGCCAGCGATTCTTTGAATTCGCGGTAGTCCACATTCATGCAACCACTGCCCTTGTCTTCGCGTTTAGCTGCGTTCAATCGTGGGGAGCGACAAGAATGCGGGCCTTCAGTCCAATTACAATCTGCCTCAATCGCAACCTGACGGTGGTCGCGTCCATAGCCGACGCAATGAAGGTGCTTCAGCAACCATGGCCTAGAATGGGAAAGCCGGGGCGGCTCAACGCGATCCGAATGGTCGAGGAGTCCCTCGCCGGGCATTGCAGCCAGCAAGCTGCGCTCGAGGCCTTCAAGGCGGCCGCGGCTGAACAGGGACTCCTTAGAACAAGAGGGACCACCGCAGGTCTGGGGAAAATTGCGCGGATGGTTGAAGATCTGATGTGAGGTCATGCCGGCCTCGCTAACACTGAAGAGGCGCCTCACTTGAAGCCCGAAATACTGCCTTCTCCCGCGGCAGCCGAAACGCCTCAAAACGGGCTATTAGCCTGGACGTGAGAAGGCCCTGGCTGTACAGTCTAAATGAGATCGACTGGTCGTCGTAGGGCCCGTCGAAGTCAACGGGCTGGACCAAGCGTGTCAAAGACACGACTGGCGAAGAGATCGTGCCCAGCAGAGCGTGAGGGATCGCGATGCCAAGACCGATGCCGTCGAGCCGAGACACTCGCGGTCGAAGAGACCACGGAGAATCATCTGCTCATCAAGCCCAGTTCTCCGCGCAATCCTGATCGCGATTTTTGATAAGGTGCAGCCGCACTGTTTGGCCAGCGCAGAAATTCACCGTCGGATAAGTGGGTCCTGGCTGTCCCGGACGCGAAGACAGCCGAGCGTCCGTGCGAAGCGTCGCGAGATTTTTGAACAAAAGCGCGAGCTCTCTACGCTTGCCGAGGGCTTCAGGCGGAAAGCGTTCAAGAGGGCCGTAGCGGCCAAGCAGCCGGGCAGCCGAGACCAGGCCGATGCCTTCGAGACCCGGATAGCCATCAGCGGCATCACCGACGAGCGCGAGGAAATCTGGAATGAGGGCCGGCTCAACTCCGAACTTCTCGCGTACACCCGCGCCATCGCGAATTTTCTGGGTCCTGCGGTCTACCTGGACCACGTGGTCACCGCGGACACACTGCGCGAGATCCTTGTCCGGCGTCCAGATGCACACCTTCTGCACGCGCTCATCGGCAGCCGCGCTGTGCGCCGCGGAGGCCAGCGCGTCGTCGGCTTCCAGCTCCATCATCGGCCAGACCGCCACTCCCATCGCCGCCAAGGCTTCCTCGAGGGGGTGAAACTGCGCGAGCAACGCCGGCTCGATGCCATCCCCGGTCTTGTAGCCGGGCCAGAGCTGATTTCTAAAGATTCGACTACATGATCGGTAGCCACCCCAACGTGTGTGGCGCCATTCTCGATCATCTCCAGCACTGTGTTCAGCACGCCGACGACGGCGCCAAACGGCTTGTCTCGGCCGTTGTTGAACCGGCGTTGGCCGTAGAAGTGGCGAAACAGTTCGTATGTGCCGTCTACTAAATGTACGATCATTGCAATCCTCGAGGAAAAGCATTCGGCCCGGTCTGCAAAGCTAGACGACAGTTGGCCTTCTCCAAACCTTCAAGTAGGTGCGCTCCGCGAACAACGAGAAGATCAGCTACCTGCCGCGCAAGCTCAGCGAAGAGGGCAGCGGCCCGTTCGGGACCTCTGCTACTATGCACATTGGGGCAAACTTGCGATCTTCTACGCCGGCTACCACTGGTCCAGGGATTGATTAGGCTCGGTCGCATCGACGGCGGCTTCGATCCTCTGCTGGTGGGAGGCGAATTCCGCTCCGCATCGAACTCCTCTCCTGATCCCATGCTGACGACAGGACAACAACAATGCTTGGAACAGTTCTTTATGGTCCTGGCGACATCCGCTGCGATGAAGTCGCCGACCCGAAGGTTCTTCATCCGACTGACCCATCATCCAGCTCTCGGCGACCTGCATTTGCGGCTCGGAACTGTGGCCGTATAGGGGGATCCAGAATGTCGAAGCCCCATGCACATGGGTCAAGAATACTGCGGCATCGTCCGAGGTCGGCAGCGAAATCAGGACGGTTCGTCCCGGCCAGTTCGCTGGCGGAGAGTTGGCTTTCGAGTTTGCTGAGGCCGAGTGAGACGGCGCAAGCCATTGCCAGAACTTGATGTTTTCTGAGTTCGCTCTGCACTGGGGTCATACACCTTGATATGGTCTTATGTCCTTAGTCCTAGGACAGAGGACACACCGCATGAATGGGATGAAAAGTCAGGATATCGTGGTGCTTCTGAAGCTCGTGAGCTTGCAGGAGCAGGAGGGGCAAATTGGCTCCGGGGAGCTTCATTGGAGCTTCTCGGGCGAGGCCCCGTACTCAGTTCGCGGCCTGGAATCGCTACTCGGGATCAGCAAAACGAGATCGACGCTTCGATCAAGCGAAGCCTCTCGTCGGGACTCGCCATCAAAGATCGAGATACGGGCCGAGCCAATTCCCCTCGCCGCAATCTACACAATTTTATCGGCCACGGACTGAAATTTGTGTTCCCCGCAAGGCGGGCGGCATCACGCGCGGCATGCCGACGGCCTTTGCCGCGCCAATGCTAAAAGGACTGCTGATGAGCGGCGGTGAGTACATCCACATCTGGCCGTTTGCGGAAGGCCGGGATATGGGGCAATCGATCGAGCCCTTGTTCAAGAGCGTGCCTGAAGCTGTTCCGAAAGATGAGCGGCTGGACGAATATCTTGCGCTTGTCGATGCGATCCGGCTCGGAAACCAGCGGGAGGTGGGCCTTGCCGGTGAGCGGCTTTCTGAAAGGCTTCTGAAGAAATGACTACCATCAGAGGCGAGCTGCTCCACATGCTACAGATAGTAGCCGAGGCGCTGGGAAGCGACTTTCGGGAGCGTCTGATATTTGTGGGCGGATGCACGACCGCTCTTTTCATTACCGACGAAGTCACGCTTTGGGGATGTCAGGGCGACGGACGATGTCGATCTCATTGTCGATCTACTCCGCAAAGCGCGGTGTTGGTCGGAGATAATGGAACCTTATACCGCAATCCAGCTTAGCTAGTTGTAATGTCCCCTCCTCTTTTGCAGCAGGCATGCAGGCCTCCTCCGGCTCCATCTGACGCTGCCCCCAGTTTCTATCCATTTTTGAGTTCCTCAGCCCTCCAGGAACGCCAGAAGCGCCGCATTCACCGCGTTGCTCTCTTCGCGTTGAACCCAATGCGTCCCCTCCTCGAAAGTCTGCAGGCGGCCATCGTCGCAAAGGGCGAGACTGCGCTTGGCCAGCCCGGATTCCAGAGCCTGGTCCTGCATCCCCCACATAACAAGAGTGGGCGTCGTGATCCGCTCCTTCAGGCTCGGGCGAAAGCGCAAGGCGCGATACCAGTTGAGCATGCTGGTCAGCGCCCCCGGCCGCTCCCAAGCCTGCCGATATTCTGCAATCTCCTCTTCTTCGAAGGCGCCTTCCCGGCTGGATGTCCTAAGTGCTCGTGCGAGCAAGGCGGAGCGCCGCGCACCCAAAACGGCTTCGGGCAGCGAGGGGATCTGGAAGAAAACCGCGTAGCTGCTCCGCAGAAACTGCGTCGGAGATCGCAGGGCATGGGTAAACAGCACCTCGGGATGGGGCGCATTCAGGATGACGAGCTTGTCCAGGCGATGAGGCAACTTTGCCCCGGCGGCCCAAGCGACGATGCCGCCCCAGTCATGTCCGACGAGGTGAAACCTTCCGATGCCGAGCGCGTCGGCTAGGGCGACGACATCGCCGAGCAGCTTGGGGAGCGTGTACTCGCTGATACCCTCTGGCTTGTCGCTGGTGTTGTAGCCCCTCTGGTCGGGAACGATGACCCGATATCCGGCGGAAGCGAGCGTGCCGATCTGCCGTCTCCAGCCGATCCAGAAGTCCGGGAAGCCGTGCAGGAGCATGACCGGCTTACCCCCGGCAGGCCCGGCCTGAACGACATGAAACCGAATGCTTCCGGCGTTGACGAACTGATGTTCAGGCGCGAGCGAGACCATGGCTGGTAACGCGGGTGTCCTAAAACTGATCCAGCGCAATGAGGATTATCAGGCTGTCGTCCCGACAACATGCACGCTCAGCCGTCGCATCCCCCGCCAGATGAGCATGGGAGCCGAAGGGCCAAGTGGGGATCGCGCAGTTGTTGCTGCAGGCGGCGGATGTTTATTTGTAAGCGCAGGTCTGCACCTGCATCCTTTGGCGCTATTATACGTTTGCCCCGCGAAGAAGATGCTCCGGACCGGCGGCCATGTCGAAGAAAACAACCGAGGACGCTTACGAAGGTCAAGTGCAACTTGAGCGGCGGGCCGAACGGGAGAGCCGCGGACGCAATGCCGAATGGCCGTCAGAGATTCCCAGCCGCGGCTGGAAGGACGTGCTGTGGCAGGTCTTTGCTGAGGTAACCGAGGACCGTGTTATGCTGATCGCGGCGGGGGCTGCATTTTATCTGCTTCTTGCCCTCTTTCCAGCGCTTGCCGCGTTCGTGTCCATCTATGGTTTCGTCGCCGATCCTCAGACCATCGCTGAGCACATTGCGTTCCTTGGCGGCGTACTGCCTTCGGGAGGTCTGGATATTATCAGATCTCAGCTTGCGTCCTTGGCCGCTCAGAAGGCTGGCGCGCTCAGCTTCGGCTTCATCTTCGGCCTTGCCGTCGCACTGTGGAGCGCCAGTAACGGCATAAAGACGCTATTCGAAGCCATGAACATCGCCTACGAGGAGAGTGAAAAGCGCGGCTTCATCCACCTGAATCTCCTGGCCTTGGGCTTCACACTTGGCGCCATCCTCATTGGTATCGGCTTTATCATCTCGGTGGGGATTGTGCCGGCCGTGCTTGCGCTGCTGAACCTCGGCGGCTGGACCGAAGCCCTTGTGCGGATCTTTCGGTGGCCGATGATGCTGATCATGGTGGGCGTCGGGATCACGCTGATTTACCGCTACGGACCCAGCCGGGAAAGGGCAAAGTGGCAATGGGCGACATGGGGCGCCTTCCTCGCCGCTGTGGTCTGGATCGCAGTCTCGATAGGCTTCTCCTATTATCTTGAAAACTTCGCCAACTACAACGCCACGTATGGGGCTCTTGGGGCAGTCATCGGCTTGATGATGTGGACTTGGATTTCTGTGATTATCCTGGTTGTAGGTGCGGAGCTGAATTCCGAGATGGAGCATCAGACAGCGATGGACACCACCACAGGTGCGCAGCAGCCGATGGGTGCGCGAGGTGCCACGGTTGCCGACACGCTGGGCGGATCGGCCGATGCCGCCGACCAGCAGTCGCGTTTTGACGAGCGCAACGAGTAGCGCGCAGATCACTTTGGACACCATGGTCAAGCGGCTGTAACCAACGCCGCGGCGCGTAGCCCAGAACGGCTCAAGGCGCTGGTCGCCCGGCTTGCCCAGGTGACTGGCGATCTCACCATCCAGAAGCAACGCAAAAGCGCCGTCGCCGATGCCGAACCCCTCGCCAGCCTCGACGAGGTCATTGTTCTGCTCAAGCGTCAGAGCCGCCGACTTGAAGGGCGAGATCGCCTCGCTAGCGACGACGACCCGCTGTGGGCCTGTCTCGATTAGGTCTTCCGTTCGGTCAACGGTGTCGCCCGCGTACTCCTGATGGCCGAGTTGCCCGAGATTGGCACCCTTTCCAATAAGGCCATCGCCAAACTCGTAGGCTTGGCGCCGATCGCCAGTGACAGCGGCAGGCGCAGCGGTCGAAGACCGGTGCGCGGCGGCCGTGAAGGTCCGCGCTCCAGCCTCTCCTCGTCGCGCTCACCGTCGCCAGATATGATCCCCTCGCGCCTTCAGACAGGAAAGGAAAAGATGACTATTCGCATTGCGCCCGCCCGCAAGCTACCCATCATTCCCAATGCAAAAGCACGCGATGCGCGCCTCGAGTTCGCAAACGCAACTTGAAACCCCAGATAGTCACTCATTGGGAACCAACGGGCCTTACCTCCGTTTGCTCCTCGAATGGAGGAAACCATGAACAACCGGAATTCTGAACGGCGTCCCCCGACTGCGGTAAGAGTTGGTGACGGTACCTCGGAAGACATAGGAGCGACTGTAAGCGGCACGTTATCCAAAGCGTCCGACATAGCGCAAGGGGCAGCGGAAACCGCCAAACGGGCGGCCGTTGGTGGCGCGTCCACCGTGACCAATCAGGTGAAGGAGATGTTGGACCGTCAGGTCGGCAGCGGCGCCGAGGTGATGGGCCAACTGGCGAGTTCGACCAAGCGTGCGGCCGAGGACCTCGACGCAAACGCACCGATAGTCGCTGGGGTCGTGCGCACCTTCGCGAATAGGCTTGATGGATACGCAGACGACCTGCGAGACAGGTCCGTCGATCAGCTGGTTCTTGCAGCGTCCGATTTCGCGAGGCGCAAGCCGGGTTTGGTGTTTGGGCTGGCCGCCGTAGCGGGCTTTTTGACGTTCCGCACACTGAAGAGCGCGCCTCCCGCACCAGAGTCCATCAAAGGAAGGCGGCAGGGAGCGAACTGATCTGATGGCACAGGAACATCTGAAGAATTCGCCTCTCCCTCAAGCACTGTCGGCAGTGTTGGCGGACGTCGCGGACCTCTTTCAAAAAGAGTTGCGCCTGGCGCATGCGGAGCTGTCCGCCAACGTCTCAACGAAGCTCCAAGCAGGTGTGTGGATGTCTGCTGCTGGCGCGCTGGGAGTGGTCGCCGCTCTGCTTCTAATGCAAGCCCTCGTACTTGGAATCGCCAGCTTAGGGATAGCCCTGCACTGGTCGTGTCTGATCGTCGCGGCCGCAACGGGCGTCGCCGCTGCTTTCGCCTATTATAGGGGCCGGGCTGATGCGCAAAAACAACTTCTGCCGACACACTCCATTAGCCAAATAAAGCAGGATATTGCGACAACCAAGGAGCAACTAACATGAGCCGCAATTCACAGGTCCAGGATTTTGGAACGAAAGAATGGCTTCTCAGCTCCGCTAGGAACAATCCCGAAGGCCTTCTGCTCGTCGCAGCAGGGTGCGCGCTGCTAATGCGCAGCCGCGGTTCAAGTGCCGGGCATCGCGAGCAATCCCGTGGAACCAACGGGCGCCAAAATGCTCCGCACGTACGCACCGCCAGCGGCGGGGCGTCAAAAACGCAGGAAGAGGCTAGCGAGACAGCTGAGGCCATGCGCGACAATTTAGCCGGCATTGGGGAGAAGGTGAGTGAAACCGCAAGTCACTACGCATCATCGGCCGCGGCATACGCAGAACAGGCCGGTCGCACCGTATCCGAGAAGTCAGGGCGCGTGGTGCAGCAAGCCCAATCAACGTTCCAGGACACGATTGGCCGCATGGTGGAAGAACAGCCATTGGCTTTTGTCCTGGCCGGCTTCGCAGCCGGTGCCGCTATAGCTGCTGCTTTACCGGCCAGCGATGTCGAGAGGCGCACGCTCGGCCCTGCAGGAGAGCGATTGACGGATGCTGCTGAAAAAGCTGGGGACCGCTTGAAGTCTTCGACAGCAAAGGCGGGCGAACGGCTCAAGAGCGTCGCCGAGGAACGTGGGCTGAATTCGGACGGCCTCAAGGAGGTGGCGAGGGACGTTGCGGGCGCCTTTGGAAGCGCCTTGTCAGAAGAGCAATCAAGTGAACCCGTGCAGCCGCCTTCGCCAAGCCCAAGTGGATCGAGCGGTTCATCCACTCCGGCCGCCAAGCTGCAACCGGGCAGCGCCACCCCTTCGGAAGGAATAACGGCCAAATCGCGGTCGGGCAACGCTCGGTCGAGCAAACCTGCCCGCCCCGGTGGCAAGAGAGATTTATGATGGCCGATCCGCAACTTGAGCATCTTGAATACGAAGTTGAGGCTGCCCGGGCTAAGCTCGCCGAGGACTTGTCGACACTTCGGTCGCCAAACACGCTCTCCGAATTTACCGATGATTTGAAACACGAAGCGCTTGAGGCAAAGAATGCCCTGGTGGAGAAAGCAAGAGCCTCAATGCAATCGGTGGCGCAGGCGATTATTGACGATCTCAAGGCCAAGGCGGCTGCCAATCCGAGCGCTGCTTTGGCGATTGGGGCCGGTTTGGGGTGGCGTTTCCTCCGCCATCCGCCGATCGCAACCGCACTCGTCGGAGCGGGATTGATCAGCTTGTGGCGGACCAATTCAGCCCGGCCACCCGGCGAGCAGCAGGTGGATCACCTATCGTACGCCAAGGAGCGCCTGAAGGAGCAATCTAGTGATTTGGCGGAAAGCGTCAGTGATTTCGCTCTTGAAACGGCTGGTAAAATAAAACGCGAAGCTGCCGAGTTGACCGGCGTGGCCAAGGAAACTGTTAAAGAGAAGACAGAACGTCTAGCTGCGGGTATCCGCCATAGCGGCGCTGGGGCGCACGAGGGCGAGACTGCCGCAAGAGCATCCGCACCCTTCGATGAAGCTTCGTTAGCTATTCAAGACGCATCGGGCAATGAGCATACCGAGGACAAACTCCTTCTGGCGGCGGCAGGTTTGGCAGTCGCCGCGGCTGTCGGCTTTGCCTATCAACGACGTCTGAATGAGCAGATGGACACCGACCGAACTGGATGAGCGTAGACAGAGGTCATTGCAGAGAAACAGTCGTCCTGAAGGCAAAGTATGATGCCGCGCTGACATTTATCGAGTCCCGACGAGTTCAGCCATCGGATTGCATATTCTGGAACCACGGACGGCGCGATGACGATGCGCACGGCGGAGAAGACAAAGCGGTCAACCCCTTCGAGCATGATGATCGTCGGCCGGTCGGTCACGGCCTTCAGCGAAACCGCCAGCGACCGGCTGAAGCGGAATTCACCCCGAAAACCGTGCAAGTGCTGCCGACCCCATAACGTGAGCGCAACGGCGCGCTCTGTCCGCTGTCAGGACGAACTTTCTCCGATCCGGCTTGGCGCTGCCGGTGCCCGCGCACGCAACTGCTCAGTCATCTGGGGCGTTCTCGGGCATTCCGCTATCGCGACCTCGTTTCGAACGTTTTAACACGCCCACTCGAGCTTGATCTCGCCGAGCGCTGCGCTAGCCCTTCCGATCTGGCTATTGCCAATGCGTATTTAACCAGGCTTGCGCAGGCGAACGCTTCGACTCGACCAGGCTTGCGCGTACGCATCCGGTGAAGACCGCAGACGTGCGCATCCGGCAGCCAGGAGAACCTGAGCACCGGAGTGCTGGGGTCAAGCTTTCTTTGGGGAGACGCGATGATAT
>NZ_JAMYLZ010000033.1:0-66626 GCF_040318315.1 Mesorhizobium sp. M1227
ACCGCGCGGGTTCGGACCTCGGGAGAGAACTTGTTGGTCGTCTTGCTTGTCATGGCTCCACCTTCTCAGGAGTTGGAGCCTCCGATCAACCCGGCGCGGTTCAAAGAGCCCGCCGACCAACCCCGCTTTAGCTGCAGCTAAGGGAACGATGTAGGCCCTCGCGGGTTTAGAGGCGGCAGCGGGATTACTTCGTGGATGTGCAGCCGCTGTGGGGGGGTCCGTCGCCTCTCATCTCCATGCTTGGCGGCGGGCTCCTTTCGCGAAGGCGGTGTTGGTCTGAGACACCTAGAACCTTATACCGCAATCCAATTTAGCTGGTTGTCATTGGGGGGAGTAATGTCCCCTCCTCTTTTGCAGCAGCCAGGAATGCCTTGCGGGCCTCCTCAGCTTCCATCTCGTCGAAAATCACGGCCATGCAAACGCGCACCGCGAGGTCCCACCAAGGGCCACGCTTGGTCCACTTCATCAACTCCTCGCCGGCTGCCTCGGCGTTGTTGACGTTGCGGATGATCCCGGGACGCTCGGTCTTGACGGGGATCGGAGGGTTGAACCAGTGGAGAGCCATGAATGGACCCCAGGCGGCTAGCGGGTTTCGTCTCTACTAACCGGCTCAGCGATGAGGACGATTACCGTTTGTTAGGCATGTCTGAGTCCGTGACGGGATGTTTCCAAAGGTTCATCGACGGTTATCTAAGCGGTCGGTACGAAGCCGGTATGCATCATCTTCCGGTGGGTGTCGCCCTGGTCATTTCGCTTGTTGTCGGTCTACTCGTTGCGACGATCGCGTAAAAGGACCAGTCGGAAATCTGCGGCATCCGATGGTTATTTGTCCTCGGCGAGAGCGTTAATGTGAGGACTGTCACGCCAAGGCCGGAATATTGAGAATGAATGACAGCATATGGGCGCGCGCCCATTGCGAGGTCACCGAAGTCGGCCGACAGCTACTCCCGGGCGTCGAAAGCCACGCAGAGGCCCATGGCAGTTGCTGCCTCGACGATTGCCTCGGTTAGTTCTTCGTCGGAGGCCACCAAATAAGGCGCAGTCTCCCGAGCTTCGCGTAATGCCGCTTTGATCGAGACCGTGTCGCGACGGTCCGCCCTGTTGAGGAGGCGGTTATTCGCGAAGATCGAACCCGACGAACAGGCCAAAGGCTGGGGCAACATTGACAATAAGCTCCACCAGCTCGCAGTCAGTTTCCGCCAGATGTGGCCGGTCTCGGCGCACCGCTGCAATAGTCTCTTTGACGGAGATGATTTGGCCGCGACGGGCTTGTAGGATCAGCTCGTGAACAAGGTGTTTGGCAGTCACTTTGTCGGGTCGGCAGTTCGTCCAAACGTTCATACAAGGCCTCCCACCTCAGCGAGAACCCAAGAGAACATTCATGATCCTCTGTCGAGAAAAATCAAGAAGAATGTTTGATAACTTCTGAGTGGGAATCAGGGGGACAAGCCACGAAGCGAGCCTCTATACTCTTTGACCTGACGCTCAGCCAGCCGGCTAGGGACCTTCTTCCGTCGGGCCCTGTTTGGCCCGATCAATAGCCGCAAGTAATGACTGTAGGGTTGGCGGCAGTTCTGGTTCGACCTCCAGATTTAAGAACGTTTGTACGTGATGACGATAGCCTTCGGAACGGATCAGTTTCCGAAACGCTTCGGAGACAGACTGATGGTCTGCTTTGTTGCTCGTTGTCATGTTCGGGAAGTCCGTCCCAATGAGCCGCAACTCGCCCGCAACGAAAGGGTTCCATCAGGAGGTCGGAATATTTGGTAGAAATTTCTGAGCGGGAGATCGGCTAACTAGCTCGCGCGAAGACCCCCGTGCCCCCTTCGATCCGCCGAGCATTAATCCCCGCTGTTTGAACAGAAGATCGTGTCGATCTAGCGTCGGTGTTGCATATCGTGAATGTTGGAATGCTTCTGTCCAATGTTTGCTCACGCTGTGATGCCAACAGGGCAGGCTCTCGCGGCAGCGTGCCGCAAGGCCGCGACGAATGAACGCCGGCCCAGTTCAACCCGCGCGACGTCGTTCAAAGCTGGGAGGATCCATCTTCACCAAGCGGTCTGCGGCCTCGACCGCAGTTCGTATCCTGCTGCACAGCGCGAGATTTTCCGCCAGCATTTCTTCAGTGCGTTGAAGCGCGAGCTCGATCCGGTGGATGCGCTGCCTGGCATTGGCAACTTCCGATGTCAAAAGATCGGCCGCCATCCCGTGGCCGTGGGGTTCCATAGTGTCCATGGGTTTCTAATACATGGGGGGCGATATCGTTCCCTGATGTCGGGCGAAACGGCGGGCCGCAGAAAAGCGCGACGGGCCGAATGACCAATGCGCGCCGTGTCAAAACAGCGCCGGCAACAGGCGAACGGCTTCGGCCGCTCTAGATCCCACGGGCAGAGGCGATCACGGTCCAGAGGGCCATTGATCTGTTCAGGTACGACTACAACGTAAGCGAAGACACACTCAGGCGGCTGGTGATCAAGCACCGTCTTCACAACCAGACAATGCCCGGTGCTCCGTGGAGAATAAGCGCTCCCGTTGGTTTGGCTATGGCGCTCGCCGGCGATGATGACGCGCTTGCGCGGTTGAGGCGGGACGATCGCGAGCATCCGGACGTAACCCGGTATTTCAAGCGGCTCGGCATCCCGCGACCCTGACCTGTTATCAAAAGTTATGGTCGCGGCGACTGTCTAAAATAGACATTAAGTAGATGTCGCGGCCCGACAGGGCTCCACACAAGAGCGAACCGTTGCTGCCTTGCGCATCGCCCTCTAGGCCGCCGGCGTCGAGTTCATCCCGGAGAACGGCAGCCGCGCCGGCGTGAGGCTCCGCAAACCTTAGGCCGTAGACTCGTTACTGCGCAGCCACACACCTGCTTTTCGCCATCGGACGAAGCGGTTGCAACAGGTGGTGCGCGGGCCATAGCGCTGAGGCAGGTCGGCCATGGAGCACCGGAGCGCAGCACCCAGAAGATGCCGTTCAGCACGCGCCGATCATCAACACGTGGCACACCTCTTGGCTTGTTGGGTAGACGCTTTATTCCATCGCTGACCATTGTCCAAAAGCGCTGTTAACCAAATTTTCTCACCCGCCAATGCTTATTCGCGCGACTGAAGGGGTGAGGTGATCGATGTGTGATTCAAACATAAGCGCGTTTCCGCTGCATCGGCGGCGGAAGTTGGTCGAAGGGATCGCCCGGGTCCTGGAATCCAAGAACGGGAAGGACGCGAACGCCTTCTGGCGCAACACCGCCAAGGAAATTCTCGTTCAACTGTCCGAATCAGGAATTGCACCCGGGGTCGCCGAACAGGAAGTTGGAACGCTTCTTCATGCTGTCTTGGCCGATATCGCCACCCGCAGTGCTGCGAAACTTGCACAATAGCATCGGCTCACGATGAAGGATTGCCGCATAGAGACGCCCCGGGGCTCCACAAGCGTAGCACCACTGCATCCGTCAAACGCAGGTTTCTCACTGCGGATGAAAAGATAGGCGCGTTCGTCGAAATCATGCGCGCGAATGTGCTCTCGGGCGAGATACGGCTCCGCCTCGCCTGTCCGGCGGTCATCGACCAAATCGAGGTAGGCGATGCGGAAACCCGCATTCACGAAAGGCCGACGGACCTTTTCCACGAGCTGAACCCGCAAAACCAATGAGCCGCCGTTGAGTTCCACACTGCCAATTATGCGACTTTTGAAGCACAAAAGGCGAACATGTAGTGGCCGGCCTATGTGTTCTCGACGTCAACAGCACTGACTCACTTCGGCTATCGCCGGCTTGTGAATGACCGGAAGGGGGCCGTTTCCAGACCGTCCGGTTTCGGTAGTTGCGAGAAGCTGCCGTTCTGCAGCCGACCCCTTAGCGGACATGGGGAGCTACTTCGAACAAAGATGTAAGCTGCCCTCCCCCATGCCAATCCAATGGCAGTCCTTCGGGCTACCATTGCAGTTTGGTGTACCTTTCCTTCTATAGGCTCTAAGCGATTCCAAGAGGGGGATTTTTGCCTTTCCAGCTGCAGAACTAGCATCGTCAAAGCACGGCTCCCATAGTGCCGCATGACCAGCGCGATGCGCGACTGAAACACACGAACGGGACAGAATGTTGGACTTGTTTACTCCGCGATTCCGGGAAGAAAAGCTCCACAATTACTTTCGTCGCATCTCGGCCGACCCTCACTACGCGAAGGTCCAGCCTATCATTCAAAACTGGGCGACAGGCCTGCTGGATCGAAGGGGAGAGAGCCAGAAATTCATCAACGAATTTCAAACGACATTCAATTCCTCGATGTGGGAACTCTATTTGAACAGAGCGCTGACCGATTTGGGGTGCAGTGTCGACTTTTCAAAGTCAGCGCCGGATTTCTTCGTCCGAGGACCCGGAAACTACGAGTTCAACATAGAGGCTGTCGTCTCTGACCAGCCTCCGACCGCGAAGCAGAAGAAGACCTTCAACGAGCAAGATTTCAAAACCCGTGGTGCACTGAAGCTTGCTGGGAAGATCAGGGACAAGCTGGATCTTTACCGCGGAAGCAATGGAAAGAAGCACCCGTATTCCTCGATGAGCCACGTGTGCAGCCGGCCATTTGTCATTGCAATCGCCCCCTTCGATAGCGACCTCTCACTCACCCAAAACAACGAACTCATCAACATGGTCCTTTTTGGCTTGGCGCCGCCTTTGCTCGAAGGGCCAGACCTAGGAAAGCAAGACAAGATAACCTCTCTCCTGAAGCCTTCGGGTGCGCGAGTTGAGATGGGAATTTTCACGAACGATTCGTTCAAAGAGATCAGCGCCGTTTTCTTTTCTACGGTCGGGACCTTTGGAAAAGCGGTCGTTGAAGGTAAGATTGATAGGCTCGTCCGGTCGACCCGTTACAGGGTGATCGACAAGGACAGGATTGCGCCCGGTTCGGAGCTCTGGCAAGTCGGGACGCACCGGTTTCAGCTCGCCGCGCTGAACTACCTCCTCACGCAACGACGAGGAAGCGAGCATCAGATCGGCGGTGCAGATGTGCTTATTCAGCACTCATCGTTTCATCGTGAAACCCATCTCGATGGGTTTCAGGTCTATTTCAATCCGTTTGCAGAGGTACCGTTTGAGCCAGAATTCCCATGGCCCGCAGAAATCGCTCTCAACTATTACGACGTCGAAAGCGGTGAGCACATCCAAGCGCATCCTGACGGCGCGCTCGTTTCAAGGCAGGTTTATCAAATAACCCCCGAATACATTCGGCTTCTGCTCGGCAGTTATGGCTTTCTTTCATGATGGTTAGCCGGATTGGAGAGGCTTCAAGATCGATTCCTAAGTCCGCATCCTGAGTTCTGCGCTCAAGAGCGGACTGACAGCAACCTGAGGTGCCTTTTTGCGACTGTGTGACGATTGCTTTGAACTCCGGTCATCAACATCTGGTACCATTCTTGAAGTAGCAGCAAGTAGGGCGTCGAACGATCAAGTCTGTCGCCCGAAACCGAATTGGGTCCCCATTATGAAACAGGAGGCAACTACTGTGGCAGCGGGAACTGCCGCGAGCATCGAACTTGCGGATCTGATCCGACGAAACGTGGAGTCTATGGCCTTCCCGCCATCGGAAATAGAGGCGGCCACCTATGAGGAGGTGAGCGCGCTGCCGCGCGTAGTTGTTTCTCGGCCGCCCGTGGAAGAGCTTTTGGCGACTGGCTTCGTGCGTTATGACTGTCACCGAAATTGCGGTGAGCAAGCTGCCAATGACCCGGATGGCAAAAGCAGACAGGTCACTGGATGGTTGCCCCATGGTGAAGACCTGATCCTCCACTCGGTCGCCATTATTGAAAATGAATGGATCTGTCTGACGCCGCAGTTAGTGCCTGCGCCGAACAGGTTTGAGTTCATTCCTGACCCTCATCTTGAGTGGCGCAATGCAGATGGCGGCGCCACCCGGACAGCATTCCGTCATGGGAATGAGGTACCGAAAGCACTTCGCAGGGACCCAGGCCATCATATCCGTATGTGGGACGAATTCCAGGCTCTCGTCGCAAGGGGACATTCGGTGATCGAGGCCAGAGATTTCATGGCAACGTCCGCTTTTTAGGAAATCGAACGTCGATTCGGAATGTCCGGCATGCGGCGCTAACCTGCCCGTCACGGTTCGAGCGAGTTGATTGTTTTGATCAGAGCGGCCACCGGTGGGCGAATAGCGTCAGAGCCCTTCGAATCCTGGGATGCCGTAGGCGGTCGGATCCAACGTCGGATTGAACAGCCATGCCAGCATTGACATGTTGCAGCCGTTCATGGTCTTGACGTTACTTAGCAAATCGGGCTCCGCGGCTGGCGTTTCGTCGGCGGCTACACTCACCTTTCCCTCCGGCCATTTGCCGGTGAGGCGAAATTGCTCCATGACAGCTTTTGCTTCTTCTTCAAGGGTGCGCCAGTATCTCGGCTTTCCGTAGAGAAATGGACACGAGTCTGTTGATGCCGTGAGTCCCGCCATCTCGGCGACTTTGGCGTCGGACAGCCGCCAGCCCAGCGGCAAGCCCAAGTCGCCGATGGGCAGCTCGTGGGGAAAATACCCGCCATCGACGTGTATTCCTTGAACGTTGTCCGGGTCAGCCAGTCCGCCGAGCAACCGCCTGGCCCGACTCACGGCCAATTCGCCTCTGGTGGTCCGAGTGCTGATCATCGTTAACAGCGGGTCCAGAAGATAGGACTGCCGTGGATCTGCGTCCTTTAGGGACTCAAGGTCGTTCAGAGGCACTTTGGAGTTCAAACTCTTGATCGGCATGTAAACGAGAAAAACATTGAACTCGCAGCCCTTCCACTCAACTGTTTGGGTGAATGTCGGGATGACGTGTAAAGGACATTTGCAGAGGTTTGTTCCACTCACCTCGTAGGTGGCGTCTTCGCTCTTGGCGCAGTGCTCGGAGTCGAGGGAAAGCGCCTTTATCTGCTCGACCACTTCCATCGCCGTATCGGCCCCTGCGTTCTCGAAGTAGCCGCCGTCTCCGAGAATTCGATAATCGTCTTTGTCGACTCGCAGCCGCGCCGTCGACGTGAGCCACGGGAAGCGAGCGCTGGTTACGGCTGCCCGGTTCCCTTGGATGTCCTCGCCGCCCGTCATGGGGAAGAAAGCAGCTGTTTGGCCACCCAGGTCAGGCACGGATCCAATCACAAAGCGAAATCCCGAATTGGCGTCCGTTGCAACGAACACCTGGGCGGGACGAGCCTGATCTGGCCGCCATGACGCTGCTAACGGTTCGGAGATACGCGGATTGTCCGGGAGACTTGCAGCAATGGTGTTTGCCAGGACATCGCCCCCGTCCGGCGAAATATCGATGAACGGCACGAAGAAGTCAGCCACCTGCACAATGAGGAGGTTGGCCAAAACGGGGGACAGGAAATCATAAGACAGCACATCGGTATTCACAGCCGTGTTGGAAGAGCCGCATTTACGCAGCTCAGAATTAGGCGCCTCCGCTGATGCGAACAACAGGTTGCCGATGCCCCCGCCCGATATGCCAACCGACGCGAACAGGTGCTGCTGGAAGCTTGGACAAACGGTCTGCAGCTTGCTGAGCGCGAGATAGGAATGAGCTGCGGCATAGATGCCGCCACCCTCGGCGGAGCTGATAATGACCGGATAAGGTCGCTTTGCCTCTTTGTAGGCGTCCAGATCGCCGCGCATTGCCAACCACGGCACGACAGCAGTGGCCGCAAACCAGTCGGAGCTGGCGTCAGCCCCGGGGCTCTTTGCCAGGCGTGAGCGGAATATCGTTGCTGCTCCCGAACACAATCGACGCTAAAAGGCAAGCTCCGAGGTATGCCGCTGTGGCCAAAGGCCATGACCATAGGATCGTTAGTGTGGCGCCAAGCAGTCCAAGTCCAATAGTCACGACTGCAATACCTAGAGCCTGAGGTGTCGAGATCGGGTCGAGCCTCACTACGAGGCACAAAAGCGCCCACATGACCAGAACGGTTACAAGCGACCATCTCCGGCTCAGTTCTGCAACGCGCTTTGCGCCATACCCCGCCAATCTTAGCCGGCCTAAGAGCATCATGGCTCCAATACATACAAAGATGCCGGGAACGACAATCACCCAAAACAGCCACGGCGAGGCGGCGTCAGTCTTTTCGATTAAGCGGGCAATTGCGTAAAAGGATACACTCCCGACGAGCAGATCGGCGAATCGTGAGCTTCGACCGAGATCGTCGACGAATGAGATGGCGAAGGCCACGGTTACATATACTGGCAAAGCAAAGAAGAATATCGAGGCATAGCGCTCGTCGCGCAGGTATATGCTGAAGATATGTAAAACCTGCGGTGGCGCTAGAAAATTGAAAAGAACATAAAATACAGATATGACAAAAAGCGGAATGCGCTGAAATAGATATCGTGTGAAAAGCGTCATCGTATGTCTCTAAAGAGAATTTCAGCGCAAGTCAGTGATGCACATTCAAGAGAATGGTATTACATCGCCAGAGAACCGCAAGTCCTCCCCGCATCGTCATCGTATGCGAAGCCGGACGCATCATCAATCTGAGGACTGCCTGCAGCCAGATCCTCGGCTTCGTCGTGATGTCTATCTCCATGCCCTCCATGAGGAGACCTTTGTGGACCACCTGTTGGGCCGGCCAATGAGCCATGACCGTACCGAGTACCGCGTGCCGGTGAACGCCGATATCCATGACGCAGAGGTCATTTTTCTTCGAGGAGTAGGATTTCGATATAAAATCCGCTTGGCGTGAGGGGGCCGGCGAACTTGGCATAGTCGGTACTGCCGCCGCCGTAGCCAACGCCATCCACCACGTGACCGGCAAGTCCGTGCGTGATCTGCCGGTCACGATCGACAAGCTGCGTAGCCTTCTCCAGTACGAGCATCCTGGCGCCGCCCGTTTGGCATTCAGATGCGATGTGGCCGTGACTTAGTGCAATCGTGCCCAAGGTGGATCGCGAGAATGTCCGCTTTCTGGCTTTGGGCGAACCAACGTGAACGGCTGCGATCAGGCGCAAAGCTGCCACTCACCTATCGAAGAGCAAGAGGCCGCTTAGGGTCAGATCTTGCCGTTTGAGCTGGCCGCCGGAACGGGCACTGCGCCATCTCCGGACCTCCGGATCGCCATCAGGACTGAAGGGATTCTTCAAAGGCACGCATGCGGTGCCTCAAAGTCCGCTGATTGAGCTGCCGCATATGTCGAAGGTTGCGAAGGCAGGCCTCCGTCTCGCCGACACGGCTATCAAGAACGGTATCGAGTTCGATTTCAGCTATGAGGCGGATGCCAAGACGGGCACCCAGAAAATTGCCTTCAGGGTGACGCCCGCGGAGGCGCTGGAAGCGAAGAGGCGGGAGAAGGCGCGGCAACAGTTGCTTACCGGCCCGGAGACGGTGCGGCGGCTAACTGCTGCCGTTCCACAGGTCCAAATCGAAGACTTCACCAGAAGAGTGATTGCGCACGCCCCGTCTGGCAGCTCGTTCGACCAAATTGTGGTCGAGGCTTTCGTGCAGTTCATGAAAGATAACGGCAACGCTTACCAGTTGCTACAGCTCGCGTTGTCATTTGAGATGCAGGGCAGGTCGGACATCGGGCAGGTCATACGCCGACATATCGATGACGGACCGGGCAAAGTGAGCGTCAGCGTAGAGGACTAGGCTCAATCAAGCCTTTGGGGCAGCTGCGGGCTTCTCCGCTTCCTTTGCATCAGCGACAGCTGCCCGCTCTTTGGGCGTCGGGAAAATGGTCTGAAGCTCCTCGGGTGGTATCCGCTCTTTGCCCTTATCAAGGATGCCACTGGTACAGATCGTGATGAACCCGACTCCAAACTGCGAGGTGGAGATCATGAAGTCCCCCTTCTCCTTGTACCCGTAACGGTAACCGAACCGCCTGCCGTAATCCTTGATGTTGCCCCGGCCACCAACCTCTTTTTCAGGCAACATCCTATTCACGTAGTCGGTTAGCTGCGACGCGCGCGGATGGCTGCTGTGAACCGTTGCGGTCCAGATGTAGTGCTTCTTCGTAAGGAACTTGCCGCCCGTTTCCTTGTAGTAGATCGCACACGCCATCTTCCGCCCGATCCTCGTGGCCGCCGCAGGAAACTCTGCAGGCACACCAGCCAACGGCATGTTCGACAAATCGGCGTCCGCTGGCACATGAATCCCCATTTCAGCCAGTGCCGCCGCCTTGGCCTGATTGCTGAGCTTGGTGTTCAGGAGCGCGGCCGGATAGTTGTTCTTGATGCCATCCTGCAGCCGCCACATCGACCACAAGTCGTTGGTGAACAGGTCGGGGTTTCCCATCTGCATGTAGTAGCCGAATATCTGGTCCTCCCTCTTGGTCGAGCCGTTGCAGGCCTCACACGCGGGGAACTCAAAACCCTCCGGGAAGAACCCACGCGGGAAGCACGCCTGAGGCGGGATGTGGTCGACCGTGGACGACTTGGTCACGCCTCCACAAAGGCAGCACAGCGGGTTGTCCTCCAGCAGTTGCTGGTAGCGGCTCTTCTTTTGTTTGGCCTGTCCCATTATTTCAGCAGCCCATGCAGGAGGTCGTTCAGCTGGATGGTGCCATGTGCAAACCCGTCGGCGAGAGCATCGATTTCAGGAATCGAGAGCCGCGCGCTTTGCGCGATTAGCTGCTGTTCCGCTTGCTCGAAAGCCCCGCGTCCAACCTTGCTCAGGCCGATGCCGAACGACGGTCAGTCCGGACTGAACTATACCCGTTAGAGCATCCTTGTCAGGCCTAAGTTTAGCATGGCTCGGTTTCGGATAGGTTAGCAGGCGACATCTACCGGGCTAGGGAAGCGCGGAGATGTCGAGCGACCTGGCTAACGGCCCTTCCGCTGCGCAAACAATGGGACAATCGCAAGCGCAGCGTTCGAACCAGCGTCGGCCATAATGGCCAATATGCGCCGGATCTCGGGCCTGTCGCAGCCCGCGTGATCGGCCAACGGCTTCGCGAGCGCGGCGGCGCGGTCGCCAAGATCATCATATTGCCAGAATTTCGGATCGCGGCCATGCGCCTCGACAAGGCGGGCGAGCCATCGCGTATAGATGGAAGCTCGCTCGTCCAACGACATGCGTTCGACCACACGCAATGATAACCACGCCGCTCGGCGGAGATGAAGTGTCGATTGCTGCCAGGTGTCGATCCATTCCAGAAGATCTGCGAGATGTAGCCAACCGGGCGGAATTGGAGTCGACCAAGGGCCCACGAACCCTGCAGCCTCCACGCAATTGTCGAGTGAATCATAATTGGTTTGCCGAGATGGGACGGCCGTCGCCATGACCCATTCCGCCGCGGGCTTCCACGCGAACCAGAAGCGTGCGTCGGGCCTCCGCTCGCTGACCATTAGTTCGTGGGCGATCGCCTCCATATAGTTGCCGACGAGTTCCCGGCCGTGATCTCGTTCTTCAAACCGGGTCAGACTTTTCCAGATCGCCCCATCGCCGTGGAAGGCCGCAAAGCGCCCGACCTCGCTCGCCATCTTGTGGGCCCATTCGAAGGGATAGCGGCGGTCGTGCTGCCGCGGCTCCTCGTCTTCCGAATAGTCCCGTGTCCATTCGACGAGGCCCTTCAAATAGGTCGCGAAAGCGTCGCGCCCCGTTGCCTCGCTCGTAAGGCGACGCCAGTCGAGGCGGGCTAGAATTTCCGCCACGCGTCCCCAGTCGAGCACGACAGGCGAGATCAGCCGAACGCGGCGCGGCGGATGATACCATTTGCGACCGCGTACCCACTGAGACCGATAGGGTGCCGGCGGAAGGTCTGGAACTCGGTTTGCCGGACATGGCGTTGCAGCGCGTTTGATAATCTTCAATCGCCTCCTCGCCATGCGTCTCGCAGCCCTTTCTTCGCTGCCCTGAAACCAGAAATGGCCGATGTCGATCACGCATACATCCAGCGTGGCAAAGGTCACCCGGCGAGCAAAGTCCGGGTTTGCGTCCCAGAGAAGTCCATCGAGCACTGCCTTTTGAAGGCCATGCAGCCGATCGACGGCAAGTTCGAGGACACGCCGCTCGATGGCGTCGTTGCGCTGGCGGCAGGCATACGCGGCGAGCCCCCATGCTCCTATATCCTGAGGGTCGAAGCTGAGTAGCGCCTCATCAACAGTAAAGTGTTCTTCCGCTGGCGAGCGCCGATTCTGACAACCCGCCTCAAGCCGTTCGCGAGCCCATTCGAGCCTTGCATCGAGAAACGCCATGTCGGCCCTTGCGACGACAATTGCTGCTGCTCCAACAATGGCGAAGGAGGTCATCTTTCGGGCCAGTCCGAATCCGCCATCATCGGCATCCTCGGGCGGTTCGGCCATCACTTGATCAGCTAGTTCGATAGCCTCTTCGAGGGTCAAGCCTTCCTCGATACCACCTTTCTCGCGCGAGTGGACTGCCCACATCGCCAACCGATTTACCTGTCCCATTCTGCGGCGGTTTTCTTCTGCAGCCTCGATGACCTTGAGCTGCTCGGCCGGAGGATTGATATGGGCTTCGATACGCTGCTTGGCCTCATTGTAGCTGATCTCGACCTGATTCTGGTCGCTGTCGGAGAGGATGCGTGCGAACCGCTCCCCGTTCGCCGCGACCCATGATGAATCGGCCGGCTGTCGCTTATCTTCGGCGAGATCCTCCAAACTCCACGTGCCACGCAAGGCGTCGAACTCGGCTTGGACTGTCTCGCCCGCCTTCAGGCGGAATGGAAGCATCAACGTGTGCGACATCGGCGACTGCGCCTTATGTCGCTCGAAGATCGCCTCGACCTGATCGAAGTGGTGATCACGCTCTGAGAAACTGTAGCTTATGCGATGCGCCGGTTGTTGGTCGTCGATATGCTTGCGAATGTCGTATTTCCAGAACCGCGGCGTCCCGAGAAATGGCGCAGCGTGATCAACCGCACCCGGCGTGTTTACATGCGCCTTGAGGAGAGAAATACACAGACCCGCCGTCGCCACCAGACCGTTGGGCTGTAGAGCGAGCCTAATAAGGTCGCCGACATCCCGTCCGTTGGATGCTTGCCGATGCATCCATTCATCGAGCGCGAGATGCATCGAACCCAGGATATTTGATCCGAGTACGGCTCGGGACCAGCGGTAAACGGTCTCGTCACCCCAGAGAGCGATGGTATGCCCATCGATTTTGAGCGTCAGCGCAAGCGGTTGTTCCCCGTCGCGGCAGCGGGCGTACCAGCGCCAGAAGACCGAGGCTCGCCGTTCGATTCGATGGAAAAGATCCAGCGCCAACACTTCGTCGGCCTCGAACAACTCAAGGAAACCCGCGCGTGATGGGCCAGGCGGGTAGCAACTCTGACCGTCAGGGAGCCCCGAGCTATGAGCGTCGGAAAAACTAAATAGCTCACGCCCGAGGATCGACTGATCGTTACGCGAGCGGCGTCGCGGCGGCAGATAATGGCAGGCGCAAAGCTTGGCCCACGTGGCTGGAAACTTACCTGCCAGGAAACCAGGGGATTTCAGCAACTTGCGTCGCGGGCTGCCGAGGCGCCGATCATTAGCCAGACGCGCGAGATAGGCTTCGACACCGCGCGCGTCCGACTCAGCGCAGAATATCAGAGCCTGCCGAAGTTTCTCTTCGATTAGCTTCCAAGCGTCGCGGTCCGGCAAATCGATCCCGAAAGGCTCGCGTCTATCGCTCCAACCGAGCAGGTGACGGCATTCCTCGATCTCATCCAGCCAAGGGCGTACGATCTGTCCTATGGCCTGGCTATGGGCGTTCGGGAAGTTGAGCGTTGCTCGGCAGAAAACGCGCGCAGGTTCGGCAAGCTGAGGAACAAGACTCTTCGGCCAATTGGACCATTTCGGCAGCGACCAACGTAGAAATGGAACCCAGCTTCGCCACACCGGCTGCTTGCCATAGGTTGCGATCGCGTAGCGTTGGCTTTCGCTAAAATGGGCAAGGTGAGGAGAGTGTAGGAGCGTTTCGTCTAGCCTTGTCTCGGATACGAGGAGCGAGTCAAGAAGACGGCGGATCAGCCGGAAGTCATCGGCTTCGAGGGCGGAACCGAGATCGTCAAGGATTGCGCTAGAGGCTTCGGTATAGAGCGGCGCGACGAGCCAGGCCCGAGCCCAGGCAGGATCTATTGAGGTGTCGGCTTCGAGCGCCGCATACACTTCGCGCCAACGGACATAGTGGCCTTGCTCGAGACACAATTGTCCGAGGAGCCTAACCGCTCGAAGCCACCACAACGGCTCACCGCTGTCGCGCAAACGTTCGCCAAGCCGGTCGCAGTCGGGCAGCAGACCACGGGCGATGAGCCAATCCTCGTGTACGTCAAAAGCAAGCGTGATTGCGTCGGCACGAGGGTCTGAAAGCAGCGTGCCTTCGCTTATGAGGCAGAGCGCTCCTTCCGGATCGAAAACGGAGCTCCCAGGCGCGCGCGTCGGATTTTCGACAAGCCACCGCCCCATCTGCGACAGAGCCTTGGTCCGGCAAACGGTTAAGCGGGCATCATTCTGATCTGCATTAGCCCATTTTCCTGCTAAATCCATTTCGGTAATGCGCCCCTCGGGCGGTACGTCGAGTTTTAAAAGCTCGCGAAGAAGAAAGAGCCGCCGGTTCTGCTGGGCAAGATCATTCCGTCTGAGTAAAGATGCAAAGGCCGGGAACGCTTCCGCAACTGCTTCACAATCCTCCTCTTCTATCGCATCGACCGGAAGGCTCGCCGACTTGCTGATCCCCGCGTCATCGAGAGCGGCGAGCACCAAGTCCCGGTCTTGATATGCGCGAGCGGAAGTAATCATCCGCCAATTGCCGGCATCCAGATAACGTGCCGCGAGCGCCAGCAGGTCGGTCACGACCCCGCGCCGCTCCGAGAGCAGGAGTCGGTCGGCCCCGTCGATCAGGACCAGCAAATTGCCACCGCGTCCGAGGCGCTCGAACAGCTTTGTAGGTGTCTCGCCGATCCCGAGTTGCACCAGGTATTCGGCGAGCGAGCCTGCCCGAACCCTATTGTCTTTCAGAACAAAAAGCGGACCCAAATGCTCAAGTGCCAGGCGCTTCAGGATAGCCGATTTGCCACCTCCGCCCTCACCTGTGACGCGGACGATATTATGCTCAGCAAGATAGACCGACGCGCGCGCAACGAGATGCGACCGGGGCAGTTGGAGACTTTCACTGCCGCGGCGCAAGCGGTCCTCGATTGACCCCAAGGCGGCCTCGGCGGCCTCAGCCACACGCTCGAGATCAGCCGCGCCTGCCGCAAGCTCAGGGTAAAATTGGCGGATGACCGATGGATGCTTTGCCAGCAAGGCTTTGAGAGCGCCCCAGCCAAGAATATCTACCTCGAACTTGCCGACGGCAACCCGATCCGCGGAGACAGTGCGGGCGTGCTCCTGGAGATCCGCATCGACCTCGGCAGTCGTCGCAAAATACCATTTCCCGAGTGGTGGTGCGAACGCCTCTGCTTTGCCGAGCTCGATATCGAACTCGGCCTTAGTTGGCTTTCCGCCAAAGCCTTGGTCCTTGCCTTTGCACTGAACACCGAAGTATGTACCCGGCTTCCATTCGGGCGAGCCGTATACGTCGACGCCGTGCTGCGGTTGGCCGATCCGGCCGTTCTTCTGCGCGGTTGGATCCCTCCATACTTCCGCGAACAAGGCGCAAGACAGGTCCTCGAAGGTTTGCCACTTGCTCGGCGCATTGATCTGTGAGTCGAGAATATCCACGAGCTCAGCCTTGGCACAGCGAAAGATAGCCAGCAATTATGCGGGCGGAGCAATATCTACCCCAGCGCAAGATATTTCGCTTCCATTTTCACATTGGCCGGCGCGAACGCTAATCTGCAATCCGACTCACCCTCCGCTGGCCGAGCTGTTTGAGCCGATGCTTGATGTCCCGCGATTTCGCCTTGCGCGCCGATCGCGTAGGAGGACCTACTCAGCTTCTCCCATCCAGACGCGCGACCGATGCCTGTGGGTCGCCCGCAGCCGCTTCCACCCGCAACTCGAGCTCATGCGCCTCGGCGACGCCAACCCCGATCAGATTGCCCAGCGCGCGGTCGATCCGGCCCCGCGCGGGATGCGCCTGGATCAGCAGGCTCGGTTGTTCGACGAACACGGCATCGAACCAGCGCACGACGCGACCACCGATGCCAGCGGTGATCCACAGGCCCGCCGCGCGGGTGCGATCGAACCAGGCCTCCACTGCATCGAGGACAAAGTCGAGGTGTCGCGCCCGGGGCGCAACGAGGAGCAGCTTCATAGTGCAAAGCGCCACGAACACCGTCGGCCCGCCCCTCAGCAGGGGGCGCATTGTGGCTAGCAGCGGGTCGATGCGGTCGAAGAGAAATGGCGGGAGATAGCTATGCGTCCCGTTAAATGGATCGTGGGTATTGAGGAGCATCTTCGCGATGATGCCGCCACTTTCTATGTCGATCCGCGAGCTGGCCGGATCGCCGGCATATTCCCACCGCCTGAGCGCGATCACCCGCTCCACCAGCTTGGCGCGCAGATCGGCAGGCCGAGAAGCGGTACGTTGGAGATCATTGAAATAGAGCGCGTCGGCCGCATGCATGACCGTCTGCGCGACCTCGCAGAAGGGCTCGTCTGGCAAATCGGTCACGAGCTTCAGATCGGAATCGAACGACATAGGCGTTCCGTCGAGTAGCCGCTCGGCGAACAGCGCATAATAGTGCAGGTTCCAGTCGTGGGGATCGCGGTCGATCTCGGTATCAACCGACAGCCCCAACCCGTTCATCCGCGCGGTCCAGTCAGCATAGGCCGCGACCACCTCCTGCCGCCAGCCGATCGATCCCTTAGGCGCGGCCTGCATCATCGCCAGCCACTGCGCCGCAGCCGCGCTGTCGACGTGGACGATCTCAATCGCCTCGTCTTCGTCGAACTGTGCCGGTGGGACTGGTCTAGGAACGCGAATACGCGAGCCGCGACGCAGATGTGGACGCTCCTTGGGCCATGTCGGCCACGCAGATTCGGCGCCGCCATCCAGCCAGGCGACCTCGGCTGCGACCGCTGCATCGATTGCCGCGGCCCGCTCTGCTTCGAAACGCGCATGCTCGGCGTCGTCCTCCTCCTGATAGCTCTTCCAGCGCCAGATCGTGCTTGCGAAGGCTACGCGCATCGCCGCTTTGAAGAGCCTGGGCTCGATCTCGAGGATCCGCGCAAGGCCGGCGGAAAATGCCGGCGCGGCGCTGCGGTCCTTGCGGGTCGCGAGCCGGATCAGCGCATCTCGGTCCGCTTTGCTCCCCTTGCGCCCCCAGAGATGGATCAGCGCAAGCGTCGCGATCGCCGGGCGGTTGAAGCGCAGCGCAAGCTGCGAACCACCCCCGCGATCGGACTGCTCTTCCAACGCGATCGAGATGACCTGACGAACCCATTTCTCGTGCGTCACGAGCAGATCGTCATCCCCATCGCGTGCTACCAGCAGGGCAGTCGTGACCAGCCTCGTCGAGCGCGATTTGAGAGCATCGGTATCACTGTCGTCGGGAAGATCGCCCTCCGCATACTCGACCGCATCGCGTGCCGTTGAGGCGTTGGCGTGTTCGCCTTCTCCGCCCATAGCCAGACTGACGCGCGCCTCGATTTCGCTAGATCGAAGGAACTCGCCCCGCGTTTTCTCCATCGCCGCAAGATGGGCGGCCTCATCCGCCGGCGGCTGATAGGCCAGCTTCCCCTCCCCGATGTCTGTCCAGTTCGACCGTTGAAGCATGTTGTTGGCACAGCGGGCGATGAACCGCGTATCGCCCCAGTTCGAATAAGGCTCATAGGGCTCCAAGTTCTCGATCGCGGCGCCCAGTTGCTCACGCAGACGGTTCGCAATGGTGTCGTCGCCCATATAATTGGGGACGATGTCAAGCAAGGACGCACCCCGTGACGGGCGGGCTTTCAAGTCGGCGAGTTTGACCTTTCCATCCGGCTCTTTCCCAATAGGGAAATCAATTCCCGACCCGATTTGATCATGGGTCTGCCGCGCGCGGTCGGCAGACAGCAGCACAGGGGCTGCGATAAACGGCGCGAGAACGTCACGACCGACACTGAAATGCGACAGCAGTACGTCGATTGCGACCAGCAGATAGGCCGCACAGCTGCCTTCGGGTCCAAGGATGTCGGTGAGCACTTCATCGACGGGTACACCGTCGTCGAGGCGCTGCTGGCTCCACGCCTCGAGGGCCTTCAGTCCGGAGGCCGCGGAATATTCGTGGCTCTGGTCGCGAGACCACAAGTAGCTCGAAGTCCAGGGAAAGAAGCGCGGGCCATGGCCGAGATCGACGGTGTAGCCGTCGTCTTCCGGGGCAAACCCGTCGGTGTTGAACGCTATCGCTTCCGCAACCAGCGTCCGAATCAGCCTCAACCCTTCAGCAGCGCCGGACTCCAACAGATCGAGGAATGGCGGCTGCGCCGGCGAGGCCGGCAGATAGTCGCTGTCGGCGAAGGTGAAGGCTCGCTCCATCGAGCGGTCATGGCGGCCGCGCCGCTCCCGCTTGTCAATGAGGCTCGACAGTATGAGGTCCGTAAGCTCGGCCGGCGCAACCGGCGCGATCACCTTGGAAAACGGCCGGATCGCCTTGACCTTGTAGCTGTCCCCCTCGGCGCCGAGCTCCCTTAAATAAGTCTTCAGTTGATCGGGCGCGAATTCGCCAAGCAAGACCGCAATCAGGCGCAACTGCTCTATCGTGCTACGCGACGCGTCGCTCGCCGCCCGGCCGAGGCTTCGCTCTCCGGGGATCGTCACCTCGGCGTCGCGAACATCAAGCTGACGCAGCCAGCCAAACAGCATGATGGCCGTCTGCTCGGCGAACGGTCGAAGGTGCTTGAGGAAATAGACCTGTATTTGGACCAGCTCGACCACCGCGCCGATCGCCGACATTGGAATCTCAGCAGCATGCGCCACCACCCAGCGCAGGACCAGAACTGCCGACCCGGTATTATTTGTACGATACGAGCGCGGCAGATTGACCTTGGAGCCGTCCGGCATCGTCATCAAGTCTGCCGTCGCCACGGTCTCGGCCGCCGCGATCGCCGTGCACAATTCGATAAGGCGAGCTGCGTCGTCTGCCAATAGACCAGCGCTGCACTTTTCGAGCAATTCGAAGCCGGCCTCCGACCGCGGCAAGGCGAGGATGGCTTGGCGCCGCCATGATCCGTGCGCCCCTCGCGGAGACAGATGAGCGATCAGATCGGTCCAGGCGCTGCAATCTGCCCCCGTCTCGAGCGCGAGACGTGCGGCGAACTCGATACCGCGCGCCACACGCGGCGATACCGGCACAGTCAGATCGAGTGCGGCCAGACGGCTCGGATTCTCTGCGATGTAGTTCCCGATCGCCCAGTCGCGCAGCACGTCGTGATAGAAGTTTAGCCGGTCGCGGCGCACTTCCTTGAGCGTCAGTGCCTCAAGCAGATGCGTCCGAGCAGAAGAATCCTCGGTCAGCTCGACCCCGTCTTCTCCCTTTATGGCACTCGCCGCGAGCGCTGCCAGCAGCCGCTGCGCGGCGCGCACCTCCGCAGCCGACGCGCCGTCCGCTCTCTTCCACCACGAGTCGGCCATTGCTGCTTCGGTCCGAACCTCGGTCGCGCTCGGCACCTTCAGCAACCGGGATAGCCGATAGAGATTACGAGCAAGACCGGCGGCGGGATGTTGGGGGGCAAGCAACAGCCGAAGATCCGGCGCCTGATTAACTAGAATCGCGACTTCATCGTCCGACAAGGGGCCGACGGGTACCGGCTGCACGCCGCCCAGGGCGGCAACGATCTCTTCGTCGAGCCAAGGTTCGATATCGACATGGCCGGCAGTGCGCGTGGTAGCGATTACTGTAAAACCCGGAATCGTGCTCGCCGCGCGCATGAGCTCGATGATGGTGCGTTGGCGGCCTCGATCGTCGAACATATCAATGCCGTCGACGAACAGCATCGCGGCGCCGCTAGCGGCCAGATCGGTCAGGAATTCGCCCGCCGAACCCGGAATACCGAGCGCGTTAGAGAACGGTAGCCAGCCGCCTGCCGGCGTCGAGTCGCAGTCAAGCACGATGATCGGCGCTTGGCGCGCCACGCGCTCGGCGACGTGCCGAAGCACCCAGGACTTACCGACACCGGAATCGCCACGGATTTCGATGAACCGATGCGCTTCGGACGCGTCATCCACCGCAGCGACAGCTTCCAATCGTGGCAAGGTCACACCCGCCACGCTCGTCCCGATATGGGAAAGCGTATTCCGCGCGAGTTCGGCTAGCTTGGCGCGTGCCAGCCCATAATCGCGGTCGCCGGCAAGCCGGAACCCTGCCTCGGCGAGATCGGCCCTGAGGCTATCTCGATCAATTTTACCGCCAGTGGTTCCGGTCTTGATCGACAGGTCGGTCAGCCGGCTCCATAGCGCCTCGGCACGGGCGACATCCTCGTCTGCCAGCGCCACCCGCGCGAGCGCCAGACCATGGGCCCGGGCAATCGGCGCCATCGCTTCGAAATCGAACTCGAGGATGAGCATTCGCCGCAAAAGCAACCAGATCGCCTGGTCATTGTCAGCGATACCGCCGGCGATCAAATGCTTTCGCGTCGTCGCGACGAAGTCGCGCATGTCCTTGCTCGCGACGCCCTTGGCGTCGATGCGGTTGAAGAACGCTGTTGCGCTATCCGCAGTTCGCGCCCATTTGAGCACATCCTGATAGGCGCCCGAAATCTTGCGGCTGGTCCGTTGGGTCGCGATGCCGAGAAGATGCCGGTCCTCCGGGACAGAACCCACCGTGCTCAGCGCAATTTGCGACGCGACGTCCTGATAGACGCTATCGCCAGGCGAGAAGGTAATATCCCGCTTCGACTGGATTTCGAGGATGAAGTCGCCCGCCGATCCCACGCCCGAAACTATCAGGTCATCGAGCTTGAATCCCTGCTCCGTGCCCTGGAACCGAATGCTGACGACCCGGGCGTCAGGCAAGCCCGGTGCCCGATTGCCCGTCAGCAGCGCAAGCAGATATAGCGCGCCGAGCTCACCTTCGATATAGGCACCGGCTGGCCCCCGCGATGCTGGGCTCGAACCGCGCGCGATTTCGGAGCTGGACTCCTGTTCCACCATTGAGATGATTTGCAGGGAGTCGTCCTCCCGATCAAGTGGGCACAACACTTTGTTCTAGTTCACCTGAACGGTCGGCAGGTTCTGACTTCGCTGAAAACAGGTGAGAATGGCCGAGGCGCTTTGCAGCCGGCTGCCTTGCTGCCCGGAAGTGGACTTCTTTCTGGTTCCGAATTGGAAATAGCGGACTCTGAGGTCGCCACGAGCCTTATCTTACATGACCCGTGACGGGCAGCGAAGGCTTGAACCAGCACAAACCAGACCTGACCAAGTGCGCTCTATTTATTCCATCTGGGTCCAGACATCGAACCCATCTTAGCCGAGCTGCACACAACTGTGCTCGCGGCGCGTCAACGATCCTTGTCCGATCTGGCCGCGTTCTCTCGGTCCTTGAGAAGTCGCGTACGGAGCTGGCGGGCCTCGACGACAAACTCATAGGGGAGCGTCTCAAAGACGCCCTTGAGGCTGACCGGATCGTTGCGCGCCCAGAGATAATAAGGATCGACGATTTCCATGATTTTTACCAAGCGAGCCCATTGGATAGGTTTCGGCGAATCGAGCAGCCGATCGCGATGCAATAACGCGGCCGTTTCAAGGTGACGTTGACGGAGCGCCACGCGGGCGGCATCGCTTACGGCCGGCAGAGTTTCGGCTGCGAGTTGATCAAGCCAAGGTACCATCACAGCCGAAGGGATGACGGTGGCTACCTGAGCCGCCAAGACTCGGTCCTTTGAGCGCTGCGAGTTCGCCAGCGGGGCGAGTAGCGCTGCCAGCCTATCGCCCCCCAGATGCAGCCGAAGACGCCGCTCGAGTTCCAATCGAAGGGAAGGCTTTGCGTCTCGGTAGCGGAGTAGGAGTTCCGAGCCGGCGCGATCTGGGTCGATCTCAAGCATCAGGTCGGCCGAAGCTGGTACCTCGTGGCGAGTGAGCAAGCGCTGCGCGGCGAAATAGGCTTCGTCCGGATCCTCATTCCGCAAATAGCGAATGGCCGCGATCGCGTTCCCGCGGTCAAACCCCGAGTGGCGGTAAGCCGCGCGCAGCAGCTCGTCTCGAGCCCGGCTGTCGCCCGCCTCGGCCAGCAGTCGCATAAGCCCTCCGTCAACGATCAGGTGCCCGTTGGTCCGCGAGCGCCGCAAGAAGCTGACGACCGCAGCCCTGCCCTCGGGGTGGTCGATGAGCGGGCGCAGGTAACCTTGGCCCGACCATGATGAACTCCCTATGTCCTGCTCCGAGAGCCAGTCAATAACGGCGCGCCGGGCATCTTCGTCTCCGTGTTCGCCGAGGTAGGTAGCGACGAGGTGTGCCTCCTGGTGGATCTGCCCGGCAATCATCTCGCGCGCCAGCGGAAGCACTCTGGGCGTGTAGAAGCCCAGCGCCCGAAACGACGCCAGTATCCTGATTCTGATTTGGCGGGAGGTCCCTGGTTCCAGGAAGGTTGCGACTAGGCGGGACGCATCCTCCGCGGCTCGTAGGAAGCCAGTCAGAGCTGCGGCAGTGTCGAGAGATTGTGCGTCGCCAGCTGCGAGAAGGTTCGTGATGCGGAGGCGGAGCGCCGAGGTGTCCCGGCCGTTCGACGAGCGCATCTCCGCAGCATTCAAATAGATGGGGGAGCCGGTTCGAACCATGCTTTCGATGTGCGCGTCGCAACCGTGTACGGCGAGCGCTTCCATGTACAGGACCTGGCCAACGGACTGGGCGTCGGGGTCCACCAGGGCTGCCGACAGCGACCTCGTGACGGCGTGTGCCTCAGACCAGCGGGCGGCGATAAAGCCATCCTGGCGACCAAAGGTATTGGGTCTTGCGAGCTCGGCCACCACCAAGTCATCGAACCCCGGCCCAGCGATCATCGCCAGAATGCGTTCGCAATGGCCGCCGGTCACATCGCGCGTCATATCGATGCGGCCGCGACGCCGTGCAGCGAACGTCAGCAATTCGGCCTCGAGCGCCGTGCCGGCACGACTTCTCAGTCTGTCGAATTGCCAAGGTTCACAGAGGCGAGGAAGGAAGTCCAAGGGGTGATGCAGTCGCCCCTCCTCTCGGTTGGGATTTCCGGTCCCGTTGAAGACACGGAGCCTTTCGGTGAAAGCGTCGAGAACTTCGTCGAGCGTTTCGGCATTCATCGCCTCGGGTCTGTTGCGGTAATAGAAGATGAGCTCGGTCGGTGGATCGTCGCTCCTGCTCGCACGCATGCGGATCGCGTCAGCGAGGCCCTTTGGATCGGCCGCTGCCAGTAAGTCGAACCACCAATTGGAGGCTTTCCAGCCGTAGAGGTCGCTGCCCTCCGCCAGCTGCCGCATGGCATCGCTTGGCGCTAGCCGTGCGCGGCTTCGCAAGATGCGCTCTGGCATCCACTCCTGCGCACCGGTCCCGGCTGCGTCAAGTACCGTACTCAAGGACGTTTCGCGGAAATGGCCTATTGCCTCTACGAGCGCTGCGCTCGAGGACGTCATTAGGGCCACCAACCGCTCGCGATGCCTGTTCCAAATCGCTGACGCCGTATCTCCGTCAACCGATTTCTCATCCTTGAGCCGCCACAACAGCTGGTCGATCGCCGTCACGTCCGTTTCGGCGGCCAGCTTCTTGTCGAGCCACTCCGGGGCTGCGGCAACGGCGATGCGCAGCGCATCGGAACTCAACTCCCGCCGGATAATCGCGAGCGACCGTACCTCGACATCCGATGTGGTTGCGGCCTCGTCGTAGGCGGCCGTGCGCGCAAGGTGCTCGCCCCAGATCGAGTCAAGCGCTCTCGGAGCCGGCACCATGCGGGCCGCCCGCACTCCAATGTCGACGATGCGCTCGACGCCCGACGTGATCTGGCGCTCGATCAGGTCCTCGACGGGCTGGGCATCCGCGACTGCGATGCTGGCGAGGGCGAATGGAAGATTCCTCAGGATTTCCGTATCACCCTCTTCACCGAGCTCGTGGGCGGCGAGATATTCCAGGGCGGGAAGGATGCGCGGGCCCAGGCTGCCGAAGCCGTTTGTCCACTGATCCTCGGCATGGTCTTCCGGGTGCATCCGCGCGATATGCTTACGGATGAGCATGGCAACGAACTCGGGCTCGCTCTGGCCAGCGAGCAGCCACAATGCGTCGAAGTAGACATAGCCAAGACGCGTGCCGATCGCTTCGCCACTCTTGGTTCGCAGAACGTCGATCGAGGCAAAACGGGCCTCGGCTTCCGTCGGAGACAATCCATCCTCCAGTATTGCTTCGACCAAAGATTCCGCGACCGCCCAGTTGAGCATTCGGTCCGCGGCGAAAGCGATGCGGTCGGCTACCACGCGCCGTAAAAGCCCGACCTGCTCAAGGCGCAGGATTGCGGGATCGTCGAGCCCCGCGGCCCGCATCTCGCCGATACGCCAAGGATAGTGGCTTTGCCCTGTCAGGAGTTGGCCGGCCAGCGACCTCAGGCAGTGTCGGTCGCTGGGATGGTCGAATTGCTCGCGGGCATCCAGGCTCGCGTAGTCCCAATAGGCGTTGAACAGCTGATACTCTGATACGCCCGCCCAAGCATCGCGTTTGGGTAACTGAACAATAATGCTAGCGTGCACCGGCTTCAGAAGCAGTTCGAAAACATCGTCGGGCGTGGTCTCCAGCGCCGTGGCATGCCCATGTACGGTTAGGAAGCGGCGCAGTTCGGCACTCCGGAAATTGCCGATCTCAATGATCTGCAAATCTTGGCGAACCGAGCGGATCGCCTCGGTAATGCGCGGCTGGGCCGAGATGACGATGCGCACACCATGTTCGTGCCACCTGGCTCGCGCGAGCCGCTCCGCGAAGGTCCGATCCTGCACGTCATCGACATAGAGGGTGAGCCACGTCCCGTCGGCGCGACGGAGCGCCTCGCGCAGGCTTTTGGCCATGACCGCGATCGGCGCGAGATCCGGATGCGCCGGTTGCCAGATCCGCTCCGCGATGAAGTCGAGAACCTCCTCGATTGTCGCGGGCGCGCGCATGAGGATAGCGAGCTCGCCGCGATCGATCTGCTCGAAGGCGAGTTGTGCGAGTGACCAAGTCTTACCCTGTCCGGACTCGCCCGAGAGGACGGCGAGATCGGCCACGACATCGGGCAGAGCTCGACGCACCTGTAGTTCAACGGCGTAGCCGATGAGGCGGGCGTCCTCTTGCAGATGATTGCCGAGCAGCGTCGGCAAGGACTGGATATGTGCAAGCAGGCGGTGCGCTCGCGGACTAACCAGGGCGAGCAGGTCTGCGGACGACAGCTTTGCCCCATTCGTTGCGAGCATCATCAATTGGCCAATCAACTGATGGCGCTTGTCACTCACGTGTTCGCCGGGCTCGATGAGCGGGGTAAGCACCTTGTCGATCTCGTCTTGGGCCGCCGCTGGATTGAATACGTGGATTTCAAGCCGATCGAGCAGATGGCGCAACTCGGCGGTAACCTGGTCTAGGCCAGCAAATTTCGCGAGGCGTCGCTCAAACTCTGCCGTCGTCAGGCGTTCAGAGCCCCATCGATGTGGTTTGCCAGTAGCCCGCCCGCGCGACGCGATGTAGCCCTGAAGCGTAGCAAGGCCGGCCCCGTTGTTGGTGACGAAGCGAAATGTCTGGTCGGCAGCGATATGAACCGCACGCAGCAAGTCGGGAAACACCTTTGAGGCGACCTCACTGCTGGACCATCTACCCCGGCCGGTGCGCATCTTCACCTGTTCGACGATGTCGCGTGGTCCGCGAAGAAGCCTGTGGTCCCCGCCGTCGGAGGGTTCGAGATGCAAAATCATCTGGGCGCTGCCGTCCACAGGCGAAAGCGCGATGCTCATCTCGAGGCCGAGGTGAACGCTCCGCAAGATCTGCACGAGAAAGCCGGCGATCGCGCGCCGGCCCGGCGTTCCCGCGTCAAGGTCGATGGCAAGCGAGGCCGCGATCTGAGACGCCGCGTCGTTCATTGTGTTGGCTTCCTCAGGCCCATTCCATGATCGAGCGATGATTCGCTCTCAGAAGCAGCCTAGCCATCGGTGCGGCAAAGGCGAGGCGGAAGAAGGGACCTGGCAGTTGAAGCGGGCGGAAGCATCAGTCTACTTCGCGCCGACGTTTTTGTCCGCATTTCCAAGCCCGACGTTCCTGCACCGCAGGACCAAACTGTGAAACTCCCGCATAGCAAATGGGCTGACGGGAGGGTCCACAGTCTGGGACGTTCAAGGTTGATATCGAGCCTTCGGACCGATGTTCACGAACCTCGTCCCGAGGATGCGGCGTGAGCGGGTCGATGTAAGTCGTAAATGGTCTCCGCCTTCGTTTGGGTTAGACAAGATCGGATTGAATCGGTGTCGCCATTCTCGAATGGCAGCTCAAGAACGGACGGATCCGCGAGGCTGCCAAGTGCCAAGCCTATCTCATCTACCGACCTGATGTGATGATACAATCTCGGCGAGTGGCTCGATCTGGCGTCGTTCATCCTCTCCGACATTGTGGAAGACCCCACGCCGTCCGAGCGTGGGCGGCGCGGTCTCTACAACGACATTCTGAAATGCGTGGCCGAACTCGAGCGCCGCGGCCTCACTGTATTGTCGGGCGTCATGGAAGCGCCGCAACCGGGGCTGCCTGATTGGAAGGTGGCCATTGTCTCGGTGACGCCACGTCTGACCGATCCCGGCGCGCCCAAGCGCCGCCACGTCATGGTCGACCGCCGCTGCGTGGCACTGCCGCCGAATGCGCTCGCTGACGGCTAGGCAATGAGCGCGGCGCGCTCAGCGATGAATTGGGCAATCTGAGCCGGTACGAAACGGCGCGCATCGACATAGCCATCGGTGCGGAACACTCCATCGACGGCGCCATCGTCCACGCGCACGAACATGACGCACTGATCTTCGCGCCCCATGATGATTTCGCGGATGGCACGGAATTCGACGTCACACCAATCCTTGCGCTGATAGTCCTCGCCGAGGAAGACAACGATCAGCTTGGACCGATTTCGGTAGATGTCCTGCAGGAGGGTGTCCAACGAGGGTCGCGCAAGCTGGGACACGTAGTTGTTGTCGTAGAAATAGGCATTGGGGCCGACGCGTGCTTCAAGCTCGCGGGCGACCTGCTCGACCAGTCCGCGCGCCTCACCAGGGAAAGAGAGGCCGACATCGAAAGTGTGCCGCGTGATGTCGACGGCCCTCCCGGCCTGCTGGGTCCATGACGGCAGCACGATGCCGCGTGCGGCATGGAGTTCCTTGGGCAGGTTGACATTCTTGACCGCCCAATGCGTGCGGTTCATTTCCCAGTTGCCGATATCGAGCTCGAAGCTGAGGGCATCGAAATCGGCCGCCACCAGGAACGGATCTACAGGGATGATCTCGTATTCGATCCGCACTTGGCCGCGGCGTACGGTGACCTCGCGGATGATGCCGAATTTGGGGTCGAGCTTGCAGCCGGCTTCGTAAGCGAAGATGGAAGGCAGACGAGTCAGTTCCTTCAGCGCTTCCTCGTCCAGGGCGCCGAACTGCTGGGCTATCTGCTCGTCGGTGTATTCATGGTGGCGAACGCAGCGGCTGGCGTCGAGCACGCAGGGATCGCCTTTCTACTGATCTTCCCATCCGGATACGAAGAGGTTGTACATCGGCGTGCTTTCAAGGTGAGGCGTCAGGGCAGAAGCCCGACATCGTGGAGGAAGGCGGCGAGCACGGGCTCGACTGCAGCGGCCCGGCGCACATCGGTAAGGCCGATGCGGCGCGCCAGCAGGATCTTGGTCATGGGTTTGTCGTACTGAGGCCAGGCACCACGCAGGGCGACTCCCGATGCTTGCGTGGTCGGCGGCCGATGCTGGGCGAAGCCGTTGAGGTGACGCAGCAGCAGCGCCTCGTGGCAGGGGTCCTGCCAGATGAGACGGATGTCCAGCTGGTTGGCGAGCTGCTCGGCCTGTTGCCGACGTTGGTTATCGTTCTGCACCTGATCGATGTCGAGGAGCACTGCCCGACGCGCGAATTCCGAGCGGCGCCGGCGTCTCCGCTCGATCTCTTGTGCGGCGCGGCGCAAGCGGGAGGTGGGGTCACCCGCGCCCGGGCTGAGGTTCACGACTTCGAGGTGAACCGGACGGCCGGCGGCCTGCAGCAGATCGTTGAGCAACTGCCCATAGGCCTGTTCGGATTCCCCCTCGCAGCCCAGAAAGATCGGCGTTTTCGGTCTTATGGTCGGACGGCGCATCCTCATCCAACCTGGGGGACTGCGCCGTACACGCCGCCGAGATACTTCTTGTAGAGATTGTCGGTGCGGCGAACGGCGCCAACGTCCATCAGGCTATACACCTGTGACCGGCCCCGGCTGTCCTTCTCGCAAAAGACCACCTCTTCCTTGGCGAGATCGTCGAGCAGGGACGCCGAGTGGCACGTCATCCATAGCTGCGCGTCATAGGGGTTGCGTTCCGGGTCATAAAACCAGCGGACGATCTCCGGCAGGATCAGCGGGTGGATCGACTGATCCAGTTCGTCGACAAGCGCCACCCCTCCCTGCTGCAGGGCGAGCAGGATCAGGGGGAAGATGCGGATGAAGGAACGCGTCCCGTGGCTCTCGAGGCCCCAGGGCATATCCACATGCAGACCCTGATGCCGAAACAGTGCGACCGGTCCGGTTGCTGCCTGCACGATCTGCATCTCCTCGACACCGAGGTCGATGCGCTGCAGCTCCCGGTTGAGCGCCGCCACGACCGGCGGGTTCTGCGCGAGGTAGGTGATCACGGCCTGGTCGCCAAGATCGGTGCGGTCGATCAGGATGTTGCGATAGACGGCGGCGGCGGCCTCGAGGATGACCTTGGAGGCCTGGTGTTCGAAGAGTGCCAAGGTCGCGATGACGCTGGCATCCTCCCTTACCTTGTCGACCACCTGCGAGAAGCCGCTGAGCGGAAAGATCCTCGATCCCTGGACCTTACGGTCGGCATCCCGCTCGAAGACGCGCTGCCACTTGCCCTGGCCGTTGTTCTTCATGCGCAAAGCTTCGTGGGTGACGGTCTTGATCACGCCATCTGTGGGTTGCAAGTGCAATTCGTAGCGGAAGGTTCCGACATCGTCGGCGACGGCGATCTCCTCCGCGCTGCGTTCGGCGCCACTCAGGTCGAGCAGACCGCCCAGCTCGATCGCGAGCCGGATCGGACGATTGGCGGATTCCGCGTCGTTGAAGCGCTCGAAGGGAAGACCGGGACCCTTGTGCTGGAAGCTCTCGCCGATGAACCAGCTCACGAAGGCCAAGGCACGCAGCACGGTCGACTTGCCCGAGCCATTGGGCCCGAACAGCGCAACCGCCTTGGCGACACGCTCTTCCGAGCGCGGGAAGATCGAACCAAATCTTTCCGGCAGATCCGGCACGTTCTTGCCGATCCTCAGGTCGAGGACCTGTGGATCGCGGATGGAATAGAAGTTCTCGATTTCGAGGCGGTACAGCATTCGCGCAATATGGGGTGCCGTATTCGTATTTTCAACCGAAATTTGTCGATTATACGTTTTAGTCAGCCAAAATGCTACCTGAAGTCGCGGGTTTTGACTTTGATTGGCTCCACCTTCAGCCTGGGATCTACGATATCGCGTGGCTTGATCCTCGGCAGCATCGAGATCTGCGCGCGGCTCTCGATCTGAAAGACCCCAATCGTGTCCGCCTTGCGGATCATGGCGTAGGTCGCGGGATCCTCGGCCGGGTGGCGAGGTGGAGCGTGAGGCCCCCTCGGCCAGGAGATCGAAGCTGCGCATCATGCAGGTGAGCATGCCTAGCGCCAAAACATCCACCTTCATGAATTTGAGAATGTCGATATCGTCCTTCTCCCATTCGATGACCTGCCGATCGGCCATGAGCACCGGCTCGATCGGCACCAGCTCATCGAGGTGGTCGTGGGTCAGGACGAATCCACCGGGGTGCTGCGACAGGTGATGCATCAGAGGATCCGGCCGCGCTTTCGGGCGGCGACACCGGCCGCCCACAAGGTGGCGGCCGCTCCGTCGATGGCCCCGTTAGCGCCGCTGGCGACCTCATGCAGCGCCCCCAGCGCAAGCCCTCCTCCCAGCAGCACGCGAGCGATTTCGGGGACGCCGAAGAGTAGGATCTCGCGCCGGCGTGCAGAGCCGCTTTCCAGGCGTGCGATGCGCCCCCGAAGTTCGCGCAATTCACGACTGTTCGAGGACATGGCCATGCCCGTCGCGCTCGGCTCCGTTTTTCGATATGTTCTATCTTTGTTCCCGTGACGGAAGAGTCAATTGCAGGCACAGTTCAGATATGGAGTGTTGATCTGATGACCGACGAATTGCCGAAGTTTTCCCGCGTGGAGCTTGCGCTCGGCGAGCGTGTGGGAAAAATCGCCGCGCCCATGATTAACCAAGGCATGGCGCTCGAAGAGGCCCTGACGGGCGCCTACCCGATAGCAGCGAGGCAACTCATCGACGCTGGTGAAGATGCGCAGGAAGTCGAGGCGGCTCTGGCTCGTCAGCTCGCCTCTCAAGGGGTCCTGCCCGAGCAAGAAACCTTAGAGATTTCAAAGCCGCTTCACGCCGCGCTCATGGAGAGCTTTGAGGACGGACTGATCACGCTGCCCGAAGGGCCGGTCCGTCTCGACGAAGTGACGGTCAAGGCGAACACCGGCTTTAAGATGGTGCTCTACCCGAACGAGTCGCAGCACGCCGGCTTTCCCCACGTGAAGGTCCAACTACAGGATGGCGACATCAATATCTCAATCGAGGAAGAACCTCGCGTCGTGGCCGGCAAGCGCAGCCTTCGCGGCGAGGCTGCTGCCCTTCGTGCCGTGAAGGACCACAAGAAGAGCCTGCTCGAGGAGTGGCACGCGACCCGGCCCGACGACCAGAAACTTCCGAAACCCGCGAGCTCCGCACCGCCAAAAGCGCCAAACACCGCTGCACATAAGGTCGCGATCGCGGGCGGTTCATCGCATTCCAACCCATGGCGACCGCGATGGACTCGGTGAGTTCTTTCTTGCAAACAACCGGATCGTCCCCGTCAATTTTCAGCAGAACGCGATAGCGGGCGACTAGTCCTCAGGAGCTCACGTTGCGCCCCCAGAAATCAGCGCTGAAATTGTTCAGCCGGTCATCGTCACCGAGCCTAACCTCAAACTGACCTGGAATGCCCGCTCCGTCACGGCCCGCCCGGAAATAGTCGCGCACTGACCAATGAGCCAACCGCTCAAAGTGCTCCCGTTCGTAATGCAGGTCACTCTCACGGTTCTCCGCAAGCTTCCTGGCGCTCGGCTTTCGCTTAGGCTTCGGCTGAGCGAGTGCAAGACAGTCCAAACGGGGCCGGACCTTGTGCTTGAAGACAATGGACCCGGAAGTCCATTCATCCCCGGTCGCCCGGCGCCACCGGTAGCTGACGCGAACCTGCATGTTCTGGGTCAGACCAAATGGAGGCATCGTCGGATCGTAGACAAAAAATAGCTGGCTCTCGCGTTCCTCGACCTCCATGCGTTGCTTTATCTGGGCGAACGCAAAAGTCAGATCACTGCCGGCCTTGTGAGCGGAATATAGCGTCTCTTCGCGCTTCTTGGCCGACTTCGCGATCCTATACGCCGCAAGCGCTCGATCGAAGTACCGAAGCTTGGTGGCCACGTACTCTCCGCAGTCGTAGAGTGGTAGGCTGCTGAGTTTTCCGAGGTGCTCTGAACTGATGGCCTGATTAACCAAGTCATGAAGCTCGCTGCTGTTAATCGCGCCGATGGCCTGCTTCTCGCGGTGACTTAGGTTTATCAGCCCCATCTGGCTCTCCGTCCGCATAGATCACACCGTCACGTTCAACGCATTTGAGGTATCTGACAACACTCTTGTACGAGAAGGGCGCCCAGAACATGGCTAAAGGTCAGATGACACCTTGTGCCACTATCGTCCCTGACCCGATGAGGTTGAGAGCCCGTCAACCGGCTGCTGCGCTTCATCGCCACGCACGCGCAGGTACCCTGCCACCGCGCACCGATACCGAAAAGTGAGGCCTTGTTTGCCTTCTCCCCTTGCTACCGCGTGGCCCGGCGAACGGCCCGGCGGATGACCTCGCTCGAATCTGGATCGGGGTGCTCGCCACCGCCTTTCCATTCATCAGAAACCAGCCATTCTTCAAAGTAGAATAGCCATGTCGCAATCCATGGAATAAAGGTCTGGTCCAGGCGCATCGACCCCACCCACTCATGCGCTTTGGGCAGGTACAGGCAGAGTCGGAGTGGATCACGGTAGACGTGCGGTAATTTTCTCTCGCCACCAAGAAGCTGAATGTCCGGTTCCAGCACGACAGCTTTCGCTGATCCGCCTCGCTCATAGCTCAGACGGACGCGATATTCCCGACTCAACGGCGTGGGACGAACATGACATTCCCAGGTCAAGCCTTTTGTATTCAACGCACCGTCGCCCGCACAAATCGGGTTCGCTCGCAGGAACAAGAATTGCTGTGCGGGCGTGAGATCAGGACGGGTTGACCAGCTCATTAATCACCGAAATCGCTACAAGGGGCTGATCGGACGTCGCCTGCGAGCCCGCTCCTTTTCGGCTCAGCAGACCGAGGTCGCCATCGGCTGCGCCGTGCGCACGCCCGGAGTCCGTTCGCTGCCCGGCAAGGCCGACATAGCATGCGGCATCAAAGAGCTGATTGTGCCTAATGCCACATTTGTGCACCAACGCCTTGTGGCGCGGGCAGCCACAGGCACAGGCTACGCGGAAAATGAAAAGCGGGGCCAACCCATTCGCTTGCACACAGCCTGCGTTTTGCCAGCTCCTCAACCGCAACGTGCTGTCAATCTTCGTCTTGCCATGTCTTGAACGCCGAACTGTTCACGCCATTGGCGCCGCTTTGTCATCCCGTGCCCCGAAATGAGGCCGTCGTTCGAACGATATGCGCAGTTGCTTATCCGCCAGAAACCGGCGAGCCAGATCGGTGTCGCGCTTACCCACGCGTGACACCCAGTCCGAAAACAGGCGAACCGCGCGCCGGTTCATATGCCGCGAAGGACAGACCAGCCAGTATCCCGGAAACTCGATGACCTCGAACTCTATCGAGACCGGAACCAGAGAACCCGACACCAGGTCCTCGAATGCGATGGATGTGCTTTCCAGGACCACACCTGCACCGTCCTTCGCCAGTTGAACCGACATTGACGAACGGTCGAAACGATAGGGATACGTCATGCGGGCGCCCTGGATACCGTTGCACGGCAGCCAATAATCCCACCGGAAATAGGCCTTCACACTGTCGATCAACCGCGCATGGCGAAGCTGCTCGCGCGGATCCGGTGAGATCGCGCGCAGTTCGGCAAGATAGGAAGGCGAGCACATCGGCAGGATCAGATCGTTGACGACGCAATCCGAATAAAGGCCGGCCCAGCCGCCGTCGCCATAACGAAGATCAAGATCGATGACCTCCGTTTCGAAATCCGAGAAATTGGGCGTGGCGTCGACGCGCAAATTCCAGCTCGGATAGCCCTTGCTGAACTCGGCCAACCGCGGCGCCAGCCATTTCTCGCCGAAGGAAGGACTGACGCGCAGGCTAAGCTGGAAGCTTTCGCGCTGCCGCACAATGGCATTACGCACCTCGCGTATGGATTCGAAAGCCTGGGTCGTGGTCTGGAAGAGCCGCTCACCGTCGATCGTGAGCGAGAGATGGCGCTTTTCGCGCTGAAAAAGCCGCACCCCGAGTTGGTGTTCGAGCAGCCGCAGCTGCTGGCTAACCGCCGAAGGTGTCACCTGCAATTCCTGAGCGGCCTTTGCCACGCCGCCGAGCCGCGCGACTGCCTCGAAATGCGTCATCGAATTGAACTTGATGTCTGACCTCGTCCTCGTCAGTTAAGCTCAGCTACACAGAATGTTAAGAAACGAAAATTGAGCCGAATGTCAATCGGTCGCACAGTGGTCCCGGAAGGAGATACAGGATGGAGCCGAGTTCAACCCAAAGCTTGGGTAGCGCCGGCAACGTGCCGGGAGTTGGACAGGTATTGACCAGGAAGCCCCTGATCGAAGCTGCGAATATCGAGAAGAGTTATGACGCAACCCGTGTCCTGCGGGGTGTGAGTTTTCAGGTCCGGGCCGACGAAATCCACGCGCTCCTGGGCGGCAGCGGCGCCGGCAAAAGCACTCTCATCCGCATCGTCACAGGGCTGACCTCACGCGAAGCCGGCGAGATTGGCTTCGCCTCGTCGAAGGCCGACCACAACAGCCCGATCATCGCGGTGGTGCATCAGGAGCTGGCGCTGTTGCCCGAGCTGTCCGGTCGCGGAAAACATCGGCATTGTGCATGCGAGGTCGGGCTGGTCGCAGATCAGCCGTCGCCGCACGCGCGAAACTGCGCTCGGAGCGCTCCAGCTGATCGACCCAGCGATCGGCGAAGCGATCATCGATAATGCCGGCACGCAAATTGTCCCTCCACGAAGGCCAGATCGTCCGGATCGCTCGTGCCCTTTCCACCGGAGCCGAAGTGCTGCTTCTCGATCCCGGCGATCCGGTTGGGGAAACGCGCTGGCTGCAGGAGATCGCCAACAAGCGAGGCTTTCCGCATGGCATCGTCGGCTATGCCGACCTGTCCCAACCCGACGTCGGCGACCTCCTCGACCGCCACATGGAATATCCGAACTTCCGCGGCATGCGGCAGCCGATGAATTATCATCCCGACCCCGCCAAGACCTATCTGGCGCGGCCGGAGGTCAGTCGTACGCCCGAATGGCGGCGCGGCTTCCGGGAGCTGGCGAAGCGCGGGCTGAGCTTCGACCCGCAGCTCTACTATCCGCAGATGAGCGAGTTCCTCGAACTGGCGCGCGACTTTCCCGACGTGCAGATCATTCTCAATCACACCGGCATGCAGGTCGACGGCGCCGAGCATCGAGGAGGCGATCGCAGCCTTCGGCGTCGGCCGCTCGATGTTCGCGACGAACTTCCCCGTTGACAAGCTGTTCTCGAGCTTCGACGCCATTTTGAACGCCTTCAAGGAAATTACGATCGCCCACCCGCACGAGGAGCGGCTCGCGCTGTTCCATGACAACGCCGCCCGGTTCTACCGACTTTAGATCGCCGGCAAACAGAAATAGCAGGAGAGTTCGACTTGTTGCTGAAGGGCAAGGCCGTGGTGATTTCGGGGGCCGCGGGCCCCCGGGGAATTGGCCGCTCCACGGCAGCGCTGATGGTACAGCACGGGGCTCGCGTTGCAATACTCGACCTCGATGACGGGCAAGCGCGTGACGCCGCTGCGTCGCTTGGACCCGACCATATCGGCCTTGCGTGCAACGTCGCGGACCTCGACGCCTGCAAGAGGGCGGCGGCGCAAGTGACAGAAACCTTGGGCAGGATCGATGTGCTCTGCAACAATGCGGGCGTCACGCAGCCGGTCAAGACGCTGGAGATCAGCGCGGCTGACTGGGACCGCATCCTCGATGTCAACCTACGCGGCGTGCTCCATCTCAGCCAGGCATTCATCCCGAACATGCGCGAAAATGGCGGCGGCTCGATCATCTGCATGTCGTCAGTTTCGGCCCAGCGCGGCGGCGGCATCTTCGGTGGCCCGCACTATTCGGCTGCCAAGGCGGGTGTTCTGGGGCTTGCCAAGGCCATGGCGCGCGAATTCGGTCCCGAAGGCATCCGCGTCAACTGCATCACACCGGGCCTGATCCAGACCGACATCACCGGCGGCAAACTGACCAACGCCATGCGCGCCGACATCATCAAGGGAATCCCGCTCAGCCGGCTGGGCGAGGCGCGCGACGTAGCCGGCGCCTATCTCTTCCTGGCTTCCGATCTGGCCAGCTACATCACCGGCGCCGTGATCGATGTCAACGGTGGGATGCTAATCCATGGCTGAGTGGACAACGGAGCTTGAGATGCCTCGCGCTGGCAGCAATGTCAGCCTGGCCGAACGAGCCTATCGTATCCGCCGACACGCCGTGCGGATGGGTCAAGTCCAGGGCCAAGGTTATGTTGGACAGGCGCTGGGTGTCGCCGACGTGCTTGCCGTCGCCTATTTCCATGCGCTTCGTTACCGGCCGGAGGACACGTTGTGGGAGGGACGCGACCGCTTCCTGCTGTCGATCGGACACTATGCGATCGCGCTCTACGCGGCTCTGATCGAAGCGGGCGTGCTGCCGGAGGAAGAGCTCGAAACCTATGGCAGCGATGAAAGCCGTATGCCGATGTCCGGCATGGCGCCATACACGCCCGGCATGGAGATCACCGGCGGCTCGCTCGGTCACGGCCTTGGCATTGCCGTTGGCATGTGCATGGGGCTGACGCGCAAGCGAAGCGACAGTTTCGTCTACAATCTTTTGTCCGACGGCGAGCTCGGTGAGGGCTCGACCTGGGAAGCCGCGATGTCGGCCGCCCACCACAAGCTCGACAATCTCATTGCCATTGTCGACTTCAACAATCAGCAGGCCGATGGTCCGTCGACGGCCATGCTCTCCTCCGAACCGGTGACCGACAAGTTCGAGGCGTTCGGCTGGCATGCGCAGCGCGTCGACGGCAACGACATCGAGGCGGTCCGCAAGGCCTTCGACATGGCGCGCGGCCTGAAGGAACCTCGTCCGCGTGTGATCGTTTGCGATACGCGCATGGCCAAGGGTGTGCCATTCCTGGAAACCCGCGACATCACGCATTTCATCCGCGTCGAACCGCACGAATGGACGTTAGCGCTCGAAGCTTTGGAAAAGGGACGTCCGCGTTGAGGTTGTCAAAGTTCGCGCCGCGCCACGCCGCCAATGCCGGTGAGCGCAAGACCACATCGGCGATGATCGCGTCGATCGCGCCCGATGGCGTACCGACACGCAATGCGCCGTTCGGGCACACACTGGCCAGACTGGCGCACCAGCGGCCCGGGATAGTTGGCCTGACGGCGGACCTCGCGAAATACACCGATCTCCATGTCTTCGCACAGGAGCATCCGGACCGCTTCTATCAGATGGGCATGGCGGAGCAGGTGCTGATGAGCGCCGCCGCCGGCTTGGCGCGGGAGGGTTTTACGCCCTTCGCCACCACCTACGCCGTCTTCGCATCGCGACGTGCCTACGATTTCATCTGCATGGCGATCGCCGAGGAGAAACTCAATGTGAAGATCGTCTGCGCCTTACCGGGGCTGACGACCGGCTACGGCCCCAGCCACCAGGCGACGGAGGACATCGCGATTTTCCGCGGGATGCCGAACCTGACGATCATCGACCCTTGCGACGCGCTCGACATCGAACAGGCCACGGAGGCGATCGCGGACTACAACGGGCCGGTCTACATGCGGCTTTCGCGCGGTAAGGTTCCTGTCGTGCTCGACGAAGACGACTATACATTTGAAATCGGCAAGGCGCGAATGCTGCGCGAGGGCGCGGACGTATTGTTCATTTCCAGCGGCCTGATGACCATGCGCGCGCTGGAGGCCGCGAAGGCGCTTGAAGCCGACAGGATCGGCTGCGCCGTTCTGCACGTTCCGACGATCAAACCTCTGGATACGGAGGCGATACTCGCTGCCGCGCGCCGTTCGGGACGGCTGGTGGTGGCGGCGGAGAACCACACCATCATTGGTGGCCTTGGCGAAGGCGTTGCCGCGCTGCTGATGCGCGAGAGAGTGACCCCAGTCTTTCGCCAGATCGCCCTGCCCGACGAGTTCCTCGACGCTGGCGCGCTGCCGACGCTTCACGATCGCTACGGGATCTCAACTTCCGAGCTCGTGCGCCGCGTCCGCATTTGGAGCGAATGAGAAGTAAGAGCTCTCCCCACACAACAGTTGAGTCATCGACCTTGACCTTGCCCCTCTTATCTAATCCGGTTTGAAGTTCGTTCTGGCCCATCGAGAGGACCAGGACATGAAACGTAGCCGCTTCTCTGAAGAGCAGATCATCGGAATTTTGAAGGAATGAGGCCGGGGTATCGGTTGCCGATCTGTGCCGCAAGCACGGGGTCAGCGACGCCTCGATTTACAACTGGAAGGCCCGCTTCGGCGGGATGGATGTCTGCGAGGCTCGGCGACTGAAGGCTCTGGAGGACGAGAACACGCGGCTGAAGCGGCTTCTGGCCGACGCCATGCTCGACAATGCCGCGTTGAAGGATCTTGTGGGAAAGAAATGGTGACGCCCGCGGCCAAGCGGAAACCTTTCCAGCGACCAGATCGATCAACTTCAACGCCGACTGCAACGGACCAGGCGATCAAGGAAAGGTGCATCATGAAGCATTCGCGGAGCCGACAATAGCCGACGCCATTCTCGACCGGATCATCCACAACGCCCATCGCATCACCCTCGAAGGCGACAGCATGAGAAAGCAAAAAACACCGCCGCCCTTGACCGGCGCCGAAAACGGCGAAATCAATCGCAAATGACTTCAACCAGGCAACCGAGCGCCGACCCCATCCTGCTGTCCGCGAATTAGTGAAACTGCTGTCCGCGATTTAGCGGAACGACTGTCCCGTTTTTGCGAAATACGCACGTCCGACGCAGCTTGCGTTGACAGAGGCGGTTTTACGCGCAGTTGCAATAGCACTTCCGCCGGCCTATTTTTGTGGAGTTCAATTGTGGTTCGGCCAAGGGCGCTTTGGGCGCCGGACCGGCCCCGTGTAAACCTCATTAAAGAGAGACGAACCCTGCCATGGAAGAATTCTTATCGCGCATCGCCACTGGTGCCGGCATCGGCCCGGCTCTCGCAGAGAAGGCCGTTGGGTTAATGCTGGGTTTCCTGCAACGCCACGCGGCCGACGGTCCCGTTGCGCGCATGATCGCGGCCATTCCCGGAGCTTCGGAATTAGTGGCGAAGTATCATGGCAACGACCCAGAGGGCGGAGGCGGCCTCATGGGGCTCGGCCAGCAATTGATGAGTGAGGGTCTCAGCATTCTAAAGATCGCCGCCATCGCCAACGAGACGATCGCCTTCGCCAAGGAACATGCCGGCGACGAACTCGTGGACGAGGTCCTCAATTCCGTTCCTGGCCTTCCCCAGTTCGTCTGATCAGCGGCAGCCGGGGGCGCATGACCTCGTGCGCCCGTGCCGGCCCGTCTGCGCAGGTAGGCATTCTCCGCCGAGCGCTCCGTACCGATCTCGCCAGACCACCAACCGCCGGGCACGCGAAGCGAGCGTTGGAGTACTTCATTCGTCTGTCCCAAAATCGACCGCAGGCGAACCGATGTGTATAACTTCCGGCGGTAAGGGTTTATCGTGAACGCTTTCGATGAAGCCCGCGAGATAAGCAAACGTATTGTATTTCTCAAGAACCAACCGCTTCGCCTCTTGTATTGCGCCGCGACGCTCCTTCCAGAGGTCCGAGTCGATGATTTCTTGAATTTTTTGGATTACGTTCTTGTCCTCTGGGTCAATCAGAACCATTGAGTCGGAAGGGAAGAACCTCGTGATTGCCGGGCTGCCGTAATAGATCGGCATTGTTTCAGCAACGAAGCAGTCCATAAGCTTCTCTGTAAAATAGTAATCAGCACGAGTATTCTCGAAAGCTATACTGTAACGGTACGGTGCGAGTGCGTCCCATTTATCTCCAATCAGCCGAAAACCTCGGCCGAACAGGTCAAAATCGAGCTCCTCTCTCAGCCGTTCCAGAAACGCCAGCCGATATCGATGCCCTTTAAGCAGGGCGATGTTACTGGTAATCCATGAGAGCCGAAGCGGCTTGTCCACGACTTCGCTGACCAGAAGTTGGTCATATGTCTTTGTTACAGACCAAGACCGAGTGATAGGTGGAGACAAAACGAATCGGCGCTCTGCATTCTGCCGAGCAGCCAGCTCTGCGTCAGACGTCAGGACGATGGTATTTTTCCCTTGCCCTTCATGAAATGCGCGATGAGCTTTCGTCGGCGGTTCGCCGATTGCAAAAATTGTCCTGTTTGGACTCGCCTCGATATCAACAGGGAGCCCAAAAATAGAAGCAGAGTTAAAGACAATATGCCAATCGGGCGCGAAGGATGTCCTGCGTACAAAAGCGACATTGTTCCAGATTCCACTGCCCTTTGGAGTGAGATGGTGGATTGCATCATCCAAAACGCCCCAAGAATCCAGACATGTAGCAACAATGGGCGCCGGACGTTCCGTCAACAATTTGGTCGACAAAGCAGTTCCACCCCATTCACTTCCGTTGGACCGGGAGCAACTCGTGCATCGGGCGCAAGACCTCTCTGCGCCTGAAATAGCTCGCGATCCTGATCGGTATCAAACACACGATTCTGTGCGACTTCGCGATTCTGTGCGACTTCGCGATTCTGTGCGACTTCGCGCCATTCGACAACTCATCTCTAAGACCGCGGGAATCCCTTCACTCGTGAAGGTACTCAATCGCCATTTCGGATTGCGGTAAGATTGGGCAGCATAAACCTTCCGGGACCCGCTGTCGAGGCAATTGTCGCTTTGCACCTAACCAGGTTCTTCCTCACTTTGTGTGGTGATCAGGCCGGTTGAGTGGCAGCATGCGTGCCCTCTAAAATATGGAAGTTGACTACATTCTTATTATTTATACGACCAGTTTAGAGGCGGCTCGCCTCTCACAGGCGACGTTTGCAGCGGCGACGGCAGATCGAGATATTGGCGGGTTGATGCCGGGGCTTTGTCCGAAATCTGTGGTCCGATTTCGGACGAAGTGACGGTCAAGATGTCCGAAATATGCTACGAATTTCGGACAAGCTTCACACACAAAGCGCCGCGGCTTTGCCCGACATCATCGATATCGTCATGCAGATGGGCGATGCCGACCTAGCCTCGTCCCCTCCCCTTCCAGCCATTGCCAATCCCAGCCTGCCTGCGCAGCTTGAGGCGCTCGCCGGCCGCGCGCGCGATTATATCGAGGCGGCGAGTTCGGCCAACACGCGCCGCGCCTACGCAGCCGACTGGAAGCATTTTTCGAGCTGGTGCCGGCGCCAAGGCATCGAGATGTTCCCGCCCGATCCTGAGGTCGTCGGGCTCTATATCGCCGCCTGCGCGTCAGGTACGGCCACTGGCGACAAAAAGCCCAACACCGTTTCAACCATCGAGCGCCGGCTTTCGTCGCTCTCCTGGAATTTTGCCCAGCGCGGCCAGCCGCTGGACCGCAAGGACCGGCATATCGCCACGGTGATGGCTGGCGTTCGAAACACCCACGCCTCCCCTCCCCGGCAGAAGGAAGCGGTCCTGCCCGAGGATCTGATCGCATCTTCGAGACCCTCGACCGCGGCACGCTGCGTGGTCTGCGCGACCGCGCCATGCTGCTTTTGGGTTTCGCCGGCGGCCTTCGCCGATCCGAAATCGTCGGCCTCGACGTCGGCAGGGATCAGACCGAGGACGGGCGCGGCTGGGTCGAGATTTTTGCCGATAAGGGTCTGCTTGTCACATTGCGCCGCAAAACCGGCTGGCGCGAGGTCGAAATCGGCCGCGGCTCCTCCGACGCCACCTGCCCTGTGGTCGCTCTGCAGACCTGGCTAAGACTGGCGCGCATTGCGCACGGACCGCTGTTTCGGCGCGTTGCTGGTCAAGGCAGAGCCGTCGGTGCCGATCGCTTGAACGACCAGGAGGTCGCACGCCTGGTCAAGCGCACGGCGCTCGCCGCCGGCGTGCGCGGCGATCTGTCGGAGGGCGAACGGGCCAAGAAATTCGCCGGCCACTCACTGCGCGCCGGCCTCGCCTCGTCGGCCGAGGTCGACGAACGCTATGTGCAAAAACAGCTCGGCCATGCCTCCGCGGAGATGACGCGAAATTATCAGCGCCGGCGCGATCGTTTCCGCGTAAATCTCACCAAGGCGTCCGGGCTCTGATGCCCCCGTTTTGTCCGCTGGGATGAGGCGGTCAGATCTCAGGCGATAACAATTACCTCATCGAGCACAGCGAGCGCTGTGTCCAGACTATCGGCGGCCGACGCTTTGTAGTCAGGCATGATCATCAACTGCGTTATGGCACGGCCCACAAATTCCGGGTTTAGCTTTTCCAACCGATCCTTGGTCCGGGAGACCTGTTCCGGGAATGCGCGCAGATTGAAGCGAACAAATGACGAGGTCTCTTATCCCCGACACGAATAGCTCGCGATCTCATCGGGATTTCCCTTACCGCCATAGGCAGCTTGAGTGGGATAAGCGCAGATCGGCTGGTGCTTGCCGGGGAATGCCTTGCTGCCAGCCGCGAGAGAATCCGGAGCCTTGTCTTGGTTTATCCAGCCCTCGATGGCGGCCAAAGGATCAAAGTCGTCGAAGGCTTGGCCATCGCCGCAGTGGGTCATCCCCGGGATTATGAACATGCGCACGAAACGGCGAGTCGCTTCCAAATCGCCGCCGCTTGTGACCTCGACGACTTGCTTGTACCAGCGCACCAGATCGTTGGCTGAGAAGACCGGATCGGAAAGTCCCTGAAACAAGAGCAGCTTTCCACCGTGGGCAGCGAAGCTGGCGAGATACGTGCCGGTCGCATCATTGAGCTTGGCCGTATCCGCAACGCGTGCCGGATCCTTGTCGAAGTCGAACTTCAGGGGGTCAAAATTCGGCGCCGGGGGCGTCATGAAGTAGTATTGAAGCGAGCGGGCTCCCAGAACGATGTTATTTGCATCCGACTGGGAAGTGGGGGAATTGCCCAGCTTCCACATTCTCCAGTCCGCGCCCGCAACGCCCGTATCATATGGCCAATCGCTGTAAAGCTTTTCGCCATCGGAGCTTTCCGGACCCGCGAACGCGCGGCTCATAGCCTGCACTTGACCAGCCGTGAGGCAGCTGTCCGTCTTATCGCCTTGGCAGGACAGGACCTTTGGGTCGAACCGGCACTGCTGCCAGGCGTTGATGACGCCATCCTCAATGCCATCGCGAGCATCACAGGCAGCGAGAACCGCCTTGGCGACGATGTTCAGATCCTGCTGGGAGAAGGCGCGGGATAGAATGGGATGGCCGGCCTCATCCTTGGGAGCGATGCTCATGTACTGGCGAGTATCCCAGGCTTCGGCAATGTTGGCGGCACTGAGACGAAAACCCGGGCTACCTGCAACAATGCCGTCGAACTCGAGCGGATATCGCTGAGCCGCTATCAACGCCTCACGACCGCCATTCGAGCATCCCATGAACACCGACTTTTTCGGAGCCGCCCCATAGAACTTTGCAATCACCTGCTTCGAGACCGAAGTGACTTTGCCAATGGAGGCGTACGCAAAATCAATGCGTGCGGCTTGATCGACCCCGAAAGCCGGATCGGGGCTTGGGTGCCCGCCATCCATGCTTACAACAGCGTAGCCGCGCAAGAGCCCGGGAGCCGCGGTCGAGTTCCGGCAAGGAATGGTCCCGACGGCCGGCGCCAGGAAGCCATCAACTGCGCCGCCGCCCTGGAAAAGGAACATGTCGTTCCAGGTCGTCGGAAGACGCACCTCAAACCGGGTGCCATATGATTGACCATCGACCCCCTGGCGTTTCCCGATAACACCTCGGACAAGGCAGTGCCCGCCCACTTTTACCGCCTGAGGCGAGGCGCCGGTGAATGCAGTGAAGGGATCTGCGGGGATCTCCTGCGGCTTTTGAAGGCTAGCCTCGGTAAAGATCACGCTTGGAATTTTGAGCTTGGCGATGGACCGGCACGCCTGATCCGACGCGTTTGCCGCCAGTGCAGGCGCACATACAAATATGATCGCCAACATCAGTGCCAGCGTGCACCCGCGGTCCCGCAGCTTGAGCCCGTTAGCCAAGAACATACCCATCCTCCCTGGATGCGCCCGATAGCCCGAAAGCTGATCGCATTGGTAGCTAGTTGTGAGCTTTCAGTAGCTTGTCCATCCGGTCCGAACCGGGAAAGCTGAGATTGTCGAAGCTTCAGTGACTCCAGGGGGACCGGATGAACATCCATAAGAATACCGGTCTGACGCCGCTCGGTCGAGAGCGGATTTTTTGCGCCTGGGCGCGCCGGCAGCACCTCGGAGGTGTTGCCGCCTGATCCGCAGACCGTCGGCCTCTACATCACGGCCTGTGCATCCAGAAAGGTTACAGGAGACAAGAAACCAAACTCTGTGGCGACGATCGAGCGCCGTCTCTCCTCCCTGGCGTGGAATTATACGCAGCGTGGCGAGCCGCTCGATCGAAAGGACCGCCATATCGCCACCGTGCCCGCCGGCATCCGTAACAGCCACGCAAAACCGTCTGTGCAGAATGAGGCCATACTTCCCGAAGACCTGATCGCCGCTGGAGACGGTGCTCCGCAAGACCCATCAGGTCGCCCCAGGCCAGAGCAACCGGCTCGTCCCCGGGGAGGACGAAACGGTCGACCACTCCGCTTGTTCGACTTGTGTTCGGGCGACTATCCCGGCTTCTATGCATCGCGCTTCGGCGCGGCGAGCTTTGTCCAACGCGCCAAGCCTTTGAACCGAATCGCTGTAGACGGAAGTCGCGGCGAGCTTCGCGTTGTTGATCGGAGCATCGAACCAGGCGTCGTATCCGCGGTATCCACCCCATCGTCTGTCGCGCAATCTGTTGGCGAGCGCGTCCTCAGCCGTTCGATCGCGGCCGTCTTTGCCGCAAACTATTATATGGCGGCCGCCGATGCCATTCGGGCGCGCAATATCTCAGGGGTTGAAGGATCGTCGATCAGTTTTCCGATGTCTTGGCGGGCCGCGATGATCTGCACATGACCCTACAAAGATTGCGCGTAGTAGGAAATACTGGTGCAACTGGTCACCCCAGGCGTCAGGATAATCGTAGAACCAATCGAACGAATGCACGCATCGCGGTTTGCCTATAGCACTGCTCTCCTGTCCCGATAGCGCAAATTCGCGGTTACCTCCGGCCACGAACAGTCGGACCAATTTTATTTGTAGGTTAGACCTTCGTCCTCGGCAAGCGTGATGAGCGCGAAGGCGTCAGGTGCCCCCGCCGTCAAGACTCAAGCCGCAACGTAATCAGGCGGGAGTGCCTTCCGCTAGGTGGGGATGGACTGGCCGCCGAAGTCAGAAGCAGCAAGCCTGGAGCATAATGGAAGACCTCGACCATGTGAAGCAGGCCGTGAAGGGCGACCTAGCCTATTTGCAGGCACCTGCTCAAAGCCGCGACATGAAGCCAGCCGCCAGCCTGCTATGTTCGACAGCAATCGTTCAGCTTGCTGCCGCCGACCGTTTGAAAACGATGGTCACCTTAGTCCCTTTGTTGGCGCTGGACTCGACAGCTAGCTGCGCCTTGGCGTTCTCGGTCAGCGATCGCGCGATCAGCGCTCCGAGCTTGCCTGGTTTGGGCCACACCTCGCCTTCCGGCAGGCCGATTCCGTCGTCCGCCACTATAACCCGGCAGCCGTCGCCATCGACGACGCTGTGCAGTGTTATCGTGCCGCCATCGCGGCCCCGGAACGCATGCTTTAGTGAATTGGTCAGCAATTCGTTTACGACCAGCCCGGCCGGCATGGCGACGTTTATTGACACGGGATATGTATCCACCTTCATATCCAGCCGGATCCCCTCGACTGCATGCGAGCTCATCACCGCGGACGCGATCTGGCTGAGATACACACCAAGGTCGACCTCTTCCTTCGGCTCGTCGGCCGTTAGCGTCTGGTAGAGGATCGCCAAAGCGTCGACGCGACCGGCGAGGCGCTCAAACCGTCTCCGGTCGGCCTCGGTAGCGTTGCGGCTTTCCAGCCGGATCAGTGCGGTGATCATCTGCAGGTTGTTCTTCACCCGGTGCTGCAGTTCGCGCAGCAGCGTGTCTTTCTCGCTGACACGCTCCTCGGCCGAGCGCTGATCTCCCGCCTCGCCGTGAGCCGATACGTCGACCAGGGCCACCAGTCGGAAGCAAACCTTGCCGTTGTCGTCTTCGATCACGTTGGAATAAACGTCGACGATCGCGGGTTTGTCCTCGCCGCGCTCCAGCTTGAAGGTGCCGACCAAATCGGTTCCCTCGACCACCGCCTCGGCTAGCGGCCTGTCCTTTTGCTGATGGAGGCCCGTGCCTAAAAGGGCCGCCCAGTTTTCTTGGGTGAGCCTGGCGGCCATCAGGCCTGAGAGTTTCTCGAATTCCGGATTGGCGTAGACCACGCGCTCTTCACCGGCAAGGTCCGAAACGGCTATGGCGATCGGCACCTGGTCGAGGAATTTCTTGAACTGTTCGCTTTCCAGTGCGGTTGCAAGGTCAGGTGTATCAAGTAACTGCTCGACCGCCTCAGCCTTCTCTGAATCCGATGTCATTTGCGCGCCTGTTCTGTGCGGATGATATCAACAATGCGGCGAGCCCGCCATCGCCAAAACTGGAGCTGCATCTCACGTTTCGCATCACGCATCTGACAACCAGCTCTGCATCGCGTAACGGCCGCACGTCCAGCATTGCGACCGGCCGAAGGAGAGCGGCAAGGATCGGCTAGAATCCAGGTGCCTGGAATGTCGAAGCGACCGGTCAAGTGGGTACGCTGCGGAAGATCGATAGAGCAGGCATTCAGGGAGAATGAGTTCGCGTGCCGGCCTCGGCGATACGTGCCGACACTGTCAACCTCATGACCGCATGCGGGCTGAAAGAGCAGCGCTTCGCTCCAGCGGTAATTCAGGCCGCTAGCTGCCTAACTGCGGCAAGCCCATCGATCGTGTATGTTGAGACGCTATTGCCGATGCCTAAATATCGAACCCGTCATGGCAATCGTTGTGACGGGAAGCGCTCGCTTATGGGCTGTGCTGGAATGCGCATGAAGTATACGCCTGTGCGCCGCTTCGTTGATCTCTTGGCCTTCGAGGAAGTCGTCAATCTCATCGTATGTGAGACCGGGACGAGGTTCTCCAGGTCGGCGGTCGGGATCTTTTCAACAAGATCAGACGGAGCGCCCAGATACACTGCCAAGGCGCGAACTCTGCGCTTGTTCAGCCCGGAAAGAGGAAGAATGTCTGCGGCACCATCGCCGAACTTGGTGAAGAAGCCCATCAAGGCCTCGGCTGCTTCGAAGCGACTTCTGAAAAAGAAGTGTGGGTTTGCTCTCATACCCTTTGCTGAAAAATGTTGTCATAGAGCGCATGGAATGCCACGCGCTTCGAATCGGAGTAGTCCTCCGGGAAGCCTGAAGCCCCTTTGAAGCGCATGTCCGGCAGCTATTCATAGCGTGGATGACTTTGATCGAAACAAACGATTTCATAACTCTTCGGAAATCTTGCATGGACAAAAGCACGTCCGCACCGGTCACCCATCCAAAGGAGAAAATCTTCCATGCGCCCTGACGTGCAGTGGAGGTCGTGCCGAGAAGTGAGTTGCAACTGGCCGATCATGTCGGCGGTTCGACGCTAGTCGTCCCCAATGTTCCTGAGCTGCGAAGTCTTGCAGGCGAGCCAGCTGCCCAGCGCGATTCTGCTTGTGGCGGGCTTTTTGCCGCAGGCAGTCCGCTCGTTTGGGCAGCGGATTGGAGACCCGGCCGGCAGCGCTACCATACAACATCAGCGCACTTTACATCTACGCGGTATTGCCGGGCTTCCAGTCGGTGCCATGTTTGGCCGACGAATGACGCGATGCGGCCTCCTGCACAAGCGAAGGCGTTATCGGATGTGCGACCGGGAAGCAGGCGGACAGTGCAGCACATGTCAGTCGCCTGTGCGACGGTCTTTCGGGGAATGAAATCGGGCCAGTTCACGGCGCGGCATTATTCGTCAACAGCCGCCCCTTCGCAAGGATATAGGCAGCCCGCGTCACAAGTTCGTGCTGCAGATGAAAACGGCATCGCCGGCATGCAAGTCAGCAGCCGCTCAAGATTCGATGATCCAGCCAAGCTCTCGGCGTCATGGAATGGCAGGCGCCACGATCGAAGCATCTCATGTTGATTCAGGCGGACCCTTATGAGGCGTTCTTTGATGCCGGTGATGCCTGACAGGCGGTTGCAGCTGCAAGCGACAACGCGGCCTATTTAGTTGGAAACGGTCTGAGGCAGGCCAATTTGGCTTGCCCGTCACTATGTGGAGAAAGAAATGCTGTGTCTAGGAATTAGCGGCGGACTTGACCAAGTCCATGAAAACCGATTCGAGCTTCGGAACGCCTTTATGCACGATGGCGCCGCGGTGCTCGTCCGAGACGGACGGGTGATAGCAGCCGTCGAAGAGGAACGCCTCAATCGGATGAAACACTCCAACAAGCTCCCAATTCGTTCGATTCAATACTGTCTGTCAGCGGCGGGGGTTCAGCTCAACGACATTGATCGTGTCGCGCTCTACGCCAGCGAGCCCTATGCCAACGCCATGCTTGAAGGTATGTCCGCATCCCACCCGGACATTCTCTCCATTCCGTTGGATGCTAAAACGTTGGTGCAGGATCTGTTAACGCGTGAGTTCGGCACTAAGTTGGACAGTTCGCGTATTTCATTCGTAAGTCATCATCAGGCGCACGCCGTGAGCGCCTTTGCAATGTCGGGCTTCGAACAAAGTCTCATTCTAGCCATTGATGGCTCTGGTGATTTCCTATCGGGCCTCTTGGCGGTAGGGTCTGGCACAGAAATTACGCAACTCGAGGCTTTCCCCGAGAACAATTCTCTTGGGCTGTTTTATCTCGAGACGATCCGCTATCTCGGCTACGGCTTGTTCGACGAGTATAAGGTAATGGGACTCGCGCCCTACGGCGACCCCGCTCCCTGTCGCGAGCTCTTCGAGCAGTTCTACGAGCTCTCCGCCAACGGCGGTGGCTACCGTGTTCACCTCGACCGCATCGGTCCGGCGTTGCTCCGCAATATCGAGGTCAGGCGAAAGGGAATGCCCTTCACCCAGCAGCATCGAGATGTGAGTGCGTCACTGCAGGAAGCGCTTGAGCGGATCGTGTTCCACATTCTCCGGCATCACCGTGAGGCCACCGGCATGAAGCGGTTGTGCCTGGCGGGGGGGGTGGCCCACAACTGCACGATGAACGGTAAGCTGCTGTATTCAGGGCTTTTCGAAGACATTTTCGTGCAACCCGCGTCTCACGACGCTGGCTGCGCATTGGGAGCTGCGCTGATAGTCTCTAACGAGATGGGCCGCCCCGCGCCGTGTGAGCGACTGCAGGGGGTCTATTGGGGTCCTGATCTCGGGAGCGAGCGCGCCGTGCAACAGGAACTGAATGCATGGGCCGGACATCTCGAGGTTGAACGCTCTGATGACGTGGCAAGCAGTGCAGCCGACTGGATCGCCAACGGCGCCGTGATCGGCTGGGTGCAGGGTCGTTCGGAGTTTGGGCCACGTGCGCTGGGCAACCGCAGCATTCTTGCCGACCCTCGGCCCGCCGCAAACAAGGACCGGATCAATGCGATGGTCAAGAAGCGCGAAGGCTATCGGCCCTTCGCGCCATCTGTGCTGGAGGAGGATGCGAGCGAATTTTTCGACCTCCCGGACGGTAGGCACGAATTTCCATTCATGAATTTCGTCGTTCGCGTGCGTGACTCAAAGCGCGCCTTGCTCGGTGCCATCACGCACGTCGACGGTACCGCTCGCCTGCAAACAGTATCGCGCAACGCCAATCCCGCGTACTGGGAGGTCATCAATGCGTTCAAGAAGCGCACAGGCACTCCAATTCTGCTCAATACGTCCTTTAACAACAATGCCGAACCGATCGTGGATTCGGTTGCAGACGCGATTGCCACCTTTCTGACGACAGAGCTGGATGGACTTGTGGTCGGGCCCTTCCTGGTAAAAAAGCGGGCTGCAACGCTGCAGGATTGGACTGCGCTTGCGGTTTCGTTGCCGCCCTATGTGTCCCTCCATCAAACCCGCGCTTACAAAGCGCCAGATCGTCGGGAGACTCACTGCGAGATCAGCACGACCCACTTCAGCAGTGACAGTGTACGAATTTCACACGACTTGTTTAATCTGCTGATGCGGATTGAGGGCGAAGCCGTGTTGGGAGATCTCCTCAATACAATTGCGCCGGATCAGGCTAAGCGTGAAGCTCTGATGGAGGGCCTGCTACGGCTGTGGGAGCAGCGCCTCGTTCGATTGCATCCCTCACAAGCTGCTCGCATGGATCAAGACTGCGATCAAACGCTGGACCAGCATAACAGGCTCTCAGCGTGATAGAGGTGCCGCTATCCAAGCTCGGCGAATAATGGTGTTCATCGATGCCGCCTGCCACCTCACCGCTGGCAGGCAATCGACTTCATCACAGGGTTGATTCGTCCACTTCACCTTGGACGACCGGACGCGCAGAAAAAAGCGGCTGCGGCGGGTCCTTGCTAGCGACCGTGATGCGGGACCACAGCGACAGGGCGTGCCCGAGACGGTCAATGCGGCCGGCGGTGTCGTCGCCGGCGGCGACGGTCGCATTCAGGATCAGCATCGACCAAAGAGCGAGGCCACTGCCGTTATGCTCCGAGATCTGGGGACGGCGGCTTGGCGATCACCGTCTACTCGGCGTTGCCGAACTCACTGCATGCGAGACCGTGACGAAGCCCTTCACATTGCGGGTCGGGACATAGCTGGCTTTCTTGGCGCGCTACCATCGCTAGAGATGCAGACTTCGCCCAACAGCTCCTGCTGGAGCGCGGCTTGGATCTGATGGCAGAATTCTTGCGGAGACGCGGACAAAGTGGGGAGCACTCCAACCTACACACGCGTCACCGGGCTATCAGTGTTGACCGTATAATCTTCGGAATGGCAATGGCATATTTTACAAAGCACGACGGCAATCAAATTATATACCGCAGCTGGGAAGAGCCGGAACAGTCAAGCGCAAGGATGAGAATTTTGGTCCTCAAGCTTGATCATGTCGGCGACTTTTGGATGTCTCTAGGGCCTCTAAAGGACCTTCGTCAGCGTTTTGCGCATGCCCACATTACGCTGGTGGTGGGAAGCTGGAACATCGCTACTGCAAAACAGTTCGACCTCGCCGACGATCACGTTGCTTTTGACTTTTTTCCTCGCAACCCAAAAGTCAAAACGCGCAAAGAAGCCGCGGACATAAGGCCGCTGCTGACCGGCGAGTTTGATCTTGCCATTGATATGCGTGTTCCGGAAGAAACAAGGCCGATCTTGCTTGAAGTTCCCGCCAGGCACCGTGCGGCGATAGTTGATCCGTACAGCATGCATCAGATCGATATTGCGATAGCGCCATTCAATCTGAAACTGCGCAGAACCATTTTCTACAAGCTGGTCCAAAAAATAGGGCTTGCTAACAAAATCCCCCGTAGATGGCTTGATTGGTTCATTGACCGTAAGCAGGTGCGTCTCCAGCATGTGTCAGAAATCCTCCTCTTTCTGGTCGCAAAGGCAGCTGCCTATTTCGAAAGCGGAGCGGGTCACCCACAGAATTCGACTACAGGCAATGCCCCGATTGTCGTGGCTCCGTTCTCCAATTCCAGCCTGCGAGATTGGCCGATTGAAAGTTTTGGCAAAGTTGTCGCTGCTCTTTCGACCCGTGGTGAGGTGGTCCTCGTTGGCCGTGGCGAATGCCTGGAAGCGCTTGAGGAGGTTGCGAAGATAGCTAGGGAACGTGGAGCCGCGAACATTCGGACGGCTGTCGACTTGTCAGAATTGGAATTCAATTGTCTCGTGAATTCGGCCGCGCTCGTCGTTTCGAACAATTCAGGCACCGGCCATGTCGCTGCCCAGCTTGGCCGCCCTACTATCGGCATTTTCACGGCGTCACATCTACCGGAGATTTGGGGGTTTCGAGGTCCCTTGGTCAGCATGCTTATGAGTGTTATTGAATGTCGCGGATGTGGTCTGGACCAAGTGCGGCATTGTCCGGTCAAAGTCCGATGCAAGTTCGACATCACGCCGGATCTCGTGATTGCCGAGGTAAACGCCTTGATGAATCATTGTAAGGGTACGGCACAAGCTTAGTGGCTCGCGGTCACCACAACCGCGATTGCCCAGCCCTTGTCGCTGATTCAATCGCTACAATCATCTAAAGGCCGAAATTCAGAATCGAATCGACTTGTTCGAAGGACCGCAGTGGCGATGTCACATTGGCCGACAGGTGGCATAGAGCGGCGCCTGAGAATGAAAGTGCCGCCGCCCAGCCTTCATAGCCGTTCCTCCTTTGTGGCGTGACGGCCCGAAAGTCGCCATCGCGTCAGATGTTCATCAGGTTCGGGATAGCCGGGGCTCGTCCGGCGACAGTCATGGCAGCGACTTCGCTTCTGGACCCGCTCATCCGGCCGCCAAAAACAAATGCACTTCCTAAAGCCGTAATTGATCCGCCGGAGCTGACCAAAGCCACCTTGCTCTGGATTGCGGCAATGGCGACTGGGGCGAGAAGCCGAGAAGAACCGATGCGGCGAGAAATCCTGAGACCATCCGCCACGAAACGTCGCCAGGGAACGTAGTATTGCGTTCCGCGTTACACTAACGTATATACGTTCGCAGCACAGGAGCGCGCCATGGCCACCACACCCACCAGGAAGGAAGCACCCGTCTCGATGCGGTTTCGCGACGATGATCTCACCATCATCGACCGCGGCGCGGAGCTGCTCGGCCTGTCGCGCACGGAGTTCATGCGGCGCGCCGCGCTGCACGAGGCGCAGGCGGCCATCCTCAACGAAACCGTCATCCGCGTGTCCCCGGAAGCCTATGACGCCTTCATGCAGGCGATCTCAGCCCCGGCCGCTGCGCCCCCGGCGAAGGCGGCCGAGCGGCTGCGTCGGTCCCCGCCCTGGGACAGCTAGGTGGCGCTTTCAGGCATCGAACTCCTCGACCACGCACACCGCCTCGACAGCTTCGATTGCGGCAAGCCGGCGCTCAATGCTTGGCTGGCCGGCTTCGCGCGAACGAACCAGGCCCGCGGGTTTACCCGCGTCCTGGTCGTTCACGACGAGGGAACAGTCGTCGGGTATTACGGCCTCGCGCCGGGCGTGATCCAGCCAAATAGCGCACCGCGCGCCATCCGCACCGGACGCCCGCCCGATCCGATCCCCTGCCTGCTGATCGGACAACTCGCCGTCGACCACCGCTATGCCGGACAAGGCGTCGGTAGCGGCTTGGTCAAGGACGCGCTGTATCGCTGCGTCGCCGGCGCCGACATCGTCGGCGGCCGCGCGGTGGTGGTGCGGGCGATCGACGCCGAGGCAGAGCGCTACTGGCAGAGCTGGGGCTTCATTCCCGCGCGGGACAATCCGTCGGTGCTCATGCGCTCGATCCAGGACGTGAGCCTCTGGCTGGCCGACAAAGGCCACTAGCTCCGCGCGCGTAGCGCCTCCGGAAGCGGCAGGTCTGCGCGCCGGCCTGCCGCCGACCGGGCTCTAGTTGCGGCGTCCCGCCGCTCCCCGAGCCGGCTTCGCCGTCTCGGCGTTCGGGTGACCCCTCACGCAGGGCCAGAGGGAGACGGCGGTCAGAGCGAGGGAGCCCTGGAGAGAAGGGAAAGTCATGATGTCGATGATATTCATAGGGGGTTCACGCGAGATATTAGAGCTGCCGGAACCTGCCATCGCTCGGATCCGCCCAATCGTTGTTGCCGTGCACGGCGTGCTGATTGGCGACGCGTCTGGAGCCGATGCCGAGGCGCAGGGCCTGCTCGCGGGCTACGGCTACAAACATGTCGGGGTCTTCCATGCGGCCAAGGAACCCCGCAATGATCTGGGCGACTGGGCTGCCTACCGGGTCCCGTCTCCTGAAGGCGCTAGAGGATACTGGATCTACGCCGCCAAAGACCGGGAGATGGCGCGCGCCGATTTTGGGATGATAGTCTGGGACGGCGCATCACCCGGCACGGCCGTCAACGTGCTTCGGCTCGCCATGGCGAACAAGCCGAGGTCATCTACGATCTGGCCAGGGGCAGCATGGCGACTACGCACCATGTCGTAGACTGGTGCGCCATTGCTCCGCGATGCCGGTCCAGACATTCGGCGCGCCAAGCCGAAGCCCGCATGACGCCAGGCGAGCGCCTGGCGTTGCCGGGATGATGTACGCGCGGTCCCGGCGGGTCCAACGCGATAGGCTTGATCCGGCCCCGCGCCCCCAACTCCACTTGTATGAACGGCCGGGGCCGGCCCTTTTCGAAACCGGCTCACCGCCGCGTGGCGTTGTGCAGGATGATTGTCTTGACCCGTCTCGCATCTGAAGCGGGTGCAAGCCTGCCGCACATGCCGCTGCTTGGTCATCCAACCTGGCTGCGAGGCATCGCTACCGTGGGGCGTGGCGTTCGCTGCCAGTCGGCTCCGATCTCCAAACCGCTGTGCCGCCATACCGAACACGCAAGGCGGTTTAACCGCCAGGCTGCTGTTCAAGGTATTAACGACGCAGGCGGCATGACCGCAGAGGCTGGCGGGGTAAGCAGCTTCCATCGATCCGGCGGCATTGCGGATGTAGCTGGCGATGGCGGCCTGAGTTCTTGTCCATCTGCCGCATAGCGGGTGGTCAGATGCTGGTCGCGTTTCCGGCGAGCCGAAGCATTTGTCTCTCAAGGTCACCCGTTGGAAATCCAGCACCAGCGGCTTGTCGGGACAAGATAGTTGCTATTGGGATTTGGCCGCCGCAGCCGCGAGCATCGCTTCTCCCATCCCATTGACGCCTCGGGCATTCAGCATTTCACCAGCGTTCTGAATGTCGCGCACCTCTTTGTTCTGGCTGAGTTTTGATTTACCAACCAGGGTGGTGATCTCGATTTCTAGGGCGACGATCGCCTTCACCATCGTGTCAATGAAGTCCTTCGGCGCGTCGCCCATCTTCCACGGGGCAGGCTGCGAGGCTTCATGCATGTGAGTGAGCTTCGCCACGTTACGGCGCACACATAGCGCTCATCATCCCGGACAGTGATGCGTCCGTGGGCGTGGACGACGAGATAGTTCCACGTCGGCACCTGGTTATGGAATTCATGCTTGCTTGGATACCAGTTCGGCGAGATGTAAGCGTCAGACCGTCGAGCTCGTCCCGGACCGCATGGCGCTACGGCGTCACCTCCAGCCCGGCGAGAAAGTCGTCATTGTCCGTGAGGGTGACCGCCGCCTCTATGGTGAGAATATTGATCGCCGGCAACTTATGGCGCCTGCCGACCTCAAATTCGTCGAAGTCGTGCGCCGGCGTGATCTTGACCGCGCGGCTGCCTTTCTCCGGATCAGAATACTCGTCCGCCACCACCGCGATCCTGCGGCCGACGATCGGCAGAGGATGAGGTTCTTGCCGACAAGATGCCGGAAACGCTCGTCGGGATGCACCGCCGACCGCCATATCGCCCAGCATCGTCTCCGGGCGGGTCGTCGCCACGGTGATGAAGGTTTTAAGATTTTCCGGATCCAAAACCTCGCCCTCGACGGGGTAGCGGAAATGCCAGAGATTGCCGTTGACCTCCTGCTGTTCGACCTCAAGGTCGGACTCGCGGTCAAGAGCTTCGGGTCCCAGTTGACAAGCGCTTGTCCTTGTAGATCAGGCCTTTCCTTGTAGAGCGTGACGAACACTTCGAGCACCGCCCTGGACAGGCCCTCGTCCATGGTGAAACGTTGTCGGCTCCAGTCGGCCGAGGCCCCAGCCGCTTCAACTGGTTGAAGATCGCGCCGCCGGATTCGGCTTTCCACTCCCAGACTTTCTCAATGAACTCGTCGCGCGTCAGGTCACGGCGGTGGATCTGCTTCTCCATAAGCTGGCGCTCGACCACCATCTGCGTGGCGATGCCGGCGTGATCCATGCCGGGCTGCCACAGCACGTTCTTGCCGCGCATGCGCTCGAAGCGCACCAGAATGTCCTGCAGCGTGTTGTTGAGCGCATGGCCCATGTGCAGCGAGCCAGTGACGTTCGGTGGCGGGATGACGATGGTGAAGGCTTCCGCGCCCTCCTCGGCGCCTGCGCCGACACGAAACGTCTTTTGAAGCGTATTATGTTTTTTGTGCATAGACCAACGAGTTGAACGGCGGCCCCATAAATCGCCGATGTGATAGGTCGGGCGAAGGCGTCCACCAGCTCGTACTTGTCAAGACGATGCCACCCTTGATCTTGCACCCGCCTCCGATACCAGCGATGCGCTGCGTCGTACGCTCATGCCTGTCAGGATGGGATGGGCGCTGCTAGCACCGTGGCAGTTTGACAACCCGGCCATCGGGGCGGTAGCACCGTCCAAGGCCAAGAGTCGCAGGGCAGACCGCACCCCATCGGGCTGCGCGACCCAGACCAGCTGACGCCCAACTGGCACACTCATCGCGCATCAGCACCGTGGATGCGACATCTACTTTGTTGCGAGCGCGATATCGGAACTTGGTTGTGACGCAGCTGTGCGTAAGCGCACCGCTGTCAGCAAGTGAGTGAGCGAAAGAACTACGTGGTGGAGGTGAGAAGTCATGCGGCGTCAAGATTCCCCGCCCTTTGCGGCAAACACACTGATCCCTCTTCAGAATCCGGTCTTTCGTTCGATCTGGACAGCCACGCAGATATCCAGCCTTGGCTGGCTGGTGCAGAGCGTGGCTATAAGCTGGCTTATGGCAACGATTTCAGCCTCCGATCTGATGGTTGCGCTCGTGCAGGCTGCATCGACACTGCTCGCCTTCTTCTTGTCGATCCTTGCTGGAGCGATTGCAGACAGCTTCAGCCGCCGCGGCGTGATGCTTGCCGGACATTGCCTGATCGCACTGGCATCCACGGCGCTGGCTCTCTCTGTTGGACTGGGCTTTGTCAGTCCATGGCTGATCTTGGGACTGAGTTTCTTGGCGGGATGCGGCTTTGCCTTGAATGATCCAGCCTGGCACGCCTCGGTCGGCGACATCCTGGAAAAGCGCGACATACCCGCTGCAGTGACGCTGATGTCGGTGGGGTACAACGTGGTTCGAAGCATAGGACCGGCGCTTGGCGGTGTAATTTTGGCTTTGCTGGGCCCCCTTACGGCTTTCGCCTTCGCTGCGCTGACCGACCTGGTCCCTTTCCTCAAGCCGATTCGGATCGATGTCCATCAGCGCGATCCTTGCGCCGCTGGTCGCCTCTTTCTGAAGGACGTCCGCAGCAATGTTTTTCATGAACACCGACGAACCAGCGCCAATGAAGGTAATCTTGGGCTGTCTCATATTCCGTCTTTCACTTTGATTTGTCCGATCGGAAAACCCGTCCGTCTCGAACTGCTAGAATGGGATGGGCGACTGTCGCCCATCCCGCGGCGCTCAGGGAGAGAGGCGCCGTTTACTGGAGAAGCGCGTTCGCCTCATCGTTGGCTTGCTTCAGCACTTCAGCCGGATCGCCCTCGCCCAAATTGATCTTGTCTACGGCGGTCTGGAAGATTGTGAATATCTGGTTGCCGTAGTCGCTGAGCGGGTACGCGAAGGTAGTCTCCGGCTTGGCAACATCGGTACAGGTCGAGGCCGCTGGCCTGGTGAGCCTTGATCGCCGCCTCGGTTCCTGACGGCAACGCCGGGAACACTACACCCGATTGGCCGACGACATCCTGGCAGGCGGCGCTGCCAAGATACTTGACCCATTTCCAGGCCTCGGCCTGATGTTCGGACGTAGCGGAGATGGAATCCGCGAGACCGTTCATCATCGAACGCCGACCCTCCGGACCGGCCGGCATTGGCGCGAGGCCGAACGGTCCGGGCGCGGTGCCTTTCAGCGAGGCGATCATCCACGACCCTTGTGGAGCCATGGCTACTTTGCCCGACACGAACAGTCCGGACGGGTTGAGACCTCCAGCCTGCGCCTTGCTGACGCCGACGCCTTTGACGAGCGCCAGATCGCGCAGGTAGGTGAGCGTCTTGGCGAGTGCCGGACTATCGTACTGGAAGTGCTTTCCGAACGGCTGATCAATATATTTGAAGCCTGCGGACGCGGCGAAGGCGCTCCAGGTATCTTGACCGAATCCGTCCCCGGTCGAGAGAAACCCGTAGGTCTTGACGTTCGATTTGTCGAAGGTCGGATCGTTGCCGCGTTTGCCGTTGGCATCCACCGTGAGCTTCGCGACGACCTGTCCGAACGTGCCACCGTCTTCAGGGGTTCCACGTCAGGTTTTTCAGTTCTTCCTCGGTCACGCCAGCGTCAGCAGGCGTCGGCACGACCACGCAAGCGGTCGTTGAGACGGTTCGCAGGCGGCTAATCCTGTCAACTGTCCGATCGGACAGGTGACGTAATTTAGCGCGGCTGCAACTATCCTTCTGAAGAAGGATAGGGGATCGCGCAAATGATTACGGTTCATGTCGTCAATGCGCTGAATAAGCACCTCTACGAAAACGAGTTTGACGAGTTTTTGCGCCGCCGGCACGACTTCTTCGTGCACCAGAAACGCTGGCGCCCTCCAAGCCCAGACGGTCGCGAACTGGACCAGTTCGACACGGACGCGGCGACGTACCTGCTGGGTCTCGAGGATGGTCGTGTGGTGACCTCGGCTCGATTGATCCCAACGAGCGAGCCGCACATGGTCTCGGAGGTCTTTCCTCACATGTGTGAAAGGTCGGGTGTTCCCCGACGTCCCGATTGGGCCGAGTGGACGCGCACCTTCGTCGTCCCTGAGAAACGCTCGACTGGACTGAGGGGCACGCTGACCCAGCTATGTTGCGCGGTGATGGAGTACGCGCTCGACGAGGGCCTCAGCGCCGTCGGCGGCGTCCAGGAAACCTACTTCATGCCCCATCATGGCGCACTCAAGTGGCGAACCGAGCCCTTGGGCATGGCCAGGGAAGAAAATGGCGAATGGTACATCGTCGCCTACATAGAGGTGAACGAGGCCGCGCTTGCCAGCGTCCGCAAGATCCTTGGTATCAATCATTCGCTATTGGTCCGGCGCGGAACGCAACTACCGTTTATCGAAGGGATACCGGCACTTGAAAAGCAAACGGCGCGCATGTGCCTAGAAAAACTGACCTTAGGAGGATGAGATGAAAAAACTTGCTCTAGCTATCATCACAACCACGGCGTGGGCTGCGCTTACATCCGGTTCTCAAGCCCAGAAGGTGAATGTCTCAGGATGCGCAGAGAAGGGCGTTGAAAGCGGCTGTGTCGTGCTGAAAGATAAGGACAAGCTTTACAACATTACGCATGCTAGCCCGAAGCCAACTCCTGGCACGTACGGCACCGTGACGGGCACTGTGAGCGGTGACGCCGATCCCTGCCAGCAGGGCACCTTGCTCAAGGCTGCGGAATGGAAGCCCGACCCCGAGAAGAAATGCGATAACACCCAATAGGGCTGCGAGCGAACGGTCTATCGGTATCTAAAACAGAGTTGGTGAATCGAAAGAGTTATCCATGGCGCCCGCAGGTGACGACCGTAGTGGAAACGGTCTGAAGTCATTCTCCATCCACGCGCAGGACGAGCAATCCCACGCTACATTCACCGCGCTAGCAAAGGAGCAAGCAGCTCATCCAACGTTTGCCTTCCCGGCTGCGGCTACAGAATCTGTTGACCCTGAAACAGCAGCGAGGCGCTATCTGAACCAGGCGCTAGAAAGCAAACTGACGCCCAACTTTGTTGCCCCGACAACGGAGGACGCGGAAAGCCAATTCAAAACGATCGGGACCGATACCGTGCCCCTCACCGGCACGCGAACGGTAAAGTTCCGCCAAGCCTTCCATGATATCCCGGTTTACGGGTCGCTGGTCACAGTCGAACTCGATAAAAGCAACCGATTGGTCAGCATTAACTCTTCGTTGGGCGAGCCAACAGGTGTGCAGGCACTAGCGAAAATTTCACCTGCGGAAGCGGCTAAGGCGGTCGTGAATAAGCCGCCCTTCAAGAAAGACCTTACAGGCATTGCTCCGCGACTTAATTACTACTACGTCGCTTCGCGGGCCAAGTGGCACCTCGCATTCATCTTTGAAGACGTACCTGTCACCCTATCGGAGCGAGGTCCTAAGAAGACGGGACGGATCGCCCCGCGTTACTTCGACTACGTCGTAGATGCGAAGACGGGCCGGGTGATTGCTGAGCTTCCGCGCACGCCCAGTATGGCGTCCGAGGTCCAGAATGCGATCGATGCCCGACAAATTCAGCGCAGCATCCGGGTCGAAACAATCGGCAATCGAAGCGTGCTCAAAGACACGGCGAATAACATCGAGACCTTTGATTTCCGGTTTGACGATCCAACCTTGCATGAAGCAGCTCTGCCTGGTCAGGAGGTGTCGCCGGTTTGGCCCCCTGGTGCGGTGAGTGCCCATGCAAACGCCGAGGCAGTAGCGGACTTTCTTCGCACGGTCTTGATGCGAAACAACATCGACAATCAAGGCGGCCCTATGAACGCAAGCGTGAATTGCGTGGTTTCGAGCGAGAGCCGTGACGGAAGGCAATGGTTCAACGCTTATTGGAACGGCCAACAAATGGTTTATGGCCAGGTTATGAGCGGGGGACAACTCCTGACGTTGGCCGCTGCTTTGGACATTGTGGGCCATGAGATGTTTCATGGCGTAACGGATAACACCTCGCGTCTCGAATACGCAGGGCAGTCAGGGGCGCTGAACGAATCATATTCCGACATATTCGGCATTCTCATTGCCAACCGAGGCCAGCCGGACCGGCGTCAATGGGACTGGAAGCTCGGTCAAGGTTTTGCCAACGGAGGAGGAGCATTCCGCGACATGTCAGATCCAGCTTCTCTTGGTCAGCCGGCGCATATGAATGACTTTAGAGTATTGCCGAATACGCAAAGAGGCGATTGGGGCGGTGTTCACACAAACAGTGGAATACACAACAAGGCTGCGCATTTGATAATGACTGCTGCAGACAATGCCGGCTTCGTTTTCGACGTGAACCAGGTGGCCGGTATTTTCTACATCGCCGTTACCCAACAGCTCTCACGTACATCACAATTTACCGACAGTCGAAGAAGCGTGCTTAGCGCAGCACGCACATTGTTCAGGAATCTACCTGCTGACCAATTGGCGCGCCGCGTATCCGCAATTGAGGCTGCGTTCGACGCTGTTGGGATCCAGTGACTGCCCGAGGCAGGCGGGCAAACCGTCGCCGATTGGAACGAACGTCGACATCTTCTTGGGAGGACGGAATGCTGAAAGTCATTCATCTAGCGGCGCCTCTTTTGCTATCGTCGGCACTGCTTCAGGGCGCGGCGGTTGCTGCGCCGGCGCACAATTATTGCCAATCGTCTCCGTTGCGTTCGGACGCCGTGGATTTTCCGAGTAAGCATGCCTGGCATCTCTTCCTCATGCTTAACCACCCGGCCCTTGACCGAGCAATTGCAAGAGGACAGGCCGACTGCACGAAGCCCATTGACCTGCCCGGCAGCACTGCTGTTGGGAAAGTTGGCGCAACGCAGGCAAAAATGATGTTCCTGGAGAAGTGTTCTTGAAGGATGCGTAGAGCCGCCCGATTGGAACGACAATTCGTTGAAAGACGAAAAACCCGGCTCTGTGCCAGCGGCGGCAGTGGACGCGATAACTGTACTGGGAAACATGGAGGCATTCGCCTCAAGCACGGCGGATGTTTCGTTCCACGACCTAGCAATCATTGACAGGAAGCATCCCCAATTCTCCCCGGGAGACGGGGTCTTCGAGGGACACGGTGCATTCGGCGAGACTCGCATGAATCGAGCCACGTATGAATTCATAAAAAAGAATTGCCTGTGGAGCGTCAACGGGCTCCAGCGCTATGCCAAGGCTTTTCTAAAAGGAAAGTTTCCTCCAGGCTCGATCGAGGTAAAAGCGGCTTGGATAGATTTCGAAGCAGGTGCAAGCCCCAGATGCCGGCTTTTGCAAGAAAGGTGACGCAACCCGGGTACTCAATCAAACTGAGCGACGGTTCGATGGTCACCGGCACAGAAATTCTGCGCGATATTCATAAGTGGTTGGCAGCAAAGGCTCCCGAGCGGTCGGAGGATAAGCTGAGCTAGCTCACAGCCGAAGCAAAGGCAAGGTTTTGACATGGCGCGGATACGTCGGAATGTATGGAGTTTGCAGCAGCCGCAGGACCAACTTTGCCGTGGTACGCGCGAGGCGTCGCCACGCACGGTCAGGGGGAATTCACTGAACGAGCGCTCCATATGCAAGTTGCAGTGACCTGCCGCTGAACTGTCATCCAGAAGAGGGGTCGAGGTAAGCGATGAAGCAGTACGAGAGCGACTACGCCAATCGCGATGCTGAGAGGCGGCGACTTCGCATTTACGCTACAGATCCAATGAGTGGGCGCCGAGCTCCGTATAGGATTGCGATCGAGGTCGACAACGAGCCCGATCTGATGCCGGGGCCACGTGGTTCGATCATTGAGGTCCATGACTATGACGGGTGGAATAATCAGTACTATGCCAGCGTGAACCTAAATGACCCTGCGCTGCTGATGGAGGGAGGTCTGCCGCCGAGTGAGTCAGACCCCAGATTTCACCAACAAATGGTCTATGCCGTTACGACGAAGGTGATCGACAGCGCCCGAAGGGCACTCGGCCGTCCGATCACATTCCATCGCAGCGAGACCCGCCCGCTACTCCGGCTGTTCCCCCACGCCTTCTTCGGCCGCAACGCGTTCTTCGACCCAACGCTCAACGCCATCCTTTTTGGCTATTTCCGCGCTGATGCTCAGTCGCCGGGGCAGAACCTTCCCAGCCAAACGATCTTCACCTGCCTCTCGCACGACATCATCGCTCACGAGGTCACCCACGCCATCGTGCATCGGCTGCGACCCTATTTCCTAGAGGCCACGAACCGCGATGTGCTGGCGTTTCACGAAGCCTTCTCAGATGTCGTCGCGCTATTCCAGCGCTTCTCCTATCGTGACCTCCTCGCCAACCACATTCAGGCCTCCGAGGGGAAGTTGCAGGAGTCGACCATGCTGATGGAGTTGGCACAGCAGTTCGGTCAGGCGATGGGGACGGGAAAAGGCCTGCGATCGGCGATCGACGACAGGCCCCACCCTGCCAAGCTCGCCCAGACATTCGAGCCCCATGCCCGGGGGGCAATCTTGCTGAGTGCGGTCTTCGCCGGATATGTAAAGGCCTTCGAAAACCGGACCGCTGACCTCGTCAGGATTGCCAGTGGCGGCAGCGGCATACTTCCAGCCGGGCGACTGCACCCGGATTTGGTCGATCGTTTGACGGCGGAGGCCTCGCACCTATCGGATCGCTTCTTGCGGATTTGCTTCCGTGCGTTCGACTACATGCCGCCGGTTGACGTAACCTTCGGCGATTTCCTGCGGGCGATCGTTACGTCCGACTTCGAACTCAATTCCGCCGATCCCGATGAAGTTCGCTTCGAGATCATCGAGGCTTTTCGGGAGCGCGGCATCTATCCAGTGGGCGTGCAGTCACTTGCCGAAGAATGCTTGTTGTGGCCAAGCCAACTCGAAGTGTCGGCAGCCCCGCCGCTTCCTCCAAACCTTCTGCAACTCGCCAGAGAGCTTCAAACCATTTCCGGACGAACGTTGGACCAAGCGCGATCGGTCCGACAAAGCAGGTCCCGGTCGACGCAGGCCGGCTCCTCGGAACGCATTCGGCAATATGAGACCAGCGTCATTGAATCGTCGACTGACGAGGAAGAGGCAGCGCCAAACACCGACTTCCAGTCCCGACTCTACGCTGCCCTCCATCAATACGCACTCAAGAATCATTCTGCTTTCGGCTTGGCACCCGAGCCGCTTCCGATCAGTGTAAGAGGCTTCCACAGTATTCAGAGGTTTGGGGCCGACCAGCGGCTTGTCATCGAATACGTCGCGCAATTCGTCCAAACAAAAAAGGCGGATGAACCCCATCTCACCGGCGGGCTGAACTTCAGAGGCGGGGCAACGGTTATCTTCGGCAGCGACGGGGAAGTTCGCTACATTGCGAGCAAGCCAATGCCATCGCCCGAGTTGTCGCATGATCTGAATGCGGCGGCTGAACAACGTCGGCACGAAATGCTGGCTTATGTTGCCGACATGGATGCGCGCGACCCAAGAATGGCTGTCGCAGACAATAACTATCTGCGAAACCGTATGAAGTTGCGCTCCCAGTTTCGCGCCTTGCATGGGAGCCGGTGACGATGAGCGACCCCATTCGCATCCGAATGTACAATGTGGGCTTCGGTGATTGCTTCCTGCTGTTTCTGCCCACCGACAACGGAGTCCGAAAAGTACTCATCGACTGCGGTACCATCAAGCAAAATAGGCACCGAATCGCGAAGATTGCCAAGCAGGTGATTGCCGATATCACCGATCAAGATGACGTTCCGCGCGTAGACGTGCTGATTCTTTCACATAGGCACAAGGATCACTTGTCTGGCTTTGACGCAGAAGCATGGTCCAAGGTCCAGGTTGGCGAGGTTTGGATGCCTTGGGTCGAATCGCCGACCGACCAGGACGCGCGTCGACTCCGCAAGGAGCAGGACGCTGCAGCCCAAGGTATTCGAGCTGTAGCGAGTCTATTTGCCCTGGGAGACACGGTCACAGAAATCGCGGGAAACGCTCTGGACGGAGCTGACAATCTCGAGTTCGTGCGCACAGGTTTCGTGAAAGAGCCGAGCTATCTGCCGAAGGGGCGAGGGATCGTCGAGGAAGTTGAAGCGCCACTACTACCCGGCATCGATGTCTTCGTTATGGGTCCGCCTCGCGATCCGAATGCACTCAGAAACCCCCATCCACCGACGGAGCAGACCCTTCTTTCAGGCTACCTTCACGGGGTGCAGCCAGGAGGACGTGTCGCGCAGAAATTTCATCCTTTTGGATCCGATTGGGTAGAAGAATACCCAAACCGCATTGTTGATGAGGCCCAGTTGCAGCAGGCAGCATCGATGGTCGACCTCTACGAGCTGGCGGCCGCTGAACTTGATGCGGACATCAACAACACGAGCCTGATCCTAATGTTCAAGGTAGGGCAGCACTACCTGCTATTCCCGGGCGATGCCCAATGGGGGCCCTGGGAGAAGCTTTTCGAAGACGACAATGCTGTCGAGCTGCTTAAGAAGGCCAGCTTTATCAAGATCTCTCACCATGCGAGTCACAACGGGTCTCCAGCGACATTGATGCGCGAAATCCTAGGTGCCGAAAACCACCAGCAGGGCAAAGTCTATGCCATGATCTCTGTGACCACACGCGGAAACTGGCCCATCCCTCACGAACCGGTTTTGGCCCTCCTCAAGTCGCGCAACTATCCGTTTGTCCGCAGCGACGCATTTGTCCCGCAGCAGCAGGTAAAAAAGAATCGTGACATTTGGTATGAGCTGACCCTGCCGTAAGGGGCTTACGGCATTGGAGAATGGCCGTGTCTGGGCACTTCCTGCAGGGCAAGAGATTTGTGATCTGCGTCGAGGGCAAATGGATATCGACAAACGTGACCTATCCCAACTTGATGTCTGGCCGCACCAACTCGACGCCATAACGGCAGGCGAAGCCTATTTCGCATCCGGCAGCCCAAAAGGCTGTCTCATCCACATGCCGACGGGTACCGGCAAGACCGGCGTCATGGCCGTCTTGGCAACCCGACGGGCGTTCAGGCACTCGGCCCTGAAGCGGCCGTTGAAGGCTTCGATGTAAGCGTTGTCGGTTGGCTTTCCCGGTCGCGAGAAGTCGAGCGTGACGCCCCTGGTGTAGGCCCACAGATCGAGGTCGCGGGAGACGAACTCCGAGCCCTGATCGACCCGGATCGTCTTCGGATAGCCGATCCGGGGGCACACTTGTTCCAGCGTCCTGACCACATCCTCGGCACGATAGCTGAAGCGCGGCTCGAGCACCGGTACGTAGCGCGAGAACGTATCGACGACCGTCAGGACGCGGATCTTCTTGCCCGTCGCAAGCTGGTCGTGAACGAAGTCTATCGCCCACACGTCGTTGGGCTCGACGGCTGGTTGGCGGTCGTCTCGCAGCTTCGCCTTGACGCGCCTTTTCGGTGTCTTGTTCCTCAGCTGATGCCCTAAATCCCTGTAAATGCGATAGGTCCGCTTCATGTTCATATCCCAGCCCTCGCGCGTCAGCATCACATGCACGCGCCGGTAGCCATACCGAACCCGCGTCGCACAGATGTCTTTGATCCGAGCTTCGATGCCGGCCTGATCGCGGCGGCGGGACTTGTAGTGATATGTCGAGGTGTCGAACTCCAGAACCCGGCATGCACGCCGGATCGACACGTTCCAGTCACAACAGGTCTCCGCCACCAGCTCGCGTTTGCGACCAGGCCTCACAGCTTTTGGCGGATTACGTCCTGCAGCATCTCCTTGTCCAGCGACAGGTCGGCGACCAGCTTCCTGAGCTTGCCATTCTCGTCCTCCAGCTGCTTCAGTCGCTTCATCTCCGTCGGCAGCAGCCCGTGATATTTCTTTTTCCAGTTGAAGTAGGTCGCCTGGCTGATCCCGGCACGCCGGCAGATCTCCGCCACCGGGTTGCCATCCGCTCCCTGCTTCAGAATGAACGGCTTCTGCGCGTCCGAAAACTTCGATGCTTTCATCGCTTCCGCTCCTCTCCCAGCCGGGAAACTACAGCGGAAAACTCCAATTCTGAACGGTCCAGTTTCTGGCGATCAGATCCTTCGCCGTTAACCTGGATTCGCAGCCCTGGGTCTCTAGCAGGCTTCTCTGATTGGGGTTGTTGAGGTCAAGCTCCTGTTTCGTTTTTTCGGACCGTGTCGCCCCGCGGGTCACTCGCTTCTCTTCGCGGTCGGCGCAGGGCCGCCGCATGATGGGGTCAGGAGAGCGAGGCGTCTCAATCTGTTGAACGACCTTGGAAAGTTTGCCCCAGGATCGTGCCTGCTAACGAGATCGCCTTGCCCATCGTCCCCACGGGAACGATCCAGGATCACCCTTGTGGGCGAAACTCTTTCTTCATTTGTCCGTTGTCCGTTTCATGCCGATACGAGACCGGGTTCCTTGCTGTAGCGGAACTCGGTCGCGTCGCTCCACATGCGATGGAGGATGACGGCGAGCTTTCGGGCAACCGCGACACGGGCTCGCGCCATACCGCGCCGCTTGGCGACGTTCATGCCCCACGCGCGCAGGCTCGACCATTTCTTGCTGCGCACGAGCAGCGTATGAGCTGCTTCGTAAAGCGCTGTGCGGGCCAGTTCGTCCCCGCAGCGGCT
>NZ_JAMYLZ010000034.1:0-65283 GCF_040318315.1 Mesorhizobium sp. M1227
TCGCGTCATCCGATGCTGGCCTCCACTCCAGCCAGCATCTTGAATCACAAAACCGACTGATCCGGAATCCCCTTCGATTCCGTCAAATCAGGAACCGCTCTAGCGCGCCGATCCACCTTCTCCCACAGGGGGAGAAGGGGACGCGCTCCTATCGCCGGGTCTGATAATCCGCCGGTGCGGCGCATGGCCGGCGCCCGGACGTGCACATCCGTCTTGACGCAAGCCCGAACTGCGCCGCACAATCGCTCGCAGCAGGCGAAGGGAGGCCAGTCGCCTGCGGGAGGATATACCCATGACGGAAGCGATCAGGCTCTACTGGGGCCGGTTCGGACATGTTTCTGTCCTGAACGTCGCCAGCGACTTCGTCACCCACGCCCATGTCGAGGCGCATATCATCATCTGGCTGGAAGGCACCGCCGGCGAGATGACCATCGGCCGCGAGACGGTACGGCTTGGACCGGGCACCGCCGCCGGCATCAATTCCTTCCAGCCGCACAGCCACGCTCTGTCCCGCGACGGCACGCCCGGCCTGTTCCTCGCCTTTTACATCGATCCGGACTGGGCACGGAAACGCCGCGAGCTGCCTTCCGCCGCGCCGCTGTTCTCCGCCCCGGCAATCACGCTCGAGCCTTGGCTGCACAAGGCAGCGGCTAACCTCCTCGACCATCTCAGCGACAATGAGAGGATCGACGACATCGCCAATTACGAGATCGAGCGCTTCATCGACAGCGTGCTCGATGCCGCCGATGCCTCCGCACCGCAGACCGTGCGCACCCGCGTCAGCACCATGCAGGATTTCCGCGTCCGCAAGGCGATCCAGCTGATGAAAGCCAATGTCTGCGAGCGTATCTGCTTCGACGACGTGGCGCGCAGCGTCGGCCTGTCGCGGCCGCATTTCTTCGCGCTGTTCAAGGAACAGACCAATCTGACGCCCAACGTCTATTGGAACACGCTGCGCATGGAGGAAGCCGTGCGGCAGTTGCAGTGGTCGCAGGAGCCGCTGATCTCGGTCGCCTGCAATCTCGGCTTCACCACGCAAGGCAATTTCTCGCGCTTCTTCCGCGACCATGTCGGCGTCCCGCCGACGCTTTACCGCGAGGCGGCGCGGGCGATCAGCTGAGCGCCCGTTTTTCAGACTATTTGATAGGCGTTCAAGACGCATTGATAAGCGCCGCCGAGCCTGCCGCCCTACCCTCCCAAGCAGCTGATGTGCAAGGGAACGATCATATGGCGAAAGTCACCATCTCCAGCGTCATCGACGCACCGGTCGAAAAGGTCTGGGCCCGCATACGCGACTTCAACGGTCTGCCGACCTGGCACCCGCGCATGGTCGAAAGCCATATCGAGGACGGCAAGGATGCCGGCATGATCGGCTGCGTGCGCAATTTCCAGCTCGCCAGCGGCGCCCGCCTCCGCGAAAAGCTGCTCGATTTCTCCGACGAGAATTTCCTCGTCAGCTACGCCATCCTGGAGACGCCGCAGCCGCTCACCAACCATAAGTCGACGCTGCAGTTGCGGCGGGTGACGGACGGCGACCGCACCTATGCCGAATGGACCGCCAGCTTTGACGCCGCTCCCGAGGAAGCCGATAAATTGGCCGAAGGCATGGGCGCCAACGTCTTTCAGGGCGGCTTCAACGCCCTGAAGGCCCATTTTGCCGGCCAGAGCCAGGCGTAAAGGGAGCGTTCCATGACGCTTGCATTGCAGACTTTCCCGACGGTGAAGGACGCCGGCGCGGCGCTGAAAGCCGCCGGCACCCGCTATCTCGGTGGCGGCACGTTGGTGGTGCGCGCCGTCAATGAAGGCGACGTGTCGATCTCCGGTTTCGTCAGGTCGACCGACCCGGCGCTGTCGGCCGTCGCCGTTTCCGATAACGAGGTCCGCATTGGCGCTTCGGTGACCATGGCGGCGATCGCCCGCCATCCGGATCTCGCCCCGCTGGCCCACGCCGCGCGCGCCGTCGGCGGCCCGGCGATCCGCAACATGGCAACGGTCGGCGGCAATCTCTTCGCGCCAGCGCCTTACGGTGATTTCACCGTTGCGCTGCTGGCTTTGGGCGCAACGGTCAGCACCAGCGACGGCGAGCTGCCGATTGAGACATTCCTGGCAAAGCGCGAGAGCAATGACGCCATCGTCACTGCGGTTGGCTTCACGCTTCCGAAGGAAGGCGGCTTTCGCTTCCTGAAAGTGTCGCGGGTCAAGCCAAAGGGCGTCTCGGTGCTGAGCATCGCCACCGTGCTGGAACAGGCGCCGGACGGCACCGTGTCGTCCGCGCGGATCGCGCTCGGCTGCACGGCCGACCGGCCGATCCGTGCCAGGGCGGCGGAGAAAGCCTTGATTGGCCGGAAACTCACCAGCGACGGCATCGCACCGGCACTGGCTGTTGCCCGCGACGGCACTTCGCCGCCAACCGATCCGGTCGCCAGCGCCTGGTATCGCAACGAAGTCCTGCCGGTCCATCTCGGCCGGCTGCTGCTCGCCTGAAAGACCGTGGCGCGTATGTCCGCCTGGCTGCGGCGCAAGGAGTAAAAAGATGGCAAAGGTCCCGATTCAGTTCACGCTCAATGGTGCGGAGAAAGCCGAGTTCATCGACAGCGGCACGACGCTGCTTCATGCGTTGCGCGACAAGATCGGCGACACCTCGCCGAAGGGCGGCTGCCACCAAGGCACCTGCGGCGCCTGCTCGGTCATCATCGACGGCGAGCTCAGGCTGTCCTGCCTGACGCTGGCCGAGACCTGCAATGGCGCAACTATCGCCACGACCACGGGGCTTTCGGAAGGCGGCGTGCTGCATCCGCTGCAACGCGCTTTCCTCGATGCTTTCGCCACGCAATGCGGTTTCTGCACGCCGGGCATGATCATGGCCGCCAAGGTGCTGCTGGATCACACGCCGAACCCCAGCCGCGAGGATGTGGTCGAGGCACTGTCCGGCAATATTTGCCGCTGCACCGGCTACGAACCGATCATCCAGGCGGTGCTGAGCGCCGCGCGCTCCAATTCGCAGAACGCGGCTTGAGGGAGTCAAAAAGATGGAACTCCGCAAGAGCTACTTTGCCGACCAGCGCAAGGACGATCTGCACGAGATCGGCCAGCCGCGGCCGCGTTCGGATTCGCCCGGCCATGTCACCGGCAAGACCGCCTATTTCGCCGACCGCAATTTTCCCGGCATGCTGCACCTGAAGATGGTGCGCAGCCCGCATCATCACGCCCGCATCCGCAGCATCGATACGTCAGAGGCGGAAAAGCACCCCGGCGTCGTCAAGGTGCTGACCGCCAAGGATGTGCCGCACAATGTCTACACCATCCTGATCCTGATCCAGATCGGGCCGGAGGACGAGACGGTGCTGGCCGACGGCAAGGTGCGCTGGAAGGGCGAGGCCGTGGTGGCGGTGCTGGCCGAGACCGAGCGCGCTGCGCAGGAAGCCGCCGCCAAGGTCAAGGTCGATTACGAGGTGCTGCCGGCCGTCTTCGACATGGACGAAGCGCTGAAGCCCGGCGCGCCGATCGTCAACGAATATCACGGCCGGAATTATTACCTCTACGACAGCGGCGAATGCCGCAAGGTGCGCTTCGGCGATGTCGAGGCAGGCTTTACAGGAGCCGACCACGTGCTCGAACAGACCTACCAGTCTTCACCGATCGAGCATGCGCCGACCGAGACGACAGGCTGCATCGTCGCACCCGAGGGTAACGACCGCTTCACCTGCTACACCAACACGCAGGCGATGTTCTTCACCCTCGATAACGCCTCGATCATCCTGCAGATGCCCGGCAACAAGCTGCATTTCGTCGGCGGCACTGTCGGCGGCGGCTTTGGCGGCAAGGTCGACGTCATCGTCGAGCCGATCGCCATCCTTGGCGCCAAAATAACAGGACGACCGGTCTGTTTTATCTACAGCCGCGAGGAAGAGATGCAGATTTCCTCGCCGCGCGCCGCCGAGAAAGTCGTCATCAAGGACGGCGTCATGAACGACGGCCGCATCGTCGCGCGCAAAGTGAACGGCTACACCGACGCCGGCGCCTATTCGCGCCATTCGCCCTACGGCGCGCAGAAGGGCGCCGGCCATTATCCCGGCCCCTATACGATCCCGAACGTCTGGATCGACACCTACTGCGTCTACACCAACCGCACCCCGTCCTCGGCGATGCGCGGCTTCGGCGTCACCATTGGCGATTTCGCGCTGGAAGTGCAGATGGACAAGCTCGCCCGGCTGATCGGCATGGACCCGCTCGAATTCCGTTTCATCAACGCCTATCGCGATGGCGACATGAAAGCACATCGGCAGCCGACCGAGGGTGCTGCGCTGATCGAGTGCATGCAGGAAGCCTCGCGCGCCGCCAACTGGCCGGTAGCGGAAAAATTCATGGCGATGTCGTCTTACGCGAAGGGAGCTTGAGATGGCGATCAGGCGCGGACGCGGCGTCGCCGCGATCAACTATCCGACCGGCATGAATCTCGGCGGCGACCCGACCCAGGCGCTGGTCCATTCGACGCCGACCGGCAATTTCATGGTGACGCTGTCGAGCGTCGATCTCGGCCAGGGCATGAAGCAGATCATGGCGCAGATCTGCGCCGAGACGATCGGCGTGCCGACCGACCGCGTCGTCGTCGACACCGCCGACACCGACACCGGCCCGCATTGCATGGGCACCTTCGCCTCGCGCGGCACGCACCGCGCCGGCAATGCGGTTATCCAGGCGGCCAGGGAAGCCCGCCAGGTGATGCTGGAAGTGGCGGCCGAGGAGCTGGAGGTGAATGCGTCCGACCTTGAGACCGACGGCCAGGGCAACATCCTGGTCAAGGGCGCGCCGCAGAAATCGATCTCGATCTTCGATGTCGCGCTGTCGGCGCATTTCAAGCGCGGCCGTTCGATTTCCGGCCGCGGCATGTTTTTGATCCCGCGCTCCTATCCGGAAAGGGAAACCGGCGCGATGAAGCCGTCGACCTGCTACGCCCACGCCTGCACGGTTGCCGAGGTCGAGGTCGACGACGAGACCGGCGAGGTCACCGTGCTGACCGTGAAGAACGTCTTTGAGATCGGCCGCGCGCTGAACCCGAAAATGGTCGAGCAGCAGCTCGTCGGAGGCTCGTGGATGGGCATCAGCCATGCGCTCTACGAAACGACCGAACCCTATTATCCCAATCGCGACCATGGCGGCACCGACTTCAACCAATATCTGATGCCGGGTCCTGGGGATCTCGCTCAAACCGATATCATCGTGCTGGAGAGGCCCTCGGCGGACGGGCCGTATGGCGCCAAGGGGCCGGGCGAAATGTGCGCCAACCCGCAGATCCCGGCGGTCGCCAATGCCGTCTTCGACGCCGTCGGTGTGCGCATCGATACACTGCCGATCACGCCGGAGCGCATTCTGCGGGCGCTGAAGGCGCAAGCCCCGAACTGAGTGCCGGAAATGCCCAAGAGAAGCGCCCGGACTTCAAGCGCAGAGACAGTCGCGACCTCGCCGGAGGCGGTGGCGTCCCGGCTCGCCACCTCGCGCTATCTCGCCGATGAAAGCCTGGCCACCGCAATCTTCCTGGCAATCAGGCTGGGTAAGCCGCTGCTGCTCGAAGGCGCGCCCGGCGTCGGCAAGACCGAAGCGGCGAAGGCGATAGCCGAACTGCTCGGGCGCGATCTGGTGCGGCTGCAATGCTATGAAGGCATCGACGCCGCACATGCGCTATACGAGTGGAACTACCAGCGCCAGCTGCTCGCCATCCGCCATGCCGGCGAGCACGAGGTCGACATCTATGACGACCGTTTCCTGATCGCGCGGCCGCTGCTGCAGGTGCTGAAGGCGCCGGAAAAGCGCGTGCTGCTGGTCGACGAAATCGACCGTTCCGACCATGAATTCGAAGCGCTGCTGCTGGAGTTCCTGTCCGATTTCCAGATCAGCATTCCCGAGCGCGGCACCATTCGCGCGACGGCGCAGCCGATCGTCATCCTGACCTCGAACCGCACCCGTGAACTGGCAGAAGCGCTGCGGCGGCGCTGCGTCTATCACTGGATCACCTATCCCGACGCCATTCGCGAGGCCGAGATCATCATGCTGCGCGCCGGCGACGTCGCCGAGGCCACGGCCCGCGCCGTGGCTTCCGCCGTGCGCGACATCCGCGCGCGTCCGCTGGCCAAGCCGCCAGGAATCGCCGAGTCGGTCGAATGGGCCAACGCCGCCACCATCCTCGAAAAGGGCGGCAGCCCCTGGCCGGAAGCCTTCCGCCGCGCCATCGGCGTGCTGATCAAAGACGAGGAGGATCTATCCTGCATCGCGCCGGAGCTCGGCAAGATTGTCGAGGAGGCGCTGGCGTGATGCACGATCGAAGCGCGCTAGCGCGATACCCCAGGGCTAGTGCGCGACGCTGGCGGGACAGCGCCCCCCTCTGTCCTGCCGGACATCTCCCCCTCAAGGGGGGAGATTGGCAGCTTGGGCGCTCCGCTCAATTCTGCAACGTTGAAGATTGGCGAAAGCCGGCGAGATGTCTGATCTCCCCCCTTGAGGGGGAGATGTCCGGCAGGACAGAGGGGGGCGCGAAGGAATGATGCGTCCGGAAAGTTTGCCCCGTGCGACCACGCCGTTCCTCGGCTTCGGCCGGCTGCTGCGCCGCTACGGCTTCCCGGTGGCGCCCGAACAGGTCTCCGGTTTCATGCAGGCCGTAACCCTGCTCGGGCCCCGCTCGATGGCCGACATCCGCGAGGCCGCCCTCGCCACGCTGGCGCCGCCGCCCGACCGCCGCGACGAATTCGAGGCGCATTTCCGGAGCCATTTCTATGGGGACGCCGCGGCGCTGGTCGAAGGCGAGGCCGACGAGGAAACCCCCATCAAGGACGATGGTGCAACGAGCGAAGAGGAAATCGAAGTGCTCCGCCAAGAGGAAGGCGGCGAACTGTCTTCGGCAAGCGAACAGTTGAGCGTCCGCGAGTTCCATCGCGACAGCGACGGGCTTGCCGCCTTCCGCCGCAAGCTCGCCACCGCTTTGCCCGCGCGCCGCTCCTTCCGCACCGTACGCACGCATGCGCGCGGCAAGCTCGATCTGCGCCGTTCGCTTAGGGAGATCGTCAGTGCCGACGGCGATATCCCCTCGCCGCTGCTGCGCCGGCGGCAGACAGTGCCGCGCAAGCTTCTCATGCTGATCGACGTGTCCGGCTCGATGAAGCTCTACACATCGGACTATCTCAAGCTGGCGCACGCGGCGGTGCAAGGCGCCGACCGGGCGGAGGTCTTCACTTTCGGCACACGGCTGACCCGTATCACCTCGGCGCTGCGCATTCGCGACCGCAATCAGGCGCTGGCCCGCGCCGCTGCCCAGGTCGACGACTGGGACGGCGGCACCCGTATGGGACCGACGCTGCTCGCGTTTCTATCGGTGCCGCGCTTCTCCGCCTTTGCGCGCGGGGCGGCAATCGTCATCCTGTCGGATGCGCTGGAGCGCGGCGACCATACCGAGCTGGAGACCGCGATACGCCGGCTGAGCGCCCGCGCCTTTCGGCTTTCGCTGGCGACGCCATTGGCCGGCGATCCGCGTTTTCGGCCGGCCACGGCAGCACTTCGCACCATCCTGCCGGTGCTCGACGATCTGGTCGACGGCTCCTCGATCGCCGGCCTCACCGATTTCATCCTGTCGCTCGCCCGCCCAGCCCCGGCGGCCGCGGCAATCTGGAAAAGGGTTTTGTGATGCAGAAAGCGATCGACGCGCATTTCCACATCTGGCGCCGAGAGGACCAGCCCTGGCTGGTCGGACCGATGGTGCCGCGCATCTTTGGCCCTTACGAGCCGATCCGCCGCGATTATCCGATCGAGGAATTCCTCGCCGACCAGCAAGGCTCGGGCGTCGAGAAGGCGGTCTATGTCCAGACCAACTGGGCCAAGGAGGATTTCGAGAACGAGGTCGCGTTCGTGCAGAAGACCGCGGAAGAAACCGGCTGGCCGCACGCCATCGTCGGCTATGCCGACATGACCGTGGACGACGTGCGTTCCCAGATCGACCGGCTGATCAAATACCCGCTGCTGCGCGGCGTGCGCATGCAGCTGCACTGGCACCAAACGTCGGCCTTCCGCTTCGCCGCCTCGGCCGATCAGGTCATCGACCCCAAAGTGCGGGCCAATGTCGCGCGGCTCAAGCATTACGGCCTGTCCTTCGACCTGCAGCTTTTCCCCGCCCAGATGAAGGATGGGCTGACGCTCGTCGGCGAGAACCCCGAGACCAATTTCATTCTCACCCACGCCGGCATGCTGACCGACATGGAGCCCGAAACCACCGAGGCCTGGAAGGCAGGCCTGCGCACGCTGTCAGCGGCGCCCAACCTCTATGCAAAGCTGTCCGGCCTCGGCACCTTCGTCCACCACAACGACCCGGCGCTGATCGCCTATATCGTCGACAACGCCATCGACATCCTCGGCAGCGGCCACCTGATGTTCGGCTCGAACTTCCCGATCGAGAAGCTGTGGACCAGCCATGCCGAGCTGATCAGGGCGCACCGGGAGGCGGTGGCGAAACACGGCGCGGCCGCCGAGGCCGATATTTTCTGGAACACGGCGGAGAAGGTATATCGGCCGGTGTAGCGCGCATCCCTTCTCCCCTTGTGGGAGAAGGTGGATCGGCGCGTAGCGCCGAGACGGATGAGGGGTGCTGGAAGAAACTCGGCGGAGAAAATCCCAGCGATTTGAAGCACTTACGTCTCCAAGGCCGCGATCCGTCCAGCACCCCTCATCCGACCGAGCTTCGCTCGGCCACCTTCTCCCACAAGGGGAGAAGGGAAGGCGCCGCGCCGCGCCTCACCTCACTTGACCTCGAACTGCGGATCGACCGGGATCTGCAGCGCGGTGACCATCTGGTTGGTCTGCCCGGCCAGCCCGATGATCGAGACCAGCTCGCCATGCTGCGCGTCGGTCATGCCCTTGGCGCGGGCGGCAGCCGTATGCGAATGGACGCAATAGGAGCAGCCATTGGCGGTCGAGACGGCGATGTAGATCATCTCCTTGGTCAGCGGATCGATGGCGCTGTCGGCGACCATCACCGCCTTGAGCTGTTCCCAGACCCGCTTCAGCGACGCCGGATCATTGGCCAGCCCGCGCCAGAAATTGTTGACGAAGTCGGATTTGCGCGTCGCGCGGATGTCGTCGAATACCGCCTTGACCGCCGGGATTTTTTCCACCTCGGCATCGCTCAGAAGTTTCGTCGTGGCCATGGCTTGGTCCTTTCGTTTGGATCGTTATGCGAGGTCGTTGAATCAGGTCGGGAGAAAAGGCGGCTAACCGCCTTGGATGAATCAGCAATTGACGCGCTGAGGCAAGACCGTAAGGCTGGCCGAGGCCCCTCACCTTCGTCATCCCTGGGCGAAGCAGGAGCGAAGCTCCGTCGCGGAGACCCTGGGATGACGAAACGACGGGCGCCTCGGCCAATCTCCAAAGTGTACGATCCGCCGGCGCAAAACCGTCCAAATGTCGACCTTCCGCGCCCGGGAACCTAATGCACCGCCGCGTACATGATCTTCTCCTCCGTCGCTTCCACCGGCGAGAACTCCTCGACGATGCGGCCTTGCCGGCAGACCAGGATGCGGTCGGACAGGTTCATGATCTCCGGCAGGTAGGACGAGATGACGACGACGGCGAGGCCCTCGTCGGCCAGGCGGTTGATGATCTGGTGGATTTCGGCGATGGCGCCGACATCGACGCCGCGCGTCGGCTCGTCGAAGATGACGATGCGCGGCTTCTGCACCAGCCCCTTGCCGATCACCACCTTCTGCTGGTTGCCTCCGGAAAGCTCGATCACGCGCGCATTATCGTTGATCGCCTTGACGTTCAGCGTCCTGGTCCATTCGGCAGACAGCGCCCGCATCTCCTGCGCGTTGATGACCCAGCTCTTTTCCCGCCCCGCCGCCAAAAAGCCGCCGAACAGGTTCTCGGCGACGTCCATCGTCTCGAAAATCCCCTCGCTCTTGCGATCTTCGGTGACATAGACGATGCCGTCCGCCACCGCCTCGCTCGGCACGAGATAGCGCACCGGCCGGTCGTCCAGCTCGATGGTGCCGCCGCGCAGGAAATCGCGCTTGTAGATGCCGGAGACGATCTTGAATGTCTCGGTGCGGCCTGAGCCGATCAGCCCGAAGACGCCGGTGATCTGGCCCTCGAAGATCGAGAAGGAATTGTTGCGCACGACATTGCTCATCGAGATGTCCTGCACCGACAGCACCTTCTTGCCGGCCTTGCGCAGCCTGGTCTCGTCGCGCTGGCTGTAGAGCTGCCCCGAAAGCGTGCGCCCGACCATCGCCGCGACGATCCTGTCGCGATCGAAAGCGGCGGTATCGTCGGTGATCACCAGCTCGCCGTCGCGCAGGATGGTGATGCGGTCGGCGATATCAAGCGCCTCCTCGAGCGCATGGCTGATGAAGACGATCGACACGCCCCTTGCCTTAAGCCGGCGGATCAGCGCGAAGAAGTGCCGCTTTTCCTCTGGCGTCAGCGTCGCCGTCGGCTCGTCGAAGATGATGATCTCGGCATTGTGGTGGACTGCGCGCGCGATCTCGACCATCTGCCGCTTGGCCGCGCCCAGCGTCGCTACCATGGCATTGGGGTCGACGGGAAAATTCAGCGACTGCAGGAACTGCTGCGCCGAGATATAGGTGCCGCGCAGCCGGTTGAGAAAGCGCTCCGTGCCGAGGTAGAGGTTCTGCGCCACCGTCATCGACGGCACCAGGCTGGTTTCCTGGAACACCATGGCGATGCCGGCTTCAAGTGCCGCATGCGGCGAGGCGTAGGCGATCTCCTGACCCTTGTGGAACATCGTTCCCGATGTCGCGTCGACAACGCCGGCGATGATCTTGGTCAGCGTCGATTTTCCAGCACCATTCTCGCCGAGCAGCGCGTGGATCTCGCCCTTGCGCAGCTCGAAGCTGACATTCTTCACTGCGGGAACACCGCGATAGGTCTTGGTCACGTTCTCCAGGCGGACGATCGGTTCCATCAGCGATGCCCTCCTGAAGTCAGATCGATGGCCAGCAGGCAATCGCCGCCTTTCGAGGCGATGAACAGGCGACCGTCTGTCTCCGCCACGCTGCAGATGCCGTGGCGCGTGCCGTTGGCGCGGCTGTGCAGGCTGAATTGCGGCCGCATCTCCCGATCGAGCCTGACCACCAGCCCGTAGGAGCGGCTCGGCGACCACGGCTTGTGGATGCCCATAGTGCGGATGCCGCCGCATTGCAGCGGCTCGAGGAAGCTGCGGTTGGAGGCGAGTGCCGGCGCGATCCAGTGTTGCGGAGACACTTGCGCCAGCATGTCGTTCCGATAGTGCGTTTCCTGCAGCACGAATTCGATCAGACGGTTGCGGGGCGCAAACAGCGCCAGCCAGGCACCGCCATCGGCGGCGGGCGATAGCCGCGCGGGATAGCCGGGCAGATGCGCCAGCACCGTCGAGCGGCTGCCTGTCGCGCCGTCGAAGCGGACGAGTTGGTGCCGCCAGCTCTCGCCGACCAGCACGTCCTTGCCGGTTGGATGCAGCCCATAGGGAAAGGCGATGTCACCGGCGAGCTTGCGGAATTCGCTGCCTGCCGGATCGCGCTTCCACAGCGAACCCGACGCACCCTTCTTCATCAGATCGGCGGCCCATTCCGACGGCACGTGTTCGGCCGAGCCATTGGCCAGCCAAAGCGTGCCGTCTTCCGCGTAGGCGAGTGCTGTTATGCAGCGGATCTCGGCCGGCAGGGCGGCCTCGTTGCCTGCAATCAGCAGCCTGCCGCTTTCGAGCCCGACCGTCAGTTCGCCGGCGGGCGAGCGCGCGAGCGCGGTGACGGCGGCCGGAAATGTCTCGACCAGAACAGGCGCGCCACCGGCGGCGAGCGCGTAGAGGGCATTGCCGCTGGACGCCAGCAGCCGGCCGTCGGCGACCAGCAGATTGTCGGGCTCGGGCAGTTCGGCGAAGGCCGCAACATCGTCCAGCAGCGTGTTCGGCCTGAAGGCACCGTCGAGCGGCGGGATGGTCACTGCCTTGCCGCGGAAGATGTCGAGGATCGGGTCCAGCATCATGGCTTGGCACCCCAGTAGGAAGCGGGGCTGGTCCAGTTCGGGTCGGCGTCGGCAATCCGGTAGCGGCCGATGCGGTTGTTGAGGATGCCGCCGACGAACAGAAAACCCTTGTGCTCGCGCATCGAAGTCACCATCGGATGCGCGGCGCCCGACAGGTCGCCCATCGCCTCGACGATGCCGCCCTTCTCGTTGAATTTCACCACGCCACCGGTGTTGATGTTGGGGAACAGCCATTCGTCCTGCGGCAGCCGGCGCGTCATGCGCTTGCGCATGTCGGGATGGCGCAGCGACAGGTCGAAGCTCGGCGTGCGCATGCCGAGCCAGGCCATCCAGTAATTGCCGTCTGACGCTCGGTTGATGTTGTCGGGGTAGCCAGGCATGTCGCGGATGACGCATTCGGCAACGCCCGCCTTCGGCCCTTCCAGCCAGTAGCGGTGCACGCGGCAGGCCCAGCTTTCGGCGAAGAACAGCGACTTGCCGTCATGCGCCATGCACACGCCGTTGGTGTAACGGTAGCCGTCGAGCAATGTCTTGGTCGAACCGTCCGTCGGATCATAGACGAGCAGCCGCCCGGTGGCGCGGTTCTCGATCGAGTCCAGCGCCCAGTCGTGCGCGTCATAGCGCTTGGTGGAATCGGTGAAGTAGATGCGGCCGTCCGGCGCGATGTCGCAATCATTTGGGTCGCGCAGCCGCGCATCGTCGACGATCGAGGTCCAGGAGCGCGACGTTTCCGCCGAAAGCCGCTTCACCTCCCGCTCCGGTGAGACCGAATAGAGGCCCATCGCGCCGACGCAGCTGATCAGATTGCCTGTCTTGTCGAAGGCCAGGCCGAGCGGAAAGCCGCCAATATGCGCAAAGACCTCCGAACGTTTGTAGTCCGGCGCGAAGAAGCGGACGATCTCGCCATGCCTGGTGCCGCAATAGAGATTGTCGTCGCGGTCGAGGATGACGTCTTCCGGCCCTTCCAGCTCGCCGAGCCCGATATGGTCAGCCCCAGACAGCCGGTTGTCGAGCTCGTAAGGCGTGCCGGAGCCCGGTGCGGCCGACTGCGTTGCGCCCATTTTCAGATAGACCGGTGCGACATAGACCTCGTCCAGAACCTTGTGGCGGTTCTTCAGCCAGCGAATGTCGATGGTGACGGCGACGGCCAGCATGATGCCCAGCACCATCTGGTTGGTGCCGGTGCCATAGCCCAGCCGGATCAGCCCGTTGGTCATGGTCAGCACGATGATCGCGCCCATCAGCCCCTTGATCACCGAACCGCGGCCGCCGCCCAGGCTGACGCCGCCGACGACCGCCGCTGTCAGCGCCATGACCTCGAGGTTGAGGCCTGTGCCCGGCCCTGCCCCGCTCAGCCGGCAAGCGATGAGGAAGCCGCCGAGCGAGGCGCAGAAGCCGGAGAACACATAAGTCATGAACACGGTGCGGCGCACGCGGATGCCGGCATTGTGGGCCGAGCGCCGCGACCCGCCTACCGCCTGCACATGCCAGCCGGGCCGCGAGCGCGTCAGCGCGACGTGGGTAATGATGGCTAGGATAATCGCCGCCCACACCGCAACCGACAGGCCCCAGAAGGTATCGTCGCCGATGAAGTCCAGCACATCCGATGTGGCATCGGAAAGCTGGACGTCGGCGGCATAGGTGGTGACCAGTATGTCGAACAGCGCCCGCCCGAAGATAAAGGTGACCAGTGTCGTCAGGAAAGCGCGCAGCCTGAAATAGCCGATCAGGTAACCGTTGATCGCGCCGAACAGCAGGCCGGTGGCGATCGAGGCGGCCAGCGCCAGCCACACCGATTGTTCGAGGATGAAGAAGACGAAGACGGCGGAAAAGCAGGACAGCGCGAAGATCGAGCCGACCGAAAGGTCGATGCCGCCGCCAAGCATGACCACCGTCATGCCGGTGACGACCAGCGAGAACTCGCCGAGCTGGCGGGTCGATTCCTGTAGCGACATCGGCTTGAAGAAGCCGGGAATGATCGAACCGAACACGCCGAGCGTCGCCACCAGCGCCAGGAAGGGAATGGCGTTGTCGGTCCAGCGTTTGCTCAATATCTCGCCGACGAGATGGTCGGGCACGAGATTGTAGCGCCAGGACTGGAGGCGTTCGCGAAAGGACATCGGTTGCTGCTATTCGAGAGAAAAGGGAAAAAGGGGCCGGGCTATCCGCAGAACAATCGCCTCAGGTTTGCGCTGCCCCTCACCCTTACCCTCTCCCCGTATAGAGACGGGGAGAGGGGGTCGCCAGCGTTGGAGCGTATCCCTTCTCACCGTCACTATACGGGGAGAAGGTGCCGGCAGGCGGATGAGGGGCAGCGCGAAGCTCAGGAAAGCCGGCCTACTTGGCCGCAGCTTGGGCTTGCAGTGCTTTCAAGTCCCAGCAGCTGTCCGGCTTGAGGTCGGCCTTGGTCGTCGCCTTCTCCAGCGTGTAGATATAGGTGTGCGAGGTGCCGGCCGGCTGGCCGCTCTGCAACAGGAATTTTATGACGGCGTTCATGTCACCCGACTGGCGGGCAAGGTCGGTCATCACCACCGCGCCATAGGTGCCGTCCTGCAGCTTGTCGCAGTCGGCGGTTTTCTCGCCGCCACCGGTGGTGACCAGGAACACCTTGCCCTCGAGCTTGGCATCGCGGATCGCAGCCGATGCGCCGGTCGCGTCACCATCCCAGAAATCGATGATGGCGCAGATGTCGGGGTTCTGCTGCAGCATTGTCGTCGTCACGTTGCGCGAGGTCGTCGCATCCCAGTTGGAGTCCGGCTTGGCCACGACCTTGAAGTCGGGGTTCTTGTCCAGCACCTTCATGATGCCGGCATACTGGTAGAGGCTCGATGAGTTGGCCTGGTCGCCCTGCACCAGCCCGATCTTCTTGGAGGAGTTCGGCCCACAACCCTTGATCGCCGCTTCGGCTTCCAGCTGGCCGAGGCGATCCCAGTCGCTGCCGACAAAGGCATCGGCCGGGAAGTTCGCCGGATTGTCGACCAAAAGCACATAGGTGCCGGCCGCCTGCGCCTTCTTCATCAGCTTGGCATAGGAATTGAGGTCCGGCGAATGGATGATCAGCACGTCCGGCCTGGCGTCCGACGAGATTGCGTCGGTTATCGCCTGCGCGCCGGCATCGACCACCCAGTTCGGGTCACGCGTCTCGAACACGCCACCCCAGGCCTCGACCTCCGTCTTCAGGTAATGCGCCCAGCCCTGTGCCAGGTCGAAGCCCATCGCCATCGGCACCAGCATCACACGCTTGCCCTTGAGCGCTTGCGAATAGGCGGCCGGACCCGGATCTTCTGCAGCGAAGCCCGGCGCTACGAAGGCGGAGACGGCAAGCGCTGCCGCGGCAGCCATAAATGTCCTGATGATTTTCATGTCACATCCTCTGGTTTGGTATGTCGTTCGCGGCCGGCCCCAACCGTTCGCGTCAGTTTAAATGTCGCCTTGCTGCGCGGTCTGCTCGTCGCGCGGATTGATGAACCCGTCGACGATGATCGCCGCCAGCAGGATCGCGGCCTTGATCAGGTTCTGATAGAGCAGCGGAATGTCGATGATGGTCATGGCGTTGAGCAGGATGCCGATCAGCGCGGCACCCACCAGCACGTTGCGCACCCCGCCCCGCCCGCCAGACAGACCGATGCCGCCGATCACCGCAACCAGCACGATGTCGTAGAGCAGCGTGGAATTGACGATGCGGGTGTTGATCGAATGCAGGCTGGCCGCAGTGAGCAGGCCGGCCACCAGCGAGACCAGGGCCGACAGCACGTAGCGCAGCACCAGCATCGGGCGCACTGGAATGCCGATATTGCGCGCCGCGACCGGGTTGTCGCCGGCGAAATAGACGTAGCGGCCCCATTTGGTGTAGCGCAGGAACAGGAAGAAGGCGAAAGCCAGCCCGGCGAAGACAAACACCTCGACCGGGATGTCGAGGAGACGCAGCCCGCCCAGAAGCTCGACCCAATGGCCGGGCGGCACCGGCACGGCGTCCTGCGTGATCAGTTGTGAACGCACATAGCCGAAGACGAAGGACGCGGTCGCCAGCGTCACGAAGATCGCCGGGACCTCGGCGTAGGCGACCAGGATTCCGTTCAACAGCCCGATGGCGAGAACACCGGCGAGCACGTAGGCGAAGGCCAGCCCGTCGGGCATCCCCGAATTCAGCAGTTGCAGATACCACGCGACCGACATCGCCATGATCGCCACCGCCGAGAGATCGATGCCCCTGCCGATGATGACGACCGCCATGCCGAGCGCCAATATGCCCAGCACCGAGACCGAGCGCACGATGGCAACGAGATTGTTCGAATTGATAAACCCAGGCAGTCCGATGGCGGCGGCAATGAACAGCACAACCGCGATGGCAAAGACAATGCCCTCCTGGTTCAGGCTTCTCCAGTTTAGCCAGCCGGTCGCGTTCATTGCCCGCTTTCACCCGCGATGGCTACGCCCTGCTCCCTCTGCGGCCATCGGAACGAAAGCTAATCGGCTCAAGACCAATTCGTCAAATGAATCCGCGCATTGCCGGCCGGCTTGCGAGGAAATTCCGCAGTTGGACAAACCGATTGGCGAGGCTGGCGCAATGCCGGGAACTCAAGCTGTTTTGCAATTGATCGCGCCGATCGGACCGCCGGCAAAGGTTTGCTCCGGAACGAGCGAAGCAGGCATAATTTATGTCCGCGATTGCCGCTGGATTCCTGCGTCAAATCCGCAAAACATGGCCCGAGACCTCGGCGCCGGCAGCCTTCGGCAATGCCAGGAAGCGACACGAGGCGACGAGCCCGATTGCGCCGATCGCCACGAAGGCAAGTCGGAAGTCGACGAGATCGAGCGCCGCAGCGCCCCTGGCGATCTGCGACAGGTTGAGCAGTGCCGCGGCGACCGCTACGCCGAACAGCATCGCCATCTGCTGCAGCATGCTGGACAACGTCGCCGCCGAGCTGCGCTGCGGTGAGGCCACATCGGCGAAGGCCAGTGTGTTGAGCGCGGTGAACTGCATCGAGCGCGAAAGGCCGGCGATCAGCATCAGCACCACCACCAACGCTTGCGGCGTCTGCGGCGAAAGCGCCGCGCAGGCCATGATCGATAAAGAGGCGATCACCCCGTTGACGATCAGCACCGAACGGAAGCCGAAGCGCCTCAGCATCGGCGTCGTCACCGCCTTCATGCCGAGATTGCCGAGGAAATAGGCCAGGATCATCATGCCCGCATCGACCGGGCTCAGGCCGAAGCCGACCTGGAACAAAAGCGGCAGCAGGAATGGCGTGGCGTTGATGGCGATGCGGAAGATCGTGCCGGCCGAAAGCGTCGAGATGGCAAAGGTCTGCACCTTGAAAGCTGTGAGGTCGAGCAGCGGATGGTTGGCGCGTTGCAGATGCCGCACCGCCAGCCAGCCGACCAAAATGCCCGTGCCGAGCAGTGCCACGGTCGGCAACACACCCTCTTCCGGATGCGCGATGCGCTCGAGGCCATAGAGCATCGCGGCGAGCCCCACCGAGGTCAGCAGGAAGCCCGGCCAGTCGAGCGGCTTGGCTCCGGCTTCGCGGTCGCCGGGAATGAAGCGGGCGACCAGTGCCAAACCGGCAACGCCAAGCGGGATGTTGATGAAGAAATTCCAGTGCCAGGAGAGATAAGTGGTGATGAAGCCGCCAAGCACCGGCCCGACCACCGGCGCAAACAGCGCCGGCCAGGTGATCAGCGCCGTGGCGTTGAGAAGCTCGGATTTCGGCGCGTTGCGCAGCACCAGGATGCGGCCGACCGGCGTCATCAGCGCGCTGCCCAGGCCCTGAACCGCGCGTGCGGCGACGAACTCGGCCAGGTTCTGTGAGATGCCGCAAACGAGCGAGGCCAATGTGAACAGGGCGATCGCCACGAGGAAGATGTTGCGCGCGCCAAAACGGTCGGCAAGCCAGCCGGACAGCGGCACGAACACCGCCATGGTCAGCATATAGACGGTGATGCCGATGCTCATCGCCACCGCCGGCACGCCGAAGGATTCTCCCATCTGCGGCAGCGATGTCGAGATGATGGTCGAATCCAGAAGCTGCATGAAGAAGGCGACGGCGACGATCAGCGCCACCCGCCGGGCTTGCCGCGCCGCCGGCGCGGTTTCGGGCAAGGCTTTGTTTTCGGGAATGGCGGTCATGCACAGAACTGTCCGAAGGGGAATTTTTACCCGCTCCATCGGCAACCGCACAATTGTCCGGCAAACCGATGACGCACCGGTTTCAACAGCATCTGGCCGGTGCCGTCCAGACCTGGTCCAACAAACTTTCGTGTGGCATCGCAGCCGGCCATGCGATGACCTGGCCCTGGCGCCGAACCGGCCTTTTACGATCCGCGATGCCGCTTTGTGCCGCAGCCGGCGTATCTTAAGCGGCTTCGATCTTCTCCAGGAACAGGCTGAGCTGCTCCGGGTCCATGTGCACGACGTGCCTGTCTTCGGGATACGCCAGGCTGTTCACATCGGCGACATATTCGGAGAAGGCAGCGATGCGTTCGGCCTGCAGGCGATCGTATTCGGCGGCGAAATTGCGATAGACCTTGGAATGCCGAGGCATGTGGCCGCGGTTCTGGCCGAGAATGTCGTCGGCGAACAGATATTGCGCGTCGCAGCCGGTGCCCGCCCCCATCGACAGCATGATCAGCGACGTGCGTTCCGAAATCGCCTTGGCCACCTCGACCGGCACCACCTCGATCTCGGCGCCGATCGCGCCGGCGGCCTCCAGTTGCTTCACCGCCTCGAACACCTGTATGGCGGTGTCGGCGGTCTTGCCGACAGCCTTGAAGCCGCCGGTCCAGGTGGCGCGTGACGGGATGAGGCCGACATGGCCGATTACCGGAATGGCGTCGTCGGCCATCCGCTTGATGGTGGCGTAGCCGGCGCTGCAATAGACCGCATCGGCGCTGGCCTTGTAGAGCCGGAACGCCCAGCGGACGAAATCATCGGCGGTGCCGATCTCGAAGAAATTCTCGCCCGGCATGGTGAACAGGCTGGGTGCCGCATCGCGGTATTGCGGATTGAGCACCAACTCCGGCGGCACCGAGACGATATCGACGCCGGCGCGTTCGGCGGCCTCGGCCTCGTCCATCGTCAGCACGCGCAGCATCGTCAGCTGCCGCTTGCCCTTCATGGCACGCAGATCTGCGACGGTCGGTCTTTTCCGGCTCATGGATTTTGGTCCCCTTTGCTACGTGACAGAAGGCCGGTCAGGCGATCTGGATCATCACCTTGCCAGCTTCGACCTTGACTGGATAGGTCGCGAGATTGACGCAAACGGGAGCGCCCTTCGCCTGCCCGGTCTTATAATTGAAGCGGCCATTGTGCTTGGGGCATTCGATGATGTCGTCCATCACAAGCCCATCGGCCAGATGCGCCTTCTCATGCGTACAAAACCCATCGGTGGCGAAGAATTCATCGTCCGGCGAACGGTAGATCGCGAAGGTGCGGCCGCCATGGTCGAAGCGGATGACATCTTCCTCTTCGACATCGTCCACGGCGCACGCTTCGACCCAATCGGCCATCTCTGCTTCTCCCGAAATTTCTGCGTTGCGCTGGTGCGCAGTACCTACTCAGCCGCTGCCGACATGTTCACTTCGTGGAATTCGCCACGATAGGGCCGTGCGGTTGGCGGCAGTTCGCGCTTGAGGAAATAATCCTCGTATTTGAGCTGCCTGAGCAGGACAGGCCAGACCTCGCGATAGGCATGCCATATCGACGGGTTCGGCTCCGGCAGATCGTGCTTGATCAATTCATGCAGCCTGGGCAGCGCGTGATAGGGCACCATCGGAAACATGTGGTGCTCGACGTGGTAGTTCATGTTCCAGTAGATGAACCGGCTGATCGGGTTCATGTACACGGTACGGGTGTTGAGCCGGTGATCGACGACGTTGTCGGCCAGACCGATGTGCTGCAGCAGGCCGGTCATCACCATGTGCCAGGTGCCGTAAAGGCGCGGCACGCCGATGAGCACCACCGGCACCCACGACTGCATGGTGAGGGCGAGTGCTATTGTGGCGATGTAGATGGCAATATGCCAGCGCGCCGCGATGACGGCCTTGTGCTGTTCCATCTCGGGAACGTAGCTTTTCTCGTCGGGCGTCAGCTTGCCGAACGCCTGGCGTACCAGTGCCGGAAGCGAATAGCGAAAATCGAGGATGCCGGTGAAAGCCAGCGCCGCACGCAAAAGGTCCGGCGGGCGCATCACGGCGATCTCGGCGTCGCGGCCGACGATGATGGTGTCGGTGTGGTGGCGGGCATGGCTCCAGCGCCAGGTCACCGGGTTGCGCATCAGCATGAAGCTGGCGATCTGGTAGACGACATCGTTCATCCAGCGCGTGCGGAAGGCAGTGCCGTGGCCGCATTCGTGCCAGCGCGAGTCGCTGGACGAGCCGTAGAGCACGCCGTAGACGAAGAAGAACGGCACGCACCACCAGGTACCCCAGAAATAGATGGCGCCGGCGGCGGAGCCGAGGATGGCGACGATCCAGATGATCGTGTCGCGGATCGCCGGACCGTCTGAGCGCTGCATCAACTCCTTGATCGCCTTGCGGGGGACATCCGTGTGGTACCACTCCGCCGAGGCCAGTCCCGTCTCGATCGCCCTGCGCGTGCTTTCGCCGACCAGGCTGTAATCGCGCTTTACCGTGCCAGCCATTGTGACCTCCAATTCCCGATCGGCCGCGAACCCTCCCCGCTCCGGCCGGAACCAGCCTCCCAACTGGTGTCCCGTATCGTCTTCGCCATTATCACGACCTGCCTCCAAGAACAGGAAAACGGCCCGACGGCTGGGGATAATCCTGCTGCGGCTGCCTGGCGATTGCAGCGATCCGGCTTTCGGCGGCGGCGATCTCGCCGGCGCCGTCGAGGACCCGGAACGCCGCATCGTAGGAGCGGCTCTCGCCATGCTCCAGCCAGATCATCTCGCCGCGTTCGCGCGCCGCCAGATTTCCCAGCACATGATGCGTCGACGGCTCGATGCCCAGCGCGTACTGCCCGGCCTGGAAATTCTGCCATTCATAGGCGCAAGGCAACTGGTCCTTGCGCGTGACCACCTCGAAGCCAAGGCCGAGCCTGTCGTTGACCACCGCCACCGGGACTTCGCCGGTGCTGTCGGCGCCGAGTTCATGCTGCCAGACCTGTTCCTTGAATCCCGGTTGCGGCGCCGGCACCGTGCGGTAGCCGACCTTCTGCGCTTCATAGCGCTCGCCGGCATGGCCTGCCCAGATGACGTCGCGGATCGGCGCCAGGTAGCGCGCGCCCTCGTCGAGCACCGGATGGCTGACATTGATGTGGTAGAAATACATATGCGGCGTAAGGTTGAAACCGTGATTGACGACACGGTCCGAAAGCCGGATCTCGTTGCCGCCGACATCGGCCTCGATCCGCCGCAGCAGGTGCAGATCCTCGCCGAATACAGTCGATTGCTGGACGATGCCTTCGGCCCACAACACGCAGCGGTCGCCGTCCCAGGTCTCGCCATAGCCGGTCAGCCGCGCCGGAATGGTGCTGACGCGGCCGTGCAGCGAATGGCGTACCGTCGTCTTCGGCGGGTAGTTGTAGGTGTCGGCGGGTACCTCGTTCATGAACAATATATGGTCGAGGCCGCAGGTCAGCAGAAGGCCGGAAAACGACCGCGCCCAGGCCAGCCCCTCCTCGCCTTCGTATTCGTGCAGGCCGGGATGGCGAAAGCCGCTCGGCGAATGCCAGCCGATCGCCTGGCCCCTGAAGTCGCAATCGGCGATATCGAGCGCCCGGTCGACCAGCGCGGTGAAGCGCAGGCCGGAGCCGGTGCGGAATTCGAGCATGCGGATGCCGCGCTCGACGCCGTCGCCAAGCGTCATCAGCCGCACGCCGGCGAACTGCGACAGCATGCCCGAGCGTTCCGAGACCTGCCGGCGCGACAGCGTTTTGCCGTAAAGCTCTACCATGTGACGGCCAGTTCTTTCACTTTGCTCCCGTCCTTCACTTCGCTCTCGTCTCCTTGAGCAGGGCCGACATGTCGGCACCGGTGATGATGCTTTCCACGGTCAGCAGATCGGTATCGGCGACCGTCTGCTCGGCGACGATCTCGCCGCGGCGCATGACGATGATGCGATCGGCGACCTGGAAGACGTGATGGATGTTGTGGGTGATCAAAAGCACCGAGTGACCGGCGTCGCGCACTTCCTTGACGAAGCGCAGCACGCCGTGCGTTTCCTCGACGCCGAGATTGTTGGTCGGCTCGTCGAGGATGATGACCTTGGCGGCAAATTGCATGGCACGCGAAATGGCGATCGATTGGCGCTCGCCGCCCGACAGCGTGCTGACCAGTGCATCGGCGTCGAGTTTCTTCGAGATGCCGACGCGCTTCAAAAGCGCCGAGGCGGCATCGCGCAATTTGGCAAGATCGAGCGGCGCGAACACGCCCAGCCATTTGAGATTGACCGGCTCGCGGCCGAGGAAAAGATTGCGCGCGATGCTGAGGTCGGGCGCCAGCGAGGTGTCCTGGTGGATGGTCTCGATGCCGAGATCCATCGCGTCGCGCGTCGAGCGGATGGAGACCTTCTGGCCGCGCACATAGATCTCGCCGCGATCGACCGGAAACACGCCCGAGATCGCCTTGATCAGCGTCGATTTCCCGGCGCCGTTGTCGCCGAGCAAGGCCACCACTTCGCCCTCGTTGAGCGCGAAGGACGCGTTCTTCAGGGCGCGGACGCTGCCGAAGGATTTTTGCAAATTCTGCAGCCGAAGCACTTCCATGATCAGCTCCTGGCGGCGTTCTTCTGCAGCAAAGCGTGCAGGATGAGCATGGCAAGGATGATGACCCCGACGAAGATGTTGTAGGCGAGCCCAGGCACGCCGATCAGCACGATGCCGTTGCGGATGCTGCGCAGCATCAGCGCGCCGACGATGGTGCCTAAAATGGTGCCGCGTCCACCGGTCAGCGCGGTGCCGCCAACCACCACCATGGCGATCACTTCGAGCTCGTACCCGGTGCCGGCCACCGGCGAGGCGGCAGAGATGCGGAAGGCGCTGATCATGCCGGCGAGACCGGCAAGCACCGAGGTCAGGATAAACAGCCAGATCTTGACCGCATCGGCCGGCACACCACGCGCCACGGCAGCGTTACGGTTCGAGCCGATAGCACTGATCCAGTTGCCGAGCTTGGCGTAGCGCAGCACATAGATCGCCAGTAGCGACAGGCCGATGAACCACCACAGCGAGGTATAGAAACGGAACGTTCCGATATTGAAGCTGCCGGCCAGCAGCGTTACGAAGAAGCCCGGCTGGTCCCAGGATTTCAGCGGAAATCCTTGCGTGATGTAAAGCGCTGCCCCGCGCACCACCAGTAGCATCGACAGCGTCACCAGGAAGGAGGAGATGCCGATCTTGGTGACGATCAGCCCGTTGATCGCACCGATCGCTATGCAGAGCAGCAGGCCGGCCAGCAGCGCGACACCAATATCAAAGCCGCCGTTCTGCACCAGCAGCATGACGACGACCGGCGCCAGCCCGAACACGGCACCGACCGAAAGGTCGAACTCGCCCGCCGTCAGAAGCAGCGTCATGCCGAGGGCGATGATCCCGAGCTCGGGCAGGAACGCCATCATGTTGGAGATGTTGAGCGGCGACAGGAAATTGGCGTCGGCGATCGCGAACACCGCCAGCAGGACAATCAGGATGACGAGCGAAGAGAACTGCGGCGAGCGCATCAGGCTCGACCTGCGTTTGGCACGCGGCATTTCCTCTTCTGCGGCAATTGTCATGACTGTTTCGACCATATCTCAAGGTGACGCCCGCCGCCTGCGCGGCGAGCGTCAGTTCCAATCACTTGTTGTAGAGTTTCAGGATCGGTTCGACGCTCGAGGCGTCGTAGAGACTGAACGTGTGGATGTCGTAGCCGATCGGTTCGCCAGCGGCGGCCAACCCGAGCAGCGCCACCGGCATGAAGCCCTGCGCCGATGGGAACTGCCAGGCAGCCGCGTTGATGAACCCAGACTTCACTGACTCGGCCGTTTCCTTCGAATTGCCCCAGCCGACGACCGGGATCTTGCCGGCCGGCACGCCGGCGCCGTCGAACACCCGCTTGACGCTGGCCGCGACGGAATCGCCGAGCGCGATGATTGCCGGCGGGTTGTTGGCGACCATGTAGTCGGTCATCTTGGCGATGATGCCGGCCGGATCGGTGCCGCAATCGACCACATCATATTTGATGCCGAGCGGATCGAAGACGCTGGCGATGCCTTCGGTCTCGAGCTGCTGGTAGCTGGCGCCCGGCACTTCGACCGGCAGGAACACTTTGTCGCCCTGCTTCACCATCTTGTGGTCGACCAGATATTTCGCCCAGATGACACCGGCTTCCTTAAGGTCGGCGCCGACATAGGCCTGACGGCCGGTTGCCGGATCGTCGGTGTTGAAGAACACGATCGGGATACCGGCCGCCTTCGCTGCCTTGACCTCCTCGGTCCACAGGCCGGGCTGCGCCGAGGTCGTGGCGATGCCGTCCGGCTTGGCGGCAAGTGCGGAGTTGAAGGCCTCCTTCTGCGCCGCCATGTCGCCACCGCTGAACGAGATCTTGCAGGTCACCTTGAGCTGGTCGCAGGCCTTGGTGGCGCCGGCATTCCAGTCGATCCAGAAGGCATCCGACGGGCCGCCATGCGACAGCAGATAGAACGTCTTCTGGGCGTCCTGCGCCAGCGCCGGCGTACCCAGCGCAACACCGGCGAGAACGGTCGCCGCGGCAGCGATTTTCAACGCGAATTTCAACATTTCTCTTCCTCCCTTGTTTCGTAGCCGAACCGCGCCATCACAGTCCGTTGGCGCGGAATTTCCCGTCGAGGAATTTCTTGGCGCGCGGCACGTCGTCTTCCGAAAGATGTTCGATGATGACCGGGATGTTCGGGTGCTTTTCGGCCAGCCGCTTGAGATAGAGGTCGTAGTTCAGCGAACCGAGACCGGGCGCCGGCAGCTCGATCTCGCCGACGCCGCGGAAAGTGTGGCTCTCCAGCGCATCGTCGTCGCCGATATCTGCGTGCTTTTCCGACTTGTCGCCGCCGGAACGCTTGACGTCCTTGGCGTGGGCTATCTTGATCTTGTCGGTCAACGTGTCGAACACCTGGTTCAGGATCTGGTCCATCCTGTCGATGTTGTGCGTTTCGAAATAGTTGGTCGGGTCCATCAGCAGGCCGAGGCCTGGGTGGTCGACCTGCGCGAACATCCTCACCGTCTCTTCGACCGAGCCGACGACATTGTTGACATAGGTTTCGAGCAGGAAGACCGCGCCGTGGTCATAGGCGGTCTGGGCAAGGTCGGCGATGACCTTGCGGCATTCCTCAAAACCTTCCTCGGTCTTGTTCTTCGGGTGATGCACCCAGTCGGACTCGGTGTTGTAGGTACCGGTTTCCGAGATCACGTAAGGGGTGCCGAAATGGCGTGCGTTGCGGATGATCTCCTTCAAATAGCCGACGCGCCTCTCGCGCTCGCCCATATCCGGATGGATGATGTTGGTGTAGCCCGATACGCAGCAGATCGGCAGATTGTGATCGCGAAACGTATCGCGGACGGTCTTGGCCTTGTCCCTGGTGATCTGCCCGGCCGACAGATCTATGTCCTTGAAATGCAGGTCGAGCTGCACGGTGTTGAAATCGAGCGCACGGATCTTCTGCGCGGTTTCCTTGAGGCTATACGGGAAATAACCCGTGAAAATACCTGCCTGCATCATGGTGTGAAGTCCTCCCTGTAAGTAATTCAGTCAGTTGATATTTCGGAAAGTTTGACTGTCCGGCCCTTGTCGATCGAACGATAGCCGGCTTCGACCAGCGCCATAGTCTTGACGTTGTCGGCGACCGACAGCGCCGGCGGCTCGCCCGTCTTGACCGCGTGCTGGAGCTGCTCCATGACGCCGATGAAAGCATGCGGGAACCACATCGTGTCCCAGCTGGGCGTCACCCATTCACCACCGGTGGTCTCGGTCGAGGCATAGGTCAGCGTCGAGGCAGAACCTGTCGGCCAGCCGATGGTGCCCTTGGCGACGCCCTTGGTGCCGTCGACGCGCCAATTGATGTGCTGGTCGTCCTTGTAGCCCTCCTGGCGCGGCCCGGACCAGACATCCTCCAGCGATACGGCGAGCACGCCGGACGGGAACTTGATCGTCGACACGGTGATGCCGTCCGAATGGTCGAAGCGGGTGCGCGGGTCCTTGCGGGTCAGGGTGGTGATCTCCAGGGGATCGCCGAACAGGAAGCGCAATACGTCGAGATGGTGGACGCTCATATTGGCGAGCGTCAGCCGGTCATAGTCCTCGAGGAAGCTCTGCCAGTGCGGGATCGCATGCATGTCGATCTGGGCGAAAACGATGTCGCCGAGCGCGCCGCTGTCGATGATCTGCTTCAAGACGCGCATCGACTGGTCGTAACGCATGTTCTGGTTGACCGAGAGGATCTTGTCGGCCTTGGCCGCCTCGTCGCGGAGTTTGACGGCCTCTTCAAGGGACAGCGCCAATGGCTTCTGCGCCAGGATCGCCTTGATATGTGCTTGCTTCAGCGCATGGCGGATCAGCGCCGGCTGCTGGTCGGGCGGAAAGGCAAGGTCGATGATCTCGACGTTCTTGTCCTCGATGAGCTGTTCCGGCGTGTCGTGGACGGTTGGGATATCCCAGCGTTTGGCGACCTTCTCGGCGCTGGCCTTGGTCCGCGAGGCAATCGCCACCACGGGGAAACCGGCTTCCTTATAGGCGGCAAGGTGACATTCGGCCATGATCATGCCGGCGCCGACGCAGCCGATCCTGTATTCCCTGGTGCGGACTTTAACGTCCGGCTCGAAGCCGTTGCCCGCCATTTCTTGGCTTGCCATATGTTCCTCCCGAAGCTCGTTCCTTGCCGCCGCCGTCATCGTGCCAGCGCTCCGCCGCCTTGCCCGAAATAATGCACCCTGCCCGGCTCGCAGGATATCGCCACCATCGCGTCCGGCCTGATGTCCGGCTGGCCGCGCAACAGCGCCCGCAGACGCGCCGGCCCGGCGGCGAGCGTCACAACGGTGTAGCCGCCGAGCGGCTCGACCTCGAACACTCGCGCCGGGCGGCCCGCGCCCCCCTCCGACCAGGCCCTAACTTTGATGTCTTCCGGCCTGAGTCCAATTTCCACGGCATCGGCCGGGGCGCCGGCATCCGCGATGCGGACTGTGCCTTCCGCCGCCTCCACGCCTTCAGCGCCGTGCACCGACTTCAATATGTTCATCATCGGCGACCCGAGCAGCCGCGCCACATAGGTGCTGGCCGGCCGGTCATAGATCTCGGCCGGCGCGCCGATCTGCCTGATCTTGCCGTTCTCCAGAATGGCCATTCGGTCGGCGACCGACATCGCTTCTTCCTGGTCGTGCGTGACATAGATCAGCGTCTTGCCGAGCTCGCGCTGGATGCGCTTCAGCTCGACCCGCGTCTCCTCGCGCAGCCGGGCGTCGAGCGCCGAAATCGGGTCGTCCATCAGATAGGCGGCCGGGTCGCGCACCAGCGCGCGGGCAATCGCCACGCGCTGCCGCTCGCCGCCTGAAAGCTGTGCCGGCGGCTTGTGCAGGATATGGCCGATATGCAGCTTGGCCGCGACGTCGGCGACGCGCTTTTCGATCTCGGCTTCGGCGACCCGGCGTTCGACCAGCGGAAAGCGGATGTTGTCGCGCGCGCTCATATGTGGAAACAGCGCCAAATTCTGGAACACCATGGCGACGTTGCGCTCGGCCGGCGACACCGTGTTGACCGGCTTTCCGCCGATCAGGATCTCGCCCGCGTCCGGGGTTTCCAGCCCGAGCACCAGACGGAGTATCGTCGACTTGCCCGACAGCGGCGGCCCGAAGAAGCAGAAGAACTCATTGTCGTTGACAGTGAACGAGGCGTCGTCGACGGCGAGCGTGTTGCCGTAGCGTTTGGTCACATTGCGGAAGGCGATATCGGCCATGGTCTCAGCCCGCTCTCAAGGCAAGGCCGGTGACGGCGTCGAAGACGCGCACCGCCTCCACCGCAGGTGCGACGACGGCTGTCTGCCCGATCGCCAGCCCGACATCATTGTCGAACACCGCCTTAACCGCGGTCTCGCCGTCGCCAAGGTGGATGATGGTGCGCGCGCCGATCCGCTCGACGAAACTCACCGGCATCGACAGGCCACGGCCGTCTTCAGCCAGCGTCACCTGCTCCGGTCGAAAGCCATAAAACACCTCGCCGCGCATCAGGCGTGCCGCATCGGCGATCTCGACCGGCAGCGGCGGTGTCACGCCGAGTGGCCCGAGATCGACGACCAGGCCACGGTCGCTTTCCGCCGGCCAGCCCTTGAGCAGGTTCATGCCCGGCGCGCCGATGAAGCGGGCGACGAAGACATTGGCCGGATCGTTGTAGACTTCCAGCGGCGTGCCGACTTGCTGCAGCACGCCATGGTCCATCACCGCGATGCGGTCGGCCATGGTCATCGCTTCGAGCTGGTCGTGGGTGACGTAGACCATGGTCTGCCGGAACTGCCGCTGCAGCTGCTTCAGTTCGGTCCGCATCACCGCCCGGAAGGCGGCATCGACATTGGAAAGCGGCTCGTCGAGCAGGAAGATCGCCGGCTCCATAATCGCCGAACGGCCGATCGCCACCCGCTGCAATATGTTTACCGACAGCCTGTCGGCCTTGCGGTCGAGCAGCGGCGTCAGTTGCAGCATCTCGGCAATGGCGCCGACACGGCGGTCGATCTCGGCCTTTGGTGCGCCGCGCATTTTCGGCCCGTAGGCGAGGTTCTGCCGCACGCTCATATGAGTGAAGATCGCATAGTTCTGGAAGACGAAGCCGACGCCGCGCCGCCCCATCGGCACGCCGGCCATGTCGCGCTCGCCGAACAGGATCTTGCCGCTGGTCGGCTCTTCCATGCCGGCGATCATGTTCATCGTCGTCGACTTGCCGCAGCCGGACGGCCCCAGCAGCGCCATGAACTCGCCGTCGGCAATGGCCAGGTCCATCGTCTTCAGCGCGGTGAAATCGCCAAATTTCTTGACCAGGTTCTGCAGATGGATGGTGCTCATCAGGCCGCCACCTCGCGAACCCGAGCCATGCGTTTCATGGCAAACACCGCGGCGATGGACAGCACGATCAATATGGCCAGCGCGATTGCCGCCACATAGCCCCAGATCAGGTCCTGGGTGGTGAGCTTGTAGATGTAAACGGAGATGGTTTCGGTAGCGACGCCGGGACCGCCGCCGGTCATGATGTAGAGCGTGTCGAATATCTTGAAGTTCTCGATCACCCTGATCGCCAGCGCGATGATGATGATCGTCTTCATCTTCGGCAGCACGATGGTGACGAAGCGCTGCCAGGGGTTGGCGCCGAGCAGCGTCGCCGCCTTGATCTGGTCCTCAGGCACGCCGACCAGGCCGGCAAGCAGGATCAGGAACATCAGCGGCGTCCACTGCCAGATATCGGCGACCATGACGGCGATGAGCGCCAGCGTCGGGTCTGACAGCCAGGCGATGGTGACGGGAAAGCCTGAGATCGCCGACAGGATGTCGTTGACCGGGCCGCCCGACTGAAACAGCATGAAGAACATGTAGCCGGCCACCGCCGGCACCACCATCATCGGCATCAAGAGGATCGAGTAGAAGATCCGCTTGCCGGGGAACTCGTCCGCAAACAGTGTCGCGAGCGCCAAGCCGAGCAGGAACTCCGCCGGCACGCAGACGATCATGACGATGGCCGTGCGCTTCAGCGCGCTCCAGAAGCGCGCATCGGCGGCAAGGTCGGTGTAGTTGGCGAAACTGTTCCACATCGACCAGGCGTTCCACCAGCCGGTGCCCGACAGCGGCGACCAGTCGGTCAGGCTGATGTAGAGCTGCATCAGGAGCGGGAAGACGGCGATGAACAGCACCAGGATCTGCGCCGGCAGCGTCAGCCGGAAGCCGAGCTTTGCGCCCTCGTCCGGCAGCACCGACGCCGCTTTGGAGACTTGCATGTCGCCCTCCGAAATCGTCGCAGTCACCGCGCTCATTGCTTGAGCGCCCCGAAGGTCAGCCCGCGCACCAGATGGCGCTGGATGGCGATGCCCATGATGACAGGCGGCACTGCGGCTATCAGGCCGAGGGCTGCCTTGGCGCCGTAGAGTTGGCCGGTCATCGAGGAGGACAGCGAGGCCATGTAGACAGGGACCGTCACCCATTCGCGCGTCGTCAGAAGCAGCGCAATCAGATAGTCCGACCAGTTGAGGATGAAGACGAACAGCGCGGCACTGGCCAGCGGCGCGCGCATCATCGGCAGCGTGATGCGGATGAAGACGCGCCACCGCGAACAGCCCTCGACCAGTGCCGCCTCCTCGATCTCGCGCGGCATGTCGTCGAAGAAGGTCTTCATCAGCCAGAAGGCGAAAGGCAGCGTGACGATGCCGTAGATCAACGACAGCCCCCACCAGCTGTCGGTGAAATTGAGGAAGGCCCACATGATCATCACCGGGGTCATGACCGCCATCGGCGGAAACAGGCGAAGCTGGATCAGCGCCAGCGGCAGGTTCTGGCCCGAGCCGAAGCGCGACAGCCCGTAGGCCGCCGCGGTGCCCGCCGACATGGCGATTGCCGTACCGAATGTGGCCGACAGCAGCGACGACAGGATCGGCTTCAAAGCTGTGCGGTCGAGGGCGACGATCAGATTGTTGGTCGATTCACCGAAGACGAAGCGGAAATTGCTGAGTGTCGGGTTCTTCGGCCACCATGTCAGGTCGGCGCCGGTCGCCGACCATTCGGCGATCGGCTTGAACGCCATCGACACCATCCACAGGATCGGCACCAGCGTCACCGCCATCGCCGCAAGGATCGCGGCATAGCGGAATATCTCGAAAGGAACTGAACGCTTCATCTTGCGGCTTTGCTGGGCCCTTCGTTGCCGAGGGGAAGAGCGACCGCTCCTCCCCTTCTTGGTAGGATCCTGGAAGGATCAGGCGATCGGATCGAGGACGGTCGGCCAGGCCTCCTTGTTGGTCTTGATGGCTTCGAGAAGCTTCTCCTCGCCGGTGCGGCGGGCAATCTTCTTCCACTCGGCCTCGGTGTCGGCCATCGCCTGCTCGGCTGTCTTGGCCTTGGTCAGCGCGGCGACGAGGTTCTCGTCCAGCGCGTTGTGGAAGGCGGTAGCGCCGGGATAGTTGATGGTGGGCACGGTGCGGGCGACCGTCTCTCGCACCACGTCCATGTGGTAGGCGTGATAGGTCTGGCGAACCAGCGGATCCGAGAAATCCGATAGCCGGAACGGATCGAAGTAGCCGCCCGGATTGGCAGTCATCCAGGCGTAGATGCGGCTTGAGCCCAGCCACTGCAGGAACAGGTAGCAGGCCTCCGGATTCTTGGCTTGCGAGGACACCGACGCCGACAGATTGAGCCACAGCACCGACCGGCTGACCAGCTTGCCGTCGATTTCGCGGCCGGGCGGCAGCATCGAGCCGATCTTGCCGGTGACAGCTGAATCCTTGTTGCCGGCATTGTCGAGGAATTTCGGCAGATTGGAGAAGGCACAGGTCATGGCCGCGCCGCCCTTGGCGAAATTGCCGTACTGCTCCGGCCAGCCCCAGGAGATCGCATCCGGCGAATGGTGCGAAAGCGACGCGATGTACTCGCTGGTCGCCGCGATACCTTGCTCCGAATTGATCAGCGGCTTGCCGGTGTCGTCGAACAAGAACTGATTGGGCGAAGCCATTGAGACATAACGCTGATACCAGTTGGTGTAGCCCCAGCCCTGGTTGCGCAGATCGGTCGAGCCGAACAGGCCCTTGTCCGGGCGCTGGAAGAAAGCCGCGATCTCGTCATGCTGCTTCCAGGTCTTCGGCGCCGCCAGTTCATAGCCGTATTTGTCGGAGAAAGCCTTCTTCTCGGCTGCGTCGCCGAACAGATCGGTGCGGTAGACCCAGGTCTGGAAATCGCCATCCAGCGACACGCCGTAGGTCGAGCCGCGATACTGGTTGAGCAGCGAGACGCCCTTGGCGCCGTCGACATAGCCGCGCTCGGGATCGTCCCATTCCGGCTTGTATTGCGCGACGAAGTCGTCGAGCTTGAGGATGCCGCCGGTTTCGGCGAGGTCGCCAAGACGGTTCCATTCGACCGCGTAGATGTCATACGCCCCACCCTTGGTGGAGATGTCCTGCATCGTCTTGGTGAATTCCTGGCCGTTTGGCACACCGACGATTTCCAACGGAATGCCGGTTTCCTTCTCCCAGAGATCCTTGATCGACGGCGCGCCGGCCGGAAACGGCTGGGTCAACTGGCCGATCGAGCCGTCGGACAGGCCAAGTACGATCTTGGCCGGCGCCTTGCCGGCGCCCTTCATCGCCTTGGCCGCCTCGATGGCGCGGCCCTCCGGCGTATCGGCACCATATTGATAGCGCTCCGAACCGTCGAAACCCGTCGGGCCACCGATCATGCCGGGCGCCAGGGCATCGGCCGCATAGGCACGGCTCGGGCGAATGAATTTCGGTGCAATACCTGCGGCGGCAACAAGGACTGCCGCCTTTCCACCGGACGCCAGCAAACGGCGCCGCGACACGCGGACCAAATTCGACATTGGAACTCCTCCCTCAGGGCCTTGTTTCCTCCACGGCCCTTATGATGGATATTGACGGCACTATACGAAGCCTGTCAACATCATAAATAATCAAAATGCATCATAACATCTCACGGGAGGGGAAGAATGGCGTTTGTAAGGGCTCTCATACTGAAGCCGGTGCTTGAATTTGAGGGAGCCCGGCTGCCCACCTCCCCGCTTTGGTCTGCTTGGGCACTCTGGTGTAGCGCAACGGCTTGCGCATCGGCCAAGGCCGGTTACATCATTTCCCATCAGAATCGCGGACGGCGATGAAGCCGCTCTCCGACGGTGGACCCATGAAATGCGTGATCTCGATGCGCCCCTGGCGCGTTTTGGAATGAGGTGATCGACAGTGCGGTCCACCCTGACAGACATAGCCCGGGAGGCCGGCGTTTCGGCCGCCACGGTCGACCGTGTGCTCAACAACCGCGCCGGGGTCAGGGCGCGCACCCGAGAGGTCGTGCTCGAAACGGCACAGCGGCTTGGCTATATCGCTGAAAATTCGAATAATCCGAGCTCGCTCAACGCGGTTACTGGCGAGGTCATACGGCTGGATTTCGCCCTGCCCGCCGGCACCAATTCCTTCATCAAGATGCTGCACCGCCAGATCGAGGCGCAGGCGCAGGCGCGGCCCGACCTCGACGTCCGTGTCGCTACTATCGAAGGCTTCAATCCGGACCGGCTTGCGCGTCTGCTGCAGGAACTGCACGGGCAGACGCAGGGCGTCGGTGTGATCGCGCTCGACCATCCGACGGTCCGCGAGGCGATCCGCTCGCTTTCGGCCAGCGGCGTCAAGGTCGTCACCATCGCTTCCGACATCCTGCATGTGCCGAGGGTTGCCTATATCGGCATCGACAACCGCGCCGCCGGCCGGCTCGCCGGCTATCTGCTCAACCGCTTCATGGGTGCCGGGCGTCCGGGCAAGGTCGCGCTGTTCGCAGGTTCGCTCTCCTATCGCGGCCACGAGGAGCGCGAGATGGGCTTCCGCCACATACTGACGGAAGAATCGCCCAATCTGCAGATCGTCGAGATGCGCGAAATGCTCGACGACCGGGAAAAAGCCTATTCGGAGGCCTCCGCCCTGCTCGACCGGCACCCGGACCTGGCCGCCATCTACAATGTCGGCGCCGGCAACACCGGCATCGCCCGCGCCCTCAAGGAGCGCGGGCGTGCGCTGTCGACGGTCTTTCTCGGCCATGAGGTGACGGAAGGCACCAAGGAGCTTCTGCTCGACGGCACGCTCGACGCGGTCATCGACCAGAACCCGCGCGTAGAGGCCCGCGAGGCGCTCAACACCTTGACCCATGCGGTCAGGGGCTTGCCTTACGAACTGCACCAGCCACGGCTGCAAGTGATCTTCAGGGAAAGCATCCCGGAGATCTGAACCAGGTGAAGCACGGGATGCGTCACAAATTCATAATCGCTCGGGCGAGATTTTGGCGGCCAGATCAAGGGTCCGACCGAGAATCTTCGATCAGGCTCAGACCTGCAAAATTAAATTGACTATTATCATCATGTTTTAATAAGTATCCCTGCCCGGCCCGTGTCTCGAGGCTTCTCCATCATGCCAGCCAGGGCCAACGGCCGCCGCCAGCAATCTTTGCTTTTCCCGGGGCTGCACGCATGAAACAGACAAGCAACAAGACCTTGATGGCGAGCACCGCGCTCGCCTTCGCGCTCGGCCTGTGTGCCGCGCCGCTGGCCGCCGCGCAGAAGCCGGAGAAGAACGGCGCCGCCGCCAAGGCCAACCGGCCGGTCAAGGTCGCCCAGCAGGCTAGAACTGGGCAGAACGAGCCGACCGTGCTCGACCTGATCACCATCTCGGCGACGATGATCAAGACGGCGATTATCGAATCGATGGCCGCCATCAGCGCCGTCGATCAGGAAGAGCTCGAACGCATCCAGCCTGACACCGCCGCCGACATGTTCCGCACCACGCCCGGCGTTGCCGCTTCGATGAACGGCGACGATCCGGCAACCGCCATCAACATTCGCGGCCTCGAACAATATGGCCGCGTGGTGGTGACGCTCGACGGCGCCCGCCAGGATTACTGGCGCGTCGGCCACGGCTCGGGCTCGTTCTATGTCGAGCCGGAACTAATCAAGGAAGCGACCGTCATTCGCGGCCCGGTCTCGAACGCCTATGGCTCGGGCGGCATCGGCGGCGTTGTCTCCTTCGAAACCAGGGATGCCGGCGATTTCCTCAAGCAGGACGAGCGCTGGGCGCTGAGCGAGAAGCTGGGCTATGAGGATAATGGCGACGGCTTCACCACCAGCACCACCGGCGCCTACCGTTTCAGCGACGACGCCGACATCATCGGCAACCTCATTTATCACGACCGCGACAGCTACACCAATGGCAATGGCGACGCCGTGCCATGGACCGGCGAGAGCATCACCAGCGGCTATATGAAGGCGACCCTGCGGCCGACCGACGGCCACGAGCTCAAGCTCGGCGCGATCCTGCAGCGCTACAATGACCAGATCACCGGATCGAGCGGCTCGACCTCGCCAACGCTGAGCCGCTACGACACCGACACGACCAACCAGACCTACACGGCTGCTTATATGTGGAGGCCGGACGACAACGAACTGATCGACCTCAGTGTCAACGCATACCACAACCGCACGCGCGCCGAGCAGACGCAGGTCTGGCCGGCAACGGCGATCGGCAACTTCCGCTATTACGACGTCGCCACGACCGGCTTCAACCTGAAGAACTCCTCGCGTTTCGACGCCTGGGAGTTGGCACATACCCTCACCTACGGCCTCGACTACTACTATCTGGAGGCCACGTCGGAGGCCGCGCATTTCGGTTCGGGCGAGCAGCAGGGTTATGGCGGCTTCCTGCAATGGCAGGGCGACTACAGCGACTGGCTGCAGCTCATCGCCGCCATGCGCTATGACGGCTACCAGCTCGACGGCAAAACGAAGACCGTGCCGCCGGCGGAAGCCTCGATTTCGGGCGATCGCTGGTCGCCTCGCCTCACCGTCGGCGTGATGCCGTTGGATGGCTTCCAGCTCTACGGCACCTATTCGGAAGGCTACCGGGCACCAGGCCTGCAGGACGTCTATCGCGGCGGCGGCGCGCATGGCGGCGGCGACAGTTACCAGCCTAACCTGCTTCTGCAGCCCGAAACGGCGAAGAACTGGGAAGCCGGGATCAATCTGAGATATGACGATGTGCTGGCCGCGGGCGACCTGTTTCGTGCCAAGGTCAACGTCTTCCACACCGCCGTCGAAGACTACATCGACGTCGACCTCACCGTGTTGCCGCGCATGGCGATCAACATCGGCGACGCGCGGCTGAAGGGCATCGAGGCCGAAGCCGTCTACGACTATGGCTGGGGGTTCGCGAACCTCGCCGGCGCCCTGATCGACGCCAAGGTCGTCAGCGGCGTCTATTCCGGCCAGACGCTGAACAACACGCCGCTCGACCGCTTCTCGGCGACCGTCGGCTTCCGCATGCTGGAAGACCAGCTCACCGTCGGTGCGCAATATCTCAGCGTCGGCAAGATCACCCGGACAAGCCGCACCAATCCCGACGCGCCGGTCGTGGTCGATGACGGCTTCGACCTGGTCAACGTCTTTGCCAACTGGCGCATCAACGACCACGCCAAGCTCGATTTCAGCGTCGATAACGTCTTCAACACCGCCTACACCGACCCGCAAAGCGCCTGGTCGACGACGGCGGCGACGGAACAGGGCAAGGGCCGCACCTTCAAGGTGGCTCTCACAGGCCGGATCGGAGGTTGAGAATGAGGGAAGCAGAGGCGAGCGGACTGGCCTGCGAAGCGCGCTTGAACCTGCGCAACCTGCCGCATTACATCGACCGCATCAGCGACAGGCTGCAGAGCTTCGATGCCGATGCCTCGCGGGAGGGGCAGCGGCTCGACTTCCGCTTCGCCTTCGGCGACGCGTCCCTTGACATGGAGCGGCTGGTGATGCGGGCCAACGCCGCCGACCGCGATGGGCTGGCCCGCATCAAGGACCTGCTGGCCACCGCCGTAGAGGTATATGCCAAGGAAGAAAGTCCCGAGATCGTCTGGACCGGCGATCTCGCCGAAGAAACCCGCCTCGCGCCGTTCCGTGAGATGGTCGTCACCCAAGTCGGCGACCTGACGCGGCATATGCGCCGCATCCGCTTCGCCGGCGAGGATCTCTCTCGTTTTGCGAAGTTCGGCGGCATGCATATCCGCATGCTGTTTCCGACCAGGGACGTCCCCGATCCGCTCTGGCCCGTGCTCGGCAGCAATGGCCTCCCGGCATGGCCCTCGGACGACAGGCGCCCGGCAGCGCGCGTCTACACCATCCGGGCCCTCGACGTCGAAATGGGCATCATCGAGGTCGACTTCCTCATCCACCCCGGCGACAGCGTCGGCGCCCGCTGGGCCATGCAGGCGGCGCCCGGCATGAAGATCGGCATGATGGGGCCGGTCGGCCGTCGGGTGCGACCGGCGTCCTGGTATCTCATGGGCGCCGACGAAACCGGCCTGCCGGCGCTGGCTCGCATGCTGGAGACTCTGCCCGCCGAGACCAAAGGCGTGGCCTTCATAGAGATCGCCGACGATGGCGAACGGCAGGTCGTCGACAACGCAACCGGAATAGAGGTGCACTGGCTGCCGAGAAATGGGGTGCCAGCCGGGCTCGACGACAGGCTGGCGCGCGCCATCCGGTCAGTCGCATGGCCGACCGGTTCGGCATTCGGCTGGTTTGCGGCCGAAGCGGCAGCCGCCACGACGGTGCGCGAACACTGGCGCGGCACGCTGGCGCTCGGCCGCAACGAAACACTGGCGGCAGCCTACTGGCGGCGGGGCGCGGCGGGACTGATGGCCGGCTAGAGCTTGCTCACCATCGCTTGCGCATCTTCGCCCAGACCGATTGCGATCCGGTCGCCGGAGACAATGCCTGACACGTCGCAGACAACCAGCGGCATGCTGATTTCGTAGAGGAATTCGGCAACGATGGCGCCGACGGCAAGGATCGGGTCCGGCCGCTCCAGGATAATGCCGGCCGGCGCCGTGCCTCTGCGGATCGCTTCGGCCAGAACCGAAGACGAGGACGACGACCCTCGCCCGCTCGGCATCACCAGGATCTTGCCAGCGATATTGCCGCCCAGGTCCGGATGCGAATGGTCGATGATGTCGCCCGTTTCGACGTCGATCCCGCCCCAGAAGCTGAGCGCCTGCCAAAGCACCAGCGCTGGGCCTTGTGCCGAGCCGGAAAGGTGGAATGTACCGGTTCTGGCCGGCGTCTTCATGGCGCGCCTCGCACGACGCGGCCGGCCGCAGCCGAGCGGACGCAGTCTTCCATGTCACCGAAGGCCACCGAGACACCGATATTGCCAGGTGCGTAATGCGCCCATTTGCCCGAATTGGTCATCACCGCGCCATCGAGACGCTCGAGGATCGACGTGACATAGGTGCAGGTGTCGGTGACCGGAACCAGGCCGAAGGCTTCCATGCCGGCCAGTGCGCCTTCGTCCTGCAGCCGCGTCAGCGTCGCGCGCCCTGTGTTGACATAGATCGGGACACCTTTGCCTGGACCGACTTCGCGCAGCAGCGGCAACAGGCGCATCCACTCTTCATGGGAGAAATGCGGCGTGCCTAACGACACGGCTGCGAGCTGCACGCCGTCGGGAACGCTCGACAGCCTGGCCAGCGCATGGTGGATGTCAGCGCGAGAGATCCGGATTTTTTCCTCCGGCGCCAGGCCGTGCAACGCCTCATCCGGCGTCTCCGCCTCCGGCGTGATGCCGACGGCATGAAACAGCGCCACGGCACCAGTCGTTGCCGCCGCCGCCCCCAGCGCCTTCAATTGGTCCTCGTCGCGCGGCTGCGGCAGGCCCGATATGACAGGGATGCGGTCGCCAGCCCTTTGCCCGATGATCAGCCCGACGCCGACAAACAGAGCGTCGCTTGGCTCGAAAGCAGCGTCAGTCAGCTCGAACAGGACCTGGCCTCGTCGATTTTCACTCAGATGCAGCCCCCATGCCGGCGCGCGCCCGGTCATTGCGCAGCACAAATCGATAAAATCGCCATAGCGGTTGGTCCGCGCGCCGATCACCGAATTGGCAAAGACGATGGCGTTGGATTCACCCCAGGCGATCTGCTCGCCGAACCTTGGCCGGAACCGGGTCTGATAGGGTGCGCAGGTGAAGGTCGCCTGGCAGCCGAGTTCCAGATGCGCCTTCATCAGGCGTCGCGCCGGCGTTTCTTGCGACACCGGCATCTTCACCAATCCGGGATGGATGAGGTCGAACGAACCGACATTCAGCGTCGTCGGCACCCGAACGCGGCCGCCGCCCTCGATCAGCCTTTCGACGAAATCGAGGCTGGCCTGGCCGTGATAGAGGCAGCCGTCGATATGGGCACCGGCAATGTTCAGCAACTTGCGCGCGCCGACCGCCTTGGAAAAGGCAACCAGGATCGTCATGGCGGCAGCCGCTGCCGAGCCTTGCTCGCCATGCAGCATCGACTGGTCGCCCGCCGTCAATTCCAGCGTCATCGGCAATATTCCCGAGCGCGCACTATGCCGATCAAGCACTCCCTGATTACGGAGCGTCTGGCAAGACAGAGCTTTGGATCTCTTCTACTTCGCAGCCGTCAGCAGACCAGACGTTCACAGCTCATCGCGAAGCAAGAGAGACGCGAAGCACGGTCGCAGAGCGGGCGATCCGCGGCGGAAACGGCGCTATTCCTTCGGCGCTATTCCTTCTGGGACGGTCCGTCGGCCGCGCTGCGGTCACCATCTGCAGAATGCGGCAGAATGCCGAAATCGCGCGACTTGGTCCCATGCGCCGCCGTCAGGAAACCATCGGCTGTGAGACCTCGCCTCAAAAGCTCACGTACCGCGGCCGACCGGCTCGGCATGTGCTTGTCGAAGCGCCAGTTCTCCAACGCCGCCAGTTCATCGACGGTCAGCATGATCTGCAATCGTTCCGGGCGTTCCAGTTCGGACATCTCGGCCTCCTGTCACACCAGCCTAAATGCAGCTGAGTTAGTGTGTTCCTAATTTTCTGTAGAGTTAGGTACGTGAGCAGAATGCGTCAAGGCCTTCGGATCAGCGAGTCATGCAGAAGTCAGATGAAGCGGATCAAGCGTCAGATAGGCAATCAACAAAATACGCTAACTATTTGACATAAAACGAGTTTTTAAGGAATTTCGCTTGCCAATCGCGAATCCTGGGCGCATCGTGGAACATGAGGGACAAACCGCTCCTGAAGGGAAGGTTTTCCATGCGCTACGGATTTTCGGTTCGCCTGCACGAAGACGTCAGTTCCCGAGTTCGGGCTGTATTGCGGTCCGGGATTGCCATCAATCTGACTGCTGTCGCCGAAGCCGCGCGACTGCAGAACCTCGCCGAGAATGTTGCGCGCGAGGACATCGAATGGCTCGTCATGCAAGCAGCCCAGCTCTACGGGGCGGCTATCGAGTTCGACGGCTTCGCGGAAACCGATCTGGCGGAGTTTGCGTGCCCTCAGCTGATGCAAAGCAGCCCCGCCGCGGGTTGGGACTCCCTGGAAGACGAAGCGTCCGCTTGGCCGGATCCTGGCCGTCAAACACACTGAGCGCGTGTGAGCCCCGCCATGCTGCCGCCACGTGCTCGGAAAAAAGCCCGCCGCAATGGCGGGCTTTGGACTGCTGGAGCTTTGGTGGACGAAGGCCTCTCGGCCCGGTCCGACATTCATCCGATGTATTCGCCTTAGCGGCGGGCGATCAGCAGGCACAATTGGCGCAGATCGCTGTCGTAAGTGCCTTCGCTGCTGAGCACGTCAACGCAGCGCTTCTTCATCCTGGCCAACTTGTCGCCCGACATGTCGGCAACGACCTGGGGCAAGCTGGGATTGCTGGGATTGCTGGGGTTGCTGGGATTGGACGGGCTGCCCGGGTTGGACGGATTGCTCGGATTGGTGCCACCACCGATCCCGACACCGGCGCCGACATTGATGCCGCTGCCGATCCCGACCCCCGCGCCAGCCCTAACGCCGCTGCCGATACCTACCCCCGCGCCGGCAGCAATGCCACCGGAACCGCCGATCGTCGCGCCGGCACCGGCGTTGATGCCGCTTCTGCCCCCGACCGATGCGCCGGCGCCCGCCGCGATTCCGCTGGAACCGCCAACCGTCGCGCCGGCACCGGCGTTGATGCCGCTACTGCCGCCCAACGACGCACCGAGGCCTGCCTTGATGCCGCCGCTGCCGCCAACCGTCGCGCCGGCACCGGCGTTGATGCCGCCGCGACCGCCAACCGTCGCGCCGAGGCCGGCTTTGATGCCGCCGTTGCCGCCGATGGATGTTCCAACACCAACGGCAATTCCGTCCGCGGCATTCACGGGCATCGAGAGCATGAAAATAACTGCGCTGCCTGCCACCGCATCGGTGATTGTTTTGATTAAGGTGGTCATAACACTCTCCTTGCTGTAGTTGCGCTGAACAGCCCGCGACGTCGCCGGTTGCATACCTACTAATTTGCAAGAAGATGATCGGTTTCGTTGCCGATCAGCTCGCTGGCCTCATGGTATATTTTCAAATAACAGCCGCGTGAAATTTGTACTGAAATTTTCCGAAAGTTTTACTTTGGGATGGCCTCTACCAATTGAAGCGATGCGAGACTCAGCTGATGGCGCCGCAACAGACGAACGTTGCGACGGTCGGCGGCCAAAGAAGGCGAATTCCTAATCAGCAAACCACAACATCAAACCTACCTACGGTAATAGAACAAGGGGCCGAGAAGATCCGCGCTGCGCGGGTTTGCTTCACTGTGCTGCGTCATTTTTGCCGGAACCTTTCCATCACCCGAGTTGTTTTTTCTGTAGTCGCCACATGATGATAACTCAATGATGGAGATCAACATGCTTACGAAAATCGTGACAGCTTCCATACTTGCAGCCGGTCTGGCGACCGCGGCGATGGCCCAGAACGCCGGGTCGGACAACAATGCGCCTGGCAGCGAGAAGAGCATCGTCGTCCAGCCCAAGCCGAACGGTATTGACCCTGGCACGACCCGCAGCACGATGGGCACGACGGGTACCATGAACTCCAATGCGGATGAAAACTGCCCTGCAACCCCGCAAGGAGCTCAACCCGATGCATCCAACAAGCCTGCCGGGACGGTTTCACCGACTGTCAACGACAACAATTGCGGTAAGTAGTTAGCCGCGCCAATCGGGCTTGCCATCGCGGGCTTGCGGACAGCAGGACCGGTCAGGACTGGTTTTGCTGCCGATCATGGAACGATGTATGGGCCGACCACCCGCGAGATCCAGCGTTGGAATCAAATCCGCTTGCGTTCACGCTTTACGTGGTCGCGCCTTGGATTTGCTTCCGTCCTTGCTGGCGGCCGGCTTAGGCTGGCGTGCTTTCGGCTTCGGTCGGCTGGCGGTCTCCGGCGCGGCGGTTTCTGCGTCGATTTCGGCGGTAGCCTGATCCCAATGCTGCTGATGCGCCCCGTCGGGCCTGCCTGCCTGTTCCCAGATCGCGTGTGCTCGCTGGCGAATCCGTTCCTGCCTGTCCGTCACTGATACCTCCGTCGGCTCGGTTGATGCGTAAGCAACCTTGTTCTAGCTGAAATTTCGACCGGCGTCTTGAGCGGCAGGCGACACCGTCATTGAACCTCTCTGTCACACAGGACGGCGACCCCGAGGAGCGCCGCCTTCTTGATGATCAGCCCTTCAAGGTCCGCGTCCGAGCGCTCGGTTCCGGTGCGTTCGCGCAACAGTGCTATCGCCGCCTTCATCGACAGCAGGCCATCGCCTCGTTCAGCAAGCAGTTTGTCGACGGCTGCGGCCACGTTGACCGGCTCGACATGCGGCAGCATGGGAATGGCTCCTTTCCTTGTTTCGAGACGACAGCGGCTCCATCCCGATCCCTCGGGATGGAGCTCTCATTTGATAATTTAGGCCATGACCTTCCAAATCCGGTTCGCGGTTTGGCAACGCCGATCACTCGATGACCTGCACGATCTTGCGGGTGTCTGGGTCGACGAGCACGGTGCGATTGCCGACGACGACGTATCTGTACCGCACGTCTGGAACATCGATCGGTTGCAGCTCGACCGTATCGGGCAACGTGGAACCGATATTGAGCTCCACCCCCAGAAGACTGATCGACGCCAGCGGGTGCTTGTGGACGTATTCGCGGATGACCGTCTGCTGTTTGGGCGTGACAATCACCTGGTCCGCGGTGGCCACGCCGACGCCGGCAAGCAACGCCAATCCCGCCGCAGCAGGAACAAGGTGGATTTTCATCGTCTACTCCTGTTGTTACGGGCCTCGCCCTTACAATTGCGACGCGGCATTCCGGTCGAAGCGGCGAACCCTCTAGGCAAACGCCCACGCCACCTTGTTGTTCCGTAAGTGGCGGCTAATCGAACAGCGGTGAAGTGCCCGCGCGATGCGGCGAATGGACTGCGAATGAGCTTGCGGTGGCCCGCGTCGCAAGACGCGGGCCGATCGGTTTCCCGATCAGCAGCGATACCGGAGGGGGGTGATATCTACTGCGTCTGAAATAACATTTAGGACAAGCTAATGTTCCTCAGCGAGTGCAACAAACCTGCCGGCGCGAGCGGCGCGAAGTTGCCGCTCGTCGCTGCTACTGCTTTGGCGGCTGTGGCGGCACCTCGCCGGGCTTGATCACCGGGGTCTTGCCCTCATCCGGCGGTGGCGCCGCCATGCCCTGATCGCCCGTTGGCGGCGGCTTCAGGACCCCACCGCATGGCTCGAGCGTATCGGACAAATTGTTGCCGGCCGGCTTCTGCTGTTGGCTGTTCTGGTCCGGCGGCTCGACTTTGCAGCGGTCGGATTGCGCCTGTTCGCCCGGCTGCGCGGCCGCCGGCACCGCCAGCAGCAGCGCACCTAGCATATACGGCAAGAAAATGAGCGGTCTCATATCGAGCTCCTTTCGCGCCAGTATCTTCTGAATGTGAAGGCGGGCAGGCGCGATTGGTTCCGTCGTGCGGCAATGCGCCCGGACCGCAGCGGCACGGAACCGGCCGCCAGACTTATGAGTTCAACCACTGAGCCAATTCAGGGCCGCTGACATTATGGAGAACCGGCGATGGAACCGCGCAGCAAAGAACGAACCGACGACGAGACGGAGAGCCCGACGATCCAGCAGCAGGACTGGGATGCCATCCGGAGCGGGAGAATCCTCCCTGACGGCGTGCCGCAAAACGGCGATATTCGCTATGACGTCGAGAAGAGCGGCGAACTGCCGGAGGAGGACGACGATAACGCTTACCAGGACAGCGACGAGGCCTTGCCGGACGATACGGATGAACGTGTCATTTCGCGCGATCTCGCACGCGAAGGTGGCCCTTTCGACGAGGAATGAGCCGCCGCCTGCTTTCAATTCGGGAGGTCGAAGAGCGGCTCCTGGCAGCGATAGACCAGACATTGACCGTCACGCGTCTTGATATACGCGGCGCGCGGCACCTGCGGCCAGTCGCATTCATTGCCGAATTGGCGGACGTAACGGTCGTAGGTGTTCTGGCCGGTGGTGAGCACGACAGAGCGATGCCTCTGGATCAGAAGCTGCGTCTGTTCGCATGTCATCGCGCGGCTGTCCGGCCGCGCGTCGGCCGTTGCGGCAAACAGAAGCGCCCCGGCTGTCAGGACTGCCGCTTGTGTCTGGACCTTGGCAAGCATGACACCATCTCCCATGCCTAACGCGCATCTTGGTCGGGCAGCGCCGGATCGAGCCGCCCTGTCGCGAAAGAAAGATCGTACAGAATGCGAGCAAAAATGCAAAAAGCCCGCCGCACCTTTCGGCGCGGCGGGCTCCAACTGAACGTCACTATTTCGTCGGGCTTGGGCGGCTTATTCCCCCTTCACCGGCCCGAACCGGCGCACGATAACCTCGAAGACGATGTCCGAGATCCACATCGCCGAGACGCCGATGAGGAACGCCGCGGCCAGCGTCGTGGTGTCGTCGTCCGGAGAAGGAATGGGCAGGCCGGCGGCGCGGAAATAATGCACGACCGGCAGCGTCAGATAGGCCGCCGCCAGCGCGCCGCAGATCGGCGAGGCCACCATCTCGCGGACCTTGTAGCGGTGGCGCGACAAGGCCCGCAAAATGCCGCCAGAAAGGCCGGCGACCAACACCGGCGCCTTGATGCCCAGGACGTCGAGCAATTCGTGCATCATGGCGTCCACCCGCACCATCTGGCGCCCTGCCCGTTGAAGGCGTTCATCTCGTCGAGCTCGGGCCGGCTCATGGCGGCAACGACCGGGGAGGATGGCCGGCGCGGCTGGTTGTGGTCGCACCAGACCTGGCGCGGATTGCCGGCCGGCGCGGTTGTCGTGCAGCCGGCGAGCACCACGCAGAGGATCAGCGCCTTGCCCATTTCTCAGCCTCCGCTCTTGCTGCCGCATCGGCCATGCCGGCGGCCTTGCGCTCTTCGGCGGCGGCCTCGCGCCTCATTTCCAGACGATCCTCGGCGGCCGCGACTTTTGCCTCTGCCTGTTTGACCGCCTCCTTCCTCGCCCGGTTGATGCCGCCGGCAACGTAAAGGCCGATGCCGCCCGCCACGGCAGCGAATACCGTCATGACGAGCTTGTTGCCGATGATGGCGCTGAGAATGCTGAGAAGCGCTGCCATCACAAGTCCTCCGCGCGGCGGCGGCGCAGGAACTCGGTCAAAACGCCGTTGATCACAAGAAACCAGGGGAACCATTCCCCCGGAACGACCGGCGAAAGAACCTGCGGGTCGACATAGGTGACGATAGTCGCGATGACGCCGATGGCCGCCTGAAGCCGCGCCCAGAATATTGTCTCGCTGTCGCGGAAAAAGCTCTTGATCCGGGTCCACATGTCATTTCCTTCCGAATAGCTTGAGGATGGCTGATAATTTGAGGATGGCGGCGATCAGCGCTGCCCAGAAGCCGGGCCTGGCGACAGCCACGGGAGGCCCAGAGGGCGTAGCGGTCGCTTGTGGAACGGCAATTGGCTTGGCGGGCTCTGGCGGGACTGCAGGGGTGACCGCCGATGACACCGGACCGGCAGACGGCCAGGGCGTGTCCTTGATGCGCGACCATTTGCGATAGGCCTCGGCAAGCCTGGTATCGTAGGCGTTCTTGCGATAGCCGGCGCCGTTGTAGCCCTTGGCGAATCCCGACCAGTCATGATTGCGCAGATTGTCGTCGAGCCGCTTCTCGACGATGAAATCGATCGCCGCGCCGAGCTGCAGCGCCTCGTCCGCCATCATCGCCTCGGCCATCGCCTGCACGGTAAGGAAGCCTGCCGCCATGAAATTCTCGCCGAGAACCTGGCCCAAGCCCCACGAAGCGGATTTGAGCGCCGCGGTTTCGTCGATCGCACAAGCTGCCCTGAGCCGTGGGTAGCTATCCCTGGGATAGGGCTTTGCGCCCCACTTCGGATAAGCGAGGCCGGCGGCTACCGCTTGTGCCCGCTTGGCACCCGACAGGTTGCGGTAGAAGACGTGCGGTTCGAACAGGATGACCGGCCGGCCAACGGCGTCGAAGCCATGCCCGCTGGTCTCGACATCGAGGAACGCGTGCATCTCGTCCTCGCCGACGCCGATCCGGGCACCGAGTTTCGGCAAGTCTATATCATCGAGGCGCCTGGCGGCGCCCCTGAACGTCATGTCCATGGGCAGTCCTTTCCGCCCTCGCGGGCAAGGTTTTGAGGTTGAAAAAGCAGATGCGCGGCGGCAAAGCAGAATTTGGCGGCAGCCCGCGCCGATGTGGCAAGGAAGGTTGATGTTTTCGACCCGCCGTGTGAAATGGCCGCGGGATGGTGCACATGTCTGATGATGAACAAACCACTGCGGCACGCTGGTCGGTGAAGTCCGAGCTCCGCGCCGTCGCTCGCGACAAGCCGTTGCTCGCGGTGCTGGCGGCGATCCTTTGTCTCTATTGTGCGTTTATCGCCGGACCGATCGTCTATGCGGTGCTGGCCATCAACGGCATTGCGGATTTCTTCAAATGAAGCCGGTTCCGGCGATATCGCTGCGGTCCGGCGCGCTGCGTCTACCGGCCCCGAAATTGCTTGGGCTGAATGAAATTGTCTAGCCGGGATGAAACTGTTCCCATCTATCGTTCGTAGCTGTAGCGGGAGGACACGTGACGATAAGAATCAGGCTTCCGGGCGGCACCTTGAAGATCAAGAAAAGGAACGAGCTGCGGCGCCGCGAGCAGAACCGCGAGGTGCCGGTTTGGCAGGTCGGCAATTACTTCGTCATCTGGTGGCCGAGCGGCATGTCCGATCGCCCATCCTCGCCCAACAACTCCTCGCCCAGGAAATAGCCCGCGCACCAGACGATCCCGACTGGCACTGGCGCCCCCGTGCGGGATCGGGAACCGCCGCGTGCGCCCAAACCTCAAGACCGCTCGACTAGTCCCAGAAATAGTCAGCGGGCAGGCATTGACTCTTCCGCAGCGGAAGGTCTCTGATGCTGCATTGCACAATGGGGTGGCGGAATCGATGGCGGTGCGTATCAGGATGCCTGGCGGCACACTGAAGGTGAAGGTGTACCGCGAATTGCGCGACCGCGAACGCGCCCGCCGCATACCCGTCGTCAAGATCGGCCGGATCTATTTCACCTGGTGGTCGAACCGCCAGCGCCTGATTGATGATCAGTCGCCAGGATGAAGCTCCTTCGGCCGGCCCTGCCCGCCTGGCACCGCGAAGCCTCCGCAGCTCGCAAAATAAGTTGATGATCCTGCTGTTGACTCTTCCGCAACGGAAGGTCTCTACTTACCGCATTGCACACAATTGCTGCGTTGCACAACGGGAGTTGAACCGATGGCAGTGCGTATCAGGTTGCCTGGCGGCACTCTGAAGATGAAGACCTATCGTGAGTTGCGGGCCAGGGAACGCGACCGCCGCGTGCCTGTGATGAAGATGGGCTCGCTGTATTTTGTCTGGTGGTCGAAAAGCCAGGACCCTCACCAGAAGCCGCAGGACAGCAGACGGTAGCCCGCCGGCGCGGTGGGTCTGCGTCGGCGATGAACCCTGACAATTCCGAAATACCGCCCAGTTGTAGGATTTCTGGTCGGCTTGCTGTGCCATTGTTGGTGCGCACAGCATCCCGAGCGGCCCTCGCAGAGCAATTCTTCTGACGAACTTTTCGGCGATTTTCAAATGGCCTCCAGACTGGCGGACACGCGCGTTTGCAAGCTTGCAAACCGCCGCCGCTTGTCGCAAATAATTGTCCGCGGGCGGGCGATCAGGAGTCATCCATTGATGAATGTCCAATCGCGCATGCATGCTTTCCTTCGCTCAAGCCCCCTCCGATATTATTTTCACCTCGCAAAGGCTCGCCTTGCCGGGTCTCCGCAATCAGACGAAAGTGTAATCCTGTCGCAGATTGTTGGCCAAAGCCCGAAAACGTTCTTGGAATTTGGTTTCCATCCGACGGAGTACAACTGCATTGGGCTTAGTGAATTCAGCGGTCTGCTCGTCGACGGCGACGCAACGACCGTGCGGTTGGCGCGCTCGCTGCTTCCAAAGCGGATTGAAGTGCGCCAGAGCTTCATTGATCTCAACAACATCGAAAGTCTCGCCACGCATTTTCCGCAACTTGGAGTGCTTTCCGTCGATGTCGATGGAAACGACTACTGGTTTCTGCAAGCCTTGCTGCCAGTGCGCCCGGCCGTCATTGTCGCGGAGTACAATGCCAGCTTCGGGCTCAACCCCGTCACCGTGCCATACGATCCGTCGTTCGATAGGGCCGCAAAGCACGAAAGCGGTTGGTATCACGGCGCCTCGATCACCGCTCTGACGCAGCTCTGCAATAGTCACGGCTACAAACTCGTCGCTGTCTCGGCGGCTGGCGGCAACCTGTTCTTCTTGCCGCAGACTGTGGCCTTGCCCGGACTAGAGCCTGTGGAGGCGTACCGCGAGAGTGCACTTCGCAACGGCTGGTCAGGAACCACGGCGAGGGAGCAATGGGAGCGGATCAAGCACATGCCCTTCGTGACAGTGAGCTAACCGTGTGATGAGCATTAACCCAAAGGCATCATTTCACGACCCGGTCAGGCCGCACCAGGGCGTCAGCAGGGACGTCGGTTCGCACTATGGAACCGGCGGAGATAATCGCCCGATCGCCGATCGTGACACCCTTCATGATCATGGCACTGTTCCCAATCCAGACATCGTCTCCAATCACGATCGGAGCGGAGCGGATGCCAGGGTCGACTCTAGGATGGCCCCGCTTGAAGATGGCTTGCATCTGCGCGAAGCGCTTCTTCGGGTCCATAGGATGCGAGTTGGTGTCGTGGATCGCCACACCCCATGAGACGTGTACCCGCTTTCCGATCTTGATCCCCACCGGGTCTGACGACCAAATCGTCGAGCTTGGGCCAAGATAGAACCAATCATCAATCTTGATCCGACCCTCGTGGGCAAAGACCTGCAAATGCCCATCCAAATGGCTGTCCGCGCCGATTGAGACGCGAGACCGGTCGCCGTGGATATTAAAGATCTCTGCCCCGGCGCCGAACTTCGTGCGCGGCCCGATGACGGCATTCTCCCTAGCGGCGCCCGTGGCGATCCACGACCAAAAGCGGCGGCGAAGAGTGAGAACGGTGGAGAAGACGCGCATTCGCGAACATCTGCCACACAGGACCATTCCAGTCTAGGCTCCGAAGAAGCCCCGGCGCGACAGACAACGGAGTTCCTCAGCGTCGAAAGTTCCGTGACGCAGACTGCCCGCAGCATTCGGATGGAGCTCATCGCCCATGTAAAGCAACGAGGTCAGGTAGCCGATGCCACTCTCACCACCTACGTCGATTAACGGTATGGACAGCAGCTTCGCCACTTCGCGCTCGGCGTTGAAGAACTGGTCCATGGTGTTGCCCTGGCTATTCACCCGACCTATCCGGTGCGTCGCGTGTCCAGGGCCGCCGCTGTAGGTGCCAATCATGACGATCTTGGCGTTCGGCGCACGCGCTCGGATGGCGGCGCACGCCGCCCACAGCGAACCATAGTGAGTGGCGTAGGTCGTGTCGCCGAGAGCGCCCAGGGGCGTCTCCTGCGCGCCAAAGGCGTTCGGGCCCGGCTCCAGGATTACCAATTCCGCGTCGACCGGAATGTTGGTGATCGCATTGGACATTCCGTAGCTCGGATAGGCGGTCGTGCTCAGCCCCAAGGCCGAGCCACTGACGGCTAGATTGGTAGGGACCATACCGGTCAGACCGGCGAGGACGGGAACGTAGTAGGCTCCGGCCGAAATACTAGAGCCGATCAGCGTCAATTTCTTACCAACCAGGGCGGCCGAGCCGTCGTCATATGGATCGCCGCCGATGTTGGCCGGATCCGACAGTAGGCCAAGATACAGAGCGCCATTGGCGACTGCCGTCACGCCGGCGCTTTTGGTCCAGGCCGAGTTGGAGAGGTTTTCCGAAGACGAGAAGACATTCGGCCCACCATTGATGCTTAGAGCCGACCTTTGGACATAGAATCCAGACACACCATCGCCGACATACGGGTGACCGCCAGCAGACGGGAAAATACGCTGTTGCCAGTTCGTCGCGGCCGTGGCCGTTGCCGTCTTCGTGACCGTGCATTCGTACCAGCCGTTGCCAAGAGCGACGATGCTCGCGCCCGTGCCGGTCGCAGTCCCGGTGTCGAGATTGAAGGTGCAGTCGAAGATGACGGCGTTGTTGGAGTAGAGATTGAGACGATTGCGTTCGGCCTTTTTGGCGGTGACTTTCCAGACGATATTGTCGCCATTGACCACGGACCTGCCCTGATAAACGGAAGGATTGCCAGAGCCGACCATTTCGACAAGCTTCGATGCCGTCATTCGGCCTCTGACGGTCACGTCGAGGCCATCGACAAGCGGAGGCAGGGAGATCAGCACCGGTTCATAAGGGCTGACCGTGGTGGTAACCGTCACGTTCTGCTTCGTGAAGGCGGCGTTGGCGGGGTCGCTGCTCGGGAACAGGTTAGCCGGCAGGCCCTGCTTGCGCAGCACGATACTGCGAATGTACATACCGCTGGTTCCATCGCCGGTGAACGGAAAAACGCCAGCAGCCGACATGCGTGCCTGCACATTGTTCGTAATATTTGCCGCAGCCAGGACGACAGCCTTGCACTCGTACCAGCCGGAGCCAATATCCGTGATGGCAGCGCTGACGAGGTTCGCGCCAGAACTGCTTGAGACGATACCCTCCTCAAGATTGAAGTTGGCTGTATAGGCCGCACCAGCCCCCGCGTGAATAAGCTGCAGAATGCTTCGCTCTCCAGCTTTGGCAATGGCAATGTGCTCGATCGTGTCGCCCGACACAAAAGAGTAGGATCGATATACAGATGGGCTGACTGATCCGGCCGCCTCAGTTAGCCTGGCGGTCGGAACGCTAAGGCCTTCGATCATTGCAAGGCTATCGACGCTCGAAAGGAGAGCAGCCGTTGCCGCGCGAACGCCCGTATCGGCCGCCACAGGCCCGGCCGTGACATTGTACAGCCCAAGCACACCAGTCGAAACTTCCGTCCAGAAATACTCGCCGACATCGACATTCCTGCCCAGCACCGCCGCTGCGGCTGCGCCGGCGAGCCCTGCCGACGCCGCAAAACTGAACGTCGGCGCCACTGTGTAGGAGCCCGGCGCCGTGATCAGTATCTGCGTCAGCGCCCCGCCCGCCACCACGAAGCGGCCGGCGGCGCCCGAACCGGTCCCGCCGGTAAACACCAGGTCGAACGTGCCGTTGGCGCCGCCGGAGCCGGCGGTGATCGCACCGTTGCCGGCGACGCCGAAGCCGATTGCCGCCGCCGTCGTCGGGAAAATGCCCTTGCCGTAGAGCGAAGCGTCGCGTGCGGCCTGGGCGCTGATGACGGCCGCCGCGGCGGCGACGGCATCGGAATTGGTCGCAGCCCGGTCGGCAGCGGTTTGTCCGGCATTCGCGGCGGAAGCGGCGGCACTGTCGGATGCCTGGCCGGCGCTGGCTGCGGCAGCATCCTTCAGCGCCTGGGTTTCATCGCGCAGCGCTTCAACCTCTTCGGCCACGTCGGCGATGTCGGGCGGAACGGATGCGGCGACGGTGATGGCATCGGCGCCGACGGCCGGCTCGTCGGCCGTGAACTCGAACACGCGGTCGGCGTTGACCGACCCGATCTGGGTATGGACGGTCGTTCCCTTCAGCAGGGTGCGCGTGGTGCGGGCGTCGGCGGCGCGGAACCAGTCGCCTTCGCTCGCCGTGTAGATGCCGTTCTGCGTCGGGTCGGCCTGGTCCTTGACCAGCACGCGGTCGCCGATTTCGGCCGGCACGCCGTCGATGGCCTGCAGGCCGTGCAGGAGGATGTCGGCCGTGGTTGCGAGGCGCACGGGTTCGCGTTCGCCGGTCAGGAGACGAACGGCGGCAGTTGCAGGTCGGGACATGAGGGCTTGCTCCATAAAAAAAGCCCCGCATAAGCGAGGCTGGAAGGGGGTTCGGTGCTGTCGGTGGGAGACTTAAGCTACGCGGCCGGACACCGCGCTATCCGGCGCAGCCGGCGATTTACATTTTCCGGACGGAGAGCGGCAACGCGGTCGAGACTACAGCAGCCCGCCAATGAGCCTTCTTGTGCCCCTCATGGCCGCCAGCCCGCAGGCCATGCCGGCGCAGTCGGCGACCCAGTCGAGGATATCCATATCGCGCGCGATCAGCTGCACGCCCTGAAGCAGCTCGATCGCCGCGCCGGTAATGGCAAGGAGCACGACCAGCCTCGTCTTGTGTTCCGGCCAGCCGAGGCTTCCAAGCGCCGCCAGCACCGCGAACGCCGCGGCGTGGTTGAGCTTGTCGTGCTGGAAGGTGAAGCCCATGTCCAACTCCTGCAGGAAGCGCACCGGCGAAAGCGCGAGCAGGAGGACGCCGGCCAAGGTGAGCAGAAAAACGATCCTTGCCATGGTCGAAAAAGAGTCCGTGCGCAACAGGTCAATCCTTCATCTGAAACAGGAGGCGATCCAGGAGGCACCGCCAAACTGACCGCTCGGCGGTTAGCAGGCCATAAGCCAGGATCGTGACCACAATCAGACCGCCGGCACGTTGCCATCGCCGGCGGGGCGTACTCACCGGTGATCGCGCCAGCACTGATCTGGTCGAGCCGTGCATCACTTTGGGAGCAACGGAAGCACGTTCTCGTCAAGAAACTTCAGACGGCTGCCCAACATTTCGGCGTAGGCAGGGGTCGCCGGCACGTTGACGGGGATAATGTCCGCGACCGACTTTCCCTCTCGCGCGGCTTCGACCCACTCTTCCATGGCGCCTATCTAACCGTCCAGGGCAACATGGGGTGGACGCTGTCTAGATTCGGAGCGGCGTCATTCATGTTGTTCGCCTTCTGCTTTTGCCATCTTCTATTAGCCCAGCGCGCATAATCTCCAGCATCGCTGTGACGCTGTATATGATCGGCCCTGGTAGGGGTAGTATGTTTTGATACATGATCTGCCCCACCGTCGTCTCATCTCGAACATTAGCCTATAATCCTTGCGCACGCCAAAACCGTCGTGACTCGTCTATGCGTTCACTTCCAACCGGGTCAAAGCAGAGTAAACTCCGCTACCATTCAGAATGTGTTTAGGTGATTTTGTCGCGCTTCCATGGCGAAGACTTTGTATCGCGCCACGCACGCCAGCCTAACGGCAAATCCGCCAACTGTGCAACAGTTCCATCAAGCTCGACCACCTCGACCAAGGCCACTAAAATTAGGTCATCTTGATCAACTTCAGCTTCATTTCCGTAGAATTGCCACGACTCATTATCGTCGCCGTCATCATCATGTGACACATACGCAATCCAGCCGCCCCCCTAAATATCTTCCGAGTCGAAATAACGGCTGTGTTTTTTGGGTTTTCGAACTTCCATTCGGTCATATGTCACCTATTTGTTCGATTTTTCTATATTCTCAAACCCAGCCGTAAGACGAAGATTTTTATGGCTATTTGATCCTGACGATTTTGTCTTGTCAGCGGGATTAACCGGATCTATGTGATCGATATGAGCTTCGTTTTTTGGAGGAGTTACGCCTCTTTTGCTTTTCTTTGCTGGAATTATTTCTATACCACTCTCATCCGATCTCAAAATTCCATCATTCACCCTTTTATTTTCCTCGAAAATAGCTATCCTCTGCTTCTTTGTTGGATCCTTGCCGGACGCAACGTTGGGAGGATCTTCCAAATGCGTATAGGGCCTCCTTATTTCTCGGGCCTTGCCGGTCGAGATCGGAATCTCTTCTGCATTGACAGAAACCGGGGGAGCCCCACTATCCAGTACGATATCAGGTTTAGCATTCGCAGAACGCCCGGCAAGCCTTGCCAACACCTGGCTGCCAACTGCACTGAGCCCTTCGGCAAGGACATTGCCGCCCGCCCCCCAAAGCGCGCCGTTGGCAATTCCCCAGGGGACGCTCTGTCCTGTGTTGAAGGCGTATGCCCCGCCATAAGTGCCACCCGCCACACCCCCGACGCCAGTTCGGGCAGCAAGACCGATCAAGCCGTTCTCTGCCGCCGCGCCAACGCTTGCCCGGCCCAGCAAACCGAACAAACTCTCCGCCAGGCCATATCCGCTTAAGCCGGTGCCGAGGGCTTCCGCCGCCCAACCGGCCGAACCGGCCCGGTCCTCGGCGTCCTCGGTCTTGGCCTGTTCATCTTCGAGGAGGTTCTGGTAGTTTCCTCCGGACCAAGCGGAGTCCAGCCCGGCGGAGATCGCATCCGCACCGCCGGCGGCCGCGCCCTTAGCCGTGAGGCGGCCGACATCCGAGAACGCCAAGCCGAATTGCTGTAGCCACGGCATGGTGCTGTACTGGGCTTGGGCCGGATGTTCCCCGATCCACGCCAGCCTGTTCTTGAGCACTGCAACCTGGGCTTCCAACGACTCTGGCGCGACGTTCGGATCTTGGGCGGCCTTGGCTCGCCACTGGGCTTCCGCCGCCACAGAAATCTGTTGGGTTGTCGCCTTGCGGGCATCAGGATCGCGAACCGCCAGGACGATCGAACTCAACTTGGCAAGGCGCTTTTCGAACGGCACGCCTTGGTCGATGTATTTCGCCGCCTGCTGGCCAGCTACAGCCCAGGGCATTGGCAGTATTCGGTCGAAGCCCAACTCCTGCTGAGCAGCGACGGCCCAGGTGACGGCAGCCTTATAATCCTCAGGAGCTGTGATCTTATCCCAGTCCGGAGCATGGTTCGGGAACAGTTGGCCGACGTAACCGGCGGGATCGGCGCGCCTGGCACCCAGCACCAATTGCGCGGCGCCGGCCCTTATCTCATACTGCTCCCGCTCTTCCGGCGAGCCGTAGGGGCCGGGTTCAAAATCCCGAATCTGGGCGTGTATCGCCTGGTTCGGGACGGGTCGCATGTCGAAAACCGCGCGGCCGATATCAGCCGTTATGTCGAAGGCTTGGAGACGCTTGCCGCCATCTTCGGCGCCGTACACGGCAGTGAAGTCTTCGGCACCCGGTGTCTTGCCAGAATAGCTGCCGGTATTGGCAATGGCAGCCGGCGCGTTCTGCAAGGCGATGTCGATGCTCGTGCGCGCATCGACCAGGCTTGCCACAGTCGCTACCTGCACCTTCTGGCCGAGATCCTGAACCGTGTCCGGCGACAAGTCGGCAATCCAGGGTCCTGCGGCAGCCCAAGCCGTATTTCCGACGGGCCCCACGGAACCCGTGCGGATAGGTGTTTCGTCGGACGCAAGGCCACCTACGGGCGCTTCGCGCGTCGCCAGCACGCTGGACCCACTCGCCCGAGGCCCACTCACAGCCTCGACGGTATCGTCCTTGGTCCTGCCGTCAGTCGCTCCCGACCGCCCCACCCAGCACCTCCGCGGCACCCTTCGGGTCCTTGGCGATCATCGCCTGGGCGAGCGCCTTTGCCGTGTTGGCGCGCCAGGCGGCCTCGGCGGCCTGCCGGGCCACCGGGTTGCCCATCTTGCCGATCAGCTCGAGCCCGCTCTGCCTGATGGCATCGAATGTTTCTGTGTCGTCCGGGTCGCTTTGCGCGATGGCGCTGGTATAGCCGTCCTCGACCTTGCTCCACTCGGCCTGCTCATAATTCTGGCGCCGCGCGTGCTGCTGCGCCGCCATGCGTGCCGAGCCGGCGAGCCGCAGAGCCTGCTTTTGGGCGAGGAAATTGGCGCGTTCGCCCTCCGGCACTTTCGCCACGGTGTCGTCGAAGATCTGGTCGAACAGGCCGGGCTTGACGACGCCGTCGCTGCGCGGATCGAGCTGGCCATACATGAAGTCGTGCAGGCCGCCGCCGTCGGCCGGCGCGGTCTGCACCGCCACGGCCTCGGCATGCGCTATGCGTGCGTTCAGCTCGCGGCCGATAATGTCGGCATCGAAAGCGTCCTGCTGCTGCTTCTGTTGCTTGAAGCGCTCGGCAATCGCCGAGAGCTCGTCGCCAAAGCCTTGCATGGCGGCGCCCACCGGCGAGCCGCTGGGATAGGAGGCCACAGTGCCGGTATCGAGGCGGCGCTGGGCAAGCTGGAGCGGGATGGTGGCCATCAGTAGAGGCCTCCACCCGGCGCCGGCGGGAAGGCGCTTCTGCCGAACGTCACCGCCTTGGCCGGGTCGTAGAGGCCGGAGATGCCCGACACGAGGTTGCCGCCGGCCTTGAAGATCGAGGCGCCGACCGCCTGCCTGCCGGAAAAGCGCGCGATCGCCGCTTGCGTGGCGAGACCGTTCTGGCGCAGCTGCGAGCCGTACTGGATCGCCTTGAGGTCGAGCTGGCCCTGCCTCGCATTGGCCGCCAGCACCTCGGTCGGCGAACCAGAAATAGCGACGCCCGAAGCGCCGGCCTGGCCACGCGCCTGCGCCTGCAGCAGATCCTGCTTGTGGCGCTCCTGGCCCTGCTCGAAGGCCGAGCTTTGGGCGTCGGCCCGCGCCTGCTGTTCATAGGCTTTGGCCTGGTACTCGGCCATCTGCTTGGACTGCTGGCCTTCCGCCAGCGCGCCGCCGACCGAAAGCGCCGTACCGATAAGAGCTAGTGTGCACATGGTCAGCCTCGTTCGCCGGCGGGAATGAATTTGCTTTTGATGCCGTCGACCGGCGCACCGATCGAAGGCCGCCGGTCGAGCACGCCGCCCGGGCTGAGGAAGGACAAAAGCAGCCGGTCGGCCTGGATCGCCGGGCGGCTGAGACGCGATGGCGCGGCGGCCCGCGGGCCGGCCATGGCGGTGCGCCGGATGGTGGTCAGGTTGATCTTCAGGTCGACGGCGCCGTCGGCATCGAAAAGGCCGTTGGCGGCGATGATGGCGCGGCTCAAGGCATCGGCCGCGAACAGCTCCTGGCGCAGCTGCTCGATCAGCCAGTGGACCGTGCGCCAGCGCTCGCCGAGCGCCTCGGCCTTTGTCCTGACCTCGTCGCCGGGCGCAGGCGTGGCGACGGCAGCTTCGGCGGGGGGTTCGTCCAGGGGGGCGCCAATGCGGCGCTCGTCCGCGTCCTCGATGGTTTTCTCGATCAGCGCGATTTCAGCGTTGCAGTCGTCCAATGCGGCACGCGCCGCCGTCAAATTGCCGGCGCCGAAGATCGCGTGAAACTTTTCCGTTTCCAGCTCGCCCTTGCGGGCGATCGCATCGTTGAGGTCGGTGTCGAGCAAGGCGCGGATGGCAGCGAAATCGGCAGCCGTCCGCGCCCTGCCGAGGTCTTCGGCATGGGGGAGTTGAGTCACGGGTGGGTTCCTTGGTTGGGGAAGCGATGGAAGACGGAGCGGGTGATCTCCCCCCTCGAGGGGGAGATGGCCGGTAGGCCAGAGGGGGTCGTCTCGCGTGGAGCTCCAACCCCTCAGTTTGCGATAGGAGGCCGCGTCAGGACGAACCGACCCCTCTGTCGCCTTCGGCGACATCTCCCCCTCGAGGGGGGAGATCAGCAGCTTCTAAGGCTCGGCGTCGAACACCGGTGTCATCGCCCTGATCGTGCAGGGCGTTGGATTGACGTGGCGGATCTTCACCCGCCCCTGCCCTTCCCAGCTATCGTCGATCGGCACCTCGACATTGCCGGTGAACAATTTCGCCATGCCGTCGGGTGCAACCACAGACGGAATGCGAACCTGCTCCCAGCGGCCGCGGATGAACGACTGGACCTGAAGCCCGGTTGTGTCGGTTTCCAGCAGCGAAAGAATGAGCTTGGCCACCTTCTTGCGCCGCCCGACGATCGATCCGTCGCGACCGCCGACGTCGAGTTCCAGCGTGTTGGCTTCGGACTGGTAGCCGAGCCCGACCTGCCATTTGGCTGCCGTAGCCCCACCGGGCAGCGAAACCGCGCCAGCAGCCACAGCAAGGCCCTTGTAGACCTTGCCATCGGCCAAGACGTCGAGTGTTTCGCCGTTGAGATGATCAAGCCCTGAGACCGTGCCCACAGCGGCGCCCGAATAGGTCAGGCCGCAGTCGACTTCGAATGCATCGCCGATCCCGCCATACTCAAACGGCGCGGTCTTGATTTCGATATAGCGCCTGGTCACGCCGCCGATCGTGCGCTTGACGATCAGCCAGAGATCGTCGTTGCCGTCCTGGCCGGGCGTCACCACGGCGCTTTCGACAACGGCCCAGTTCGATCCTGCGAAGCTTCCGGCGATCTGGTGGATGTGCATGCCGCGAACGTCCTGCGACGGCTGGTGCGTGTAGCCGCCGAGTTCGCCATCCCCGAGCGGGAACCAGAGCAGCGGATCGGGGTCGGTCTGGAAGGCGAGTTCGACGACGCCTTTCTTGGGAATGTGCTCCGATATCTGACCGACATCGTCGGAGGTGAAGCGGCCGGTGGCGTTTTGCGTCAGCTCGGCGATCGATTTGCGGGAGCGGGTGACATAGAGGAACGACTGCCCCGCATCGACGGGACGCAGCGGGGCACAACCGAAAGTCCGGGACCGGCGGTTCTTGAACGAGGACGGCGTCAGCGCCTCGTCGATGCCGGAACCCGACAGCGCCCTCACCCCGCCAAGCGTTCCGATGATCAGCGCACCGTCCGATTCCGCCACCCACGTAATGTCATTGGCCTGGCCGCCACCTGCCTGCACGAATTCCAGCGCGTCGGTGTCTTTCTCACCGGTGGCGAAGTTGTCGAAATCGCCGGTTTGCGAGGCATAGACCGAGAATTTTCGGCTGAACGCCAGACGCTCCTCGTAAAGCGAACCGCTCTGGACATACTTGCCGGGCACGAACGTGCCGAGACGCCAGCGAATGATCGGGCTGAGATCGGGCAGAGCATGCCCGTACAACTGGACCGTGACCACCGTCGTGCTGGTCCGGGCAACGACCTTGGCCCAGCGCCAGAAGCCATCCGCGCCAAGCAGACGAATGGCGCGGCCGATATCGCTGGTCTGGAAGCCGATGCCGTCGTTGATGCCGACGATCGAGGAGGCCGAGAGATCGAACGGCGTTTGCGACGGCGCGTATTCGTGCAGGGCCAGTTCGGCGATAGCGGTTCCGTCGCTGCCGCCACCTGAAAACAGTAGCTGATAATATTCGTAGGCAACCGTGTTGTTGAAGCCGTCGAAGAAACGGGTTTCCGACTTGGACCAGCCGGTCTCTCCGTCCCGGCTGTCGAGCGTCGTCCAGTCGGTGCCGTTGTGCGAGGCCTGGAATTGCCACTGGGTCGGCGATGCAGTGTCTGAGTGATCATTCGTGGCGGTAATCCAGTAGGCGTCGACCGTCTTGGCCCCGCCGCCGAACTGGTAGCGCAGATACCCGCTCGGAAAGCCCGCTATGTTCTCCCCCTTCTGCTTGTCGCCATCGAACACCTGCCACACGTCGGATGAGCCGTTGCTGTTGCTGACCGTGCCGCTTGGCAGCGTATTCGAGGCCATGACCGGCATGGCGTTGCCGGTTGCGGCCGGCGTTAGCGTCGTGGCCGTGGTGTTGATCTTGTCGTATGGGCCGTCGAGAAAGACGAAATCGGCGAGCGTCCAGGTCGTGTGCGCAGTGCGCGTCAGCACTTTGACCGGATGATCCTTGTGGGTGATCCACATCTGGTCTGCCGACTGGACGAATTGCAGGTCGAACAGATCGGCCTCGGGATAAGGCGAAACGACTTCGACCGTGCCGACACGCGCGCCATAGGCATAGACGCGGATGTAGAGATCGCCGAATTCGAGCGCATAGGCCTGATCGGCCGAGAAGATGAACGGGATCAGCCGTGTCGCCTTTGATGAGTCCCTCACCTCCGCGCAAAAATAGGTGCCGCCACGCTTCCTGATACCGCCATGCGGCAGCGTGACGAAATTCATGCATTTGGACAGCGCCGCCCGGTAAAGATCGAGCGAGGCGCGAGCATGCAAGCGGGGAGAAATCTCGCCGCGGATGAAAGCATCCTGGACCGGATAGAGCGTGGTCATCGGCCGACGCCCCGGCTGTCGCCGCGCTGGAAAGCCCAGGACGTCGTCGAAAATCTGCCGCCGCGCTGGATGGCATTGGCTGAATAGGCGGCGTCCAGCGCCCTGTCATAGGCGCTGCGGGCGACGTCGATCATGCTGGCCTTGTGGGTCAACGGATGGGCGATCTTGATGGCGAGCGCCGCCACCAGCACTTCGCTGAACAGCGCGTCCCAGTCGTTGGGATCGGTCAGATTGGCGACATAGCGGATGACGCGCGGTCCGGCCTGATCCGAATAGATCAGCCCGGCCTCCTGCCGCCATGAGAGCGGCACGCCATCCGGCTCGCCATTATGGGTCAGCGGCAAGGGCCGCAGGCAATCGGCGGGAAGCTCATAGGCGAAGTTCAGCGTGCCAGCGCCGCCGCAGGTGTCGAAGCCGGCGACCGAGGCCGCCAGGATGGCGAAGACAAAGGCATGCTTGGTCAATTCGGCCTCGCGGGTCAGGTCAAAATGCAGATTGAGCAGGCGCGCCGCCTTGGCGTCCTGGTCGAGGCTGTCGATCGGCGCCTCGTCGAGCACGGCGAGCGCCATGTTGGCGATGTCGAGCGGGGTGATGGCCATGGCTCAGCCCTCTGTCTGTATGGTTGGTCGGAGAAAACGGGGCATGGTGCCTCCACGGCAAAAAGCCGCTTCGAAGCGGCTGGGGATTTTTTGTGATTTTGGCTTGGGCGGAACGTTGCACGTCTCGTGCATCGAGCGTCACAACGCCAACCGCCCCGTCAGGACACGGGTGGCAGGCGCTGCGTGATCCGTCTTTTTCCCATTCGGGCAAGGAAGACGGCAAAGCTTCGGCTATTGCAGTTTCACGACACCGCCGCGCAACGCGGCGATGTCTTGCCTGAATTGTGTCAGCCGACGTGCGCGCCGGTCGAGATCCCTGTTTCAGCTGACTTGGCAAAGACGCTTGCTTTCACCCTTCCGGCACCTCCCGCCAAAGCCAAGCCCCTGTCCAGGGCGTCCTGAAGACTTGGCGTGTAGTAAGCGGTGTCTTCCAGGCCGCTGAAGAAGTTTATGCGATGAACTTCCCCCTTCTTGCTCATGACAATGCCCGCTTTTCGGAGCACTTCCTGAACTGTTTTGTACTTCATGTTCATGGTGACCTCCCTTACCAAGACAAGGCAGCATCGCCCTTTCTTGTAACTGTTTGGTGCCGTCGATTGGCCAAAGGGCAACATGAATGTTGTAGCGAACGCCAAAATTCACATCACTCCGACGCAGCGCAGCGGGTGAACTTGCGGGTCGCCACGGTGGCCGACCTGGTGTCCCGAAGGGGCGGGACGTCTGACGCCCGCCCCTTCGCCCGATCAGGCCTCGGTCGTCTTCAGCGCGATGAACGTCATGTGCTTGACGCTCGACGCCGTGCGGTCCCAGTTTGCCGCCAGTGCCAGCTCGGCATCGGTGGCGAATTCGCCGGCCGAGGACGCATCGAGGAAGCGGGTGCCCGGCACATGCGGCACGAAATGCCGGCGGCCGACCATTTCGGTGACACCACCGCCATGGCCCTGCCGCGGCTTGCGGTCGAACTCGAGCGGGCCGCCTTCGGTGTTGACCGGCAGCTCGTTCCAAAGGATCGCCTTGTCCTTGAACATGAACGCCGTGTAGACGCCGCCGGCAACCGGAATGTCGTCGTCGACGACGGCCCTGAGCCCCATGTAATAGGGGATCAGCGGCCCGCCCTGCTCGGACGACGGCACATAGTCGATGAGGTCGGCGAGCTTCAGCGCCTTCATCTGTTTCGAATGCATCCAGATCGTCTTGAACTTGTCGGCGCGGTCGCCCATCAGATAGGCGGCCTCGATGATGTCGGTGTCGACGATGGAGGCGCCGGTGACGCGCACCAGGTCACTGCCGTCATTGGCGATGTTGTCGGCCAGCACGCCTTTCAGTATGCCCAGCAGCGTCAGCTTGTTGGCGCGCTGCCAGTAGTCGGTCTGGCGGCGCACGATAAGCTTCTGCGGATCGTCGCCGGCAAGGATCGAGGTCAGATCCGGGATGCCCCAGGCCTGCGCACGCACATTGCGGGCGGCGACTTCGCGGCGCGCACCGATCTTCTTCATCTCGATCGAGTCGGCCGGGTCGTCATTGACCGGCTCGGACGGATCGTTGCCGAGGTCCTTCCAGCCGGGCATGTCGACGGAACGTCCGCCCAGGCTGAGCTTCGAGGCGATCGACGGGTCGGAAAACAGGATCCCGGCCTGGTAAATCTCCAGCGACTGGACGTGCTCCTCGAACGAGTATTGCGCATAGACGGACGGAACGATCGCGTCCGCGATACGGGTATAGGCGTCTGCCATTTTTGTCTTCCTTCAGGTTCGGGTTAAAGAGGATTGTTGGGCATCCACAGGTCGGGATTTTCGCCGGCCTCGCGTGCCAGCCGCCGGGCGCGGGCGGGGTCGCTTTTGACGAGCGCCGAGATGCCAGTCAGGTTGCGCTCGCCGGCGGCATTGCGCTTGAAGGGATTGCCTCCGCTCAAGGCAGCATTGCCGTCGATCGTGTCTTCGCGGAACATCGCCTCGCCGATGGCGTGGAACGCCTTGGCGATCTGCGGGTCGGTCAAGGCACCGTCCGGCAGAAGGATGCCCTTCGCCTTGTAGGCATTGACCAGTCCGAGCTTCTTCATCGCCCGGTTGGCGACCTCGAGCTTCTGGCGAAAGCCATCGCTGCCGGTCGGTCCCCAATCCCTGACGAGGTCGTCGTGGGTCGTCTCGACCGAGCGGGCAACAGCGATTTGCTGTGCCTTGGCCTGCTCGGCCATGTAGCCGACGAAGCGGTCGTGATAGGCCTGTGCGACCTTCGGGGTAGCACCTGCCTCGACCGCCCAGGTCTTGGACGCATTGGCGAGCTCGTCCGAATAGGCGAAGTTTTCGGGGAGCCCGTCGGGGCGCCGGTACTCGACCTTCTCGGGTGAGGTCAGCGGACGCATCGCCTCGGGCAGCCGGGCATGGAACCTGTCCCAGTCTTCCGCGGCTGCATCGGCTGCCGGAACGCGCAGGCTCTCGCCCTGCTGCCGCTCCAGCTCCGCATAGGAGGCGAAGACCCGATCGAGGCTTTCAGGCTTGGTCCAGCCCTTGGTTTCAGCAAGCTTGCGGTTGCCTTCGGAAAGACCGTCAAACCAACTTTTGGCCGTAGGCGGGACGGACCCGTTGTCCCCGTTGGCCGGTGGCCGTGCAAGGTTGCCCGCCGGTGGCGCCGCCACCACGGACCCGGCGTCTGCCAGATCTGTCATGAGAAGATTCCTTTTGTTGACGTTTCAGAGGAGAGCCGATGGCGACGCTTGGTATCTCCCCCCTCGAGGGGGAGATGGCCGGCAGGCCAGAGGGGGTAGCCGCGCGTGGAGCGCCGACCTCATCTGTCGCCGGGCGTCGCGCCCGGTCGAACCGACCCCCTCTGTCGCCTTCGGCGACATCTCCCCCTCAAGGGGGAAGATTAGCGCCTCAGGCATTATCGCCCCAGTTCTCCCAGAGCAGCGTGATGGTGCCCGACACCGCCAGCGTGCCGTCGGCGTCGATATCCGTGCCGGTGGCAAACGCCAGGTTGAGATAGAGGTCGACCGGCGTCACGGTGCCGTCGAGCGTCAAGGCTGCGGCAACATCGGCAATCGACGCGCTCGACAGTGCGGCACCCGCGCCATCCAGCGTACGGCCGGTGGCGGCCAGCACATTGACCATGGTGCCGGCGAGCGCCGCGCTCGACGCTGCCGTCGAGCCGAGCGACCAGGTCAGCGCGGCATTGTCGTTGATGGTCGACGCGCGGGTAGTCAGCACCGCGAACTGCAGCCGGGCCGTACCGCCCCTGATGCGGATCTTGCCATCGATGAAATCGAACAGCTTCTGGCTGGCATAGGCCAGTGCATCGGTGACCGGCACCGGCATGGCATTGAAGGAGAAGACGGTGCGGTAGGCGCCGCCCTGTCCGGTCGTCCTGGCGGTGAGCCCCGCCTTGGGCGGGGCAAGGCCGGCTTCTCTGGCGGCGGCACGCGAAAGCGTCCGCGCAAGACCTCGGGTCATTTGATTTCTCCATTTTTGGGATTTTTCGGGGATTGAAAAAGGCAGCGATTGGACCGCCGCACGCAAACTGCGGCAAATCCTCATGGACATTTGGGTCAGTTATGTGTATTTATACACAACATGAAGGGCGCCGATGTCATCCACAGGCTGTTGGCGGATGGCTGGTACGAAGTGGCTCGAAAAGGAAGTCACGCCCAGTTCAAGCACAAATCCAAGCCGGGCCGGGTGACAGTTCCGCATCCCAAGCGCGACATCCCGATCGGCACTCTCAAGAGTATTGAAAAACAATCCGGCGTGAAGCTGAGGTAGAGAAATGCGGAACTATATCGGATTGATCCACAAGCAAGCGGACAGCGACTTCGGCGTCTCCTTTCCCGATTTTCCGGGCCTGGTGACAGCCGGCGTCAACCTGGATGATGCCCGTGCCATGGCCGGGGAAGCACTGGCCTTTCATGTCGAGGGGCTGGTCGAGGATGGCGAGGCCATTCCCGAGCCGTCATCCCTGGAGGAAGTGATGTCGGACAAGGACAATCTGAGCGGTGTCGCCATCCTGGTTCCCTTGAAAGCTGAAGCTGCGAAGGTCGTGCGTGTCAACGTCACCATTCCGGAAGATGTCCTCGATCAGATTGACCGATATGCGGAGCGCCACGGCTACAGCCGATCCGGATTTCTGGCCGCTGCGGCGAAAAAGGTAATGCAGATCGAGGCAGCGTAGCGCTCTCGAAGGTCGACTGGAGATGAAGCTCTTTGGGTCTTGTTCGGTTACTTTCTTTGCGGATCAGGCTGTCAGACAAAAACAACCATGTCTTATTTCGTGAGGCACGGTGCCTATGTTCCGCCGCAAATGCGACCGTACTTGGCAAAATCAGCCTGCGAATTAGTTCATAGACTTCAAGGGAGTATCAGACGATGACCATGTCCAGAGCCATTGCCGCCATGTTCGTAACCGCCGCGCTGGCAGGCTGCGCGCAGACCGAAGCACAGCAGAGAACCAGCACCGGTGCGCTGCTCGGCGCCGGCGCCGGCGCGCTTGCCGGCCAGGCGATCGGCGGCAACACCAAGAGCACGGTCATCGGTGCCGGAGCCGGCGCCTTGCTGGGCGCCGTCGTCGGCAACGCCACCACGCCGCAGCCGCGCAGCGAACAGCTTTGCCGCTATCAGGATCGCACCAGCGGCCGCATCTACACCGCCCCCTGCGACGACCGGTATTATAACGGCGATTATTGAGCGTAGCCCCTTCTCCCCGTTTTACGGAGAGGAGGTCCCGGTAGGGGGATGAGGGGCAGCGCAAACTTCTGAAATGCCGGCACCGCGATAGTGTGCTGAAGGTTCTGCAAAAAGTTTTGGAGAGAGAACGGCGCTTGCTCTGAGGGGCGAGCGGCCATGGCACGGTGGTGACGTTGCGATCACCGATT
>NZ_JAMYLZ010000035.1:0-60500 GCF_040318315.1 Mesorhizobium sp. M1227
TTCGCCGCTTCCGCCAGCAACATAGTGTCCCCATCCTCCATGCTCTCAAGGCATGGCTCGACGACATCGCCCCAAAAGTCTTGCCGGACAGCAAGCTCGGCGAGGCCGTCTCCTACACGCTGAACCAATGGGGATATCTGACTCGTTACACCGAGGACGGCAGCATGCCGATCGACAACAATCTTCTCGAGCGTGACATCAGAATCTTTGCCACTGGCCGGAAAAGTTGGCTGTTCAGCGATACCGTCGACGGAGCCAGGGCCAGCGCCGTCATCTACAGCCTGATGTTGACCTGCCGCGCTTGTGGCGTCGAGCCGTTAGCGTGGCTGCGCCACGTCCTCACCGAATTGCCTCAACGCAACGAGGACGCTGATATCTACGATCTGCTGCCCTTCAACTTCGCCAAAGCAACAGCAGCCTGATCAGACCAGATACCGTTCCCAATTCGAAGGCCATCCGTCGAAAGCGCCGGCGTCAACGTGCAGGGAAAATCGCGCTTACGATCATTCTGCTGATGGCGGCAGTGACCGTAGCTATCAGCCCAACGCCGGAACACCTTGCGTCATGGATGGGCGGACTGGGTCTCTTTGGTTGGACTGGTATCCTGGCCTGCGGGTTTATAGCGAGCCAGATCTTGGTCGCGATCATGGGAGCGCCGCCTCGCTGGAACCTCAGGAGGAGGGAGAAGTTTGCGAAGGCAATGCTGCTGTTGCCGTTGTTCGTAGTCGTCGTCGCTCTCCTCGAATTGCAGGCGTACGTTATTCAGTATCTTCTGCTCTACGAGACCGGCTACTGGTCGAAGTGGTTCTCAACCTCTCTCCCACAGCTATGGACTGGCCTCGCTGCTGTAGGTGGAGTGCTGGCGGCTGCAGCTGGCAAACTTTCTTCCATTGTCCGGGCGACGATCGGCGACACTACGTTTGCAGGAACCCTGAAGCGGCTAGCCAGCAAAGCTGCTCTCTACCTCGTGGCAACGATTATTCCGCTTCTGCTCTGGGGGCTGTACATATTCTTCTCATACTGGGGTATCCGATATAGCATGGATAAGCCCCCTCCGGGTCATCTTGAAGTACCGTCGTGGCTGACCTGGTTACTGGTCCACGATCCATTGGCAGGTACGCCAGCCTTATTCTACCTCTGGGTTGGTGGGATTGCCGCCTTGGTAGCAATCTTTGTTGCGCCCAATTCGGGATCGCTTCACTACTACTATAGGGATCGGCTAAGCCGCGCATTTTTGTGGCGCCGGGACGAATTGGAGAAGGCAGCCAAAGCCGAGAATCAGCCTCTTCCCTCCATCGAGAGTCAGCTCGTTACCACCACCAAGAGTCAGACCCTCCCCCTCAAAGGTAGGCTCAACAAGTGGATCGCCGAAGGGCGGGAACGCTTCAAAGCCGAGCCTCCGATCGACGTGGATAAATTTACATTCTCCTCCTTGAAGAAGAAGAAAGGTGCGATCTGGGACGATGACATTCGCTTCTCTCCCTATCTAATCGTCAACACTGCGGTGAACCTCGAAAGCTCCAAGTATCTGAACCGTAGGGACAGAAATGCCGACTCGTTTATTTTTACACCGCTTTTCATGGGAAGCGAGGCCACTGGCTTTGTGAGGTCCGGGGTCATCGAGAGAATTGACAGGAACGTTAATCTGGGGACCGCAATGGCCGCCTCGGGTGCGGCTGCAGCTGCAAACATGGGATATCAGACGATCAAGGCTCTTACGTTCAGTCTCGCCGCGTTGAACGTGCGCCTCGGCTACTGGCTGCCAAACCCGTGGCGGGTACTCAATTGGGATTGGAAGAGTCGGCTCATTTCCCGGCTCGGACCGCTGTACTACGCTCAAGAGTCGTTCGGTTGGCTCAACGAGAGAACCAGAAACGTGTATCTCACAGACGGAGGCCACTTCGACAATCTGGGCTTGTATGAACTGCTTAAGCGGCGTTGCCGGCTCATCATGGCGGTTGATGCTGAAGCTGATCCTGCCATGACGTTCACCTCATTCATTCGCCTGCAAAGACACGCGCGTATCGATCTCGGTGCGCGCATCGATCTTCCGTGGGAGGTTTTGCGCAAACGGACAAAGGAGGTAAGCGATCCTAACTGGGATAGGCCGATCGTGCCTGAGCCGCATCAGGGGCCGCACGTAGCCGTGGGACGAATTGATTACGGGGCACTTGGCAGTGGGGTAATAATTTACATAAAGTCTTCGATGTCGGGCGACGAAAGTGACCTTATCCTCGACTACCAAAAGCGTTATCCTCAGTACCCCCATGAGACCACGGCAGACCAGTTCTTCAGCGAAGAGCAATTCGAGGTCTACAGGTCTCTGGGCTTCCACGCCACCAACGGTTTCCTCAAGGGGGCGGACGCATTCGGCCTCTTCCCTGCCGATCGGTACGAAAACTGGATTGATGATCTCAACGGTGTACTTACCTACGTCAACCTGCCGAAAGCGGCGATCGAGAACATCGTCGCACGAGCAGCTGAGGGACCTCGATAGGCCTTGCCTCGCGTAGCACACTTCAAGGAAACCTCGCCGTGCCGTCGCAAGCTATTGCAGCGAACCGCGCAACAAAAAGTTCGCGGTCTGACTCAGAGAGGGCGGACAATGCAACCAACATTTATCAGTCATGTATTAAACTGCCTTCAACGATCCGCTCGGCGGATCCTGAGATGGTTTGCTATGTTCACCACGCCGATCGCCAGCGGTTTCACTGATCTCCTTGCTTTTCAGGCTTTCCCATGGTTTGAATTGTGCTGGCAGCGTGATTGGGCAATCGTGCTTGCAACCAGCGCACAGACTGCAAGGATGCTTCTCGCTACCAGATTTATTTCAGTGAGCGCACCCGGGTCCGACTGCGGGATCGACGGGTCTCGGGGGGGGTAGTTGACATGACTGCCTATGGCCGAAAAGGGAGGGGACAATGCTGACACCTGAACAGGGCGACCAAGTTGTAGTTGAGCCGACTTATATGGGGGACATTCGGTATTTCTTTCGAGATAGAGATATCGACCATATGGGACAGAAAGGGTTCGACCTGGGCTCCTACGAGGGGGTCAAAAGAAATGCACTCGCCGTTTATGCACACACTGGTCCGGAAGGGGACATGCCGCCTGAAAAGGAGGCAAAATGGAGTTCAAACCGGAAGCAGACATTTCTAAACTGGATCTTGCGCAGCTATCCGGTCGGCACGCCTAAGGAGCAGGCAGGTTTGCAGCTCGTGGCTCCCCGCACTCCCTCCCGTCTGCGGAAAAACGTCCGCAACTTGACCGCTGGAGAGGCCGCCTTGCTCAAGAGAGCATTCCAGGGACTGATGGACCGTGACCCGTTGGATTCAAACAGCTACTACGCTATCGCTGGCCTGCATGGTCTGCCGGGCTCATGGTGTTCTCATCACATCAATCAATACAATCCTTGGCACCGCATTTTTCTAAGAACATTCGAGGACGCACTCCGCTCGGTTCCTGGTTGCGAGGGCGTAACCCTTCCCTACTGGGATATCGAGACACCGTTGCCTCCGTTGCTGTCGGAAGACCCATTCGCTACCTACACGCTGCCTATCGATCCAGGTTTGCAGTCACAGGCACCTCAACCAGGCAAATACTACCCATACACGATCGAGCGCAATGACCCTGCAACCATCGAAGCCAATGTGAAAGCCTTCGGGATGCTCGATGATATCGAGACGTCCCGTTCACAGACAATGTGGGGCGCATACAATCAAGGCGGCTATCAAAAGTTTAGCATACAGGCTCATGATTCCGGACACCTCTCCATCGGTCCCACAATGGCCGCGCAAGAGGTAGCAGCTTTCGACCCGGTCTTCTGGTTCTTTCACTGCAACCTCGATCGTCTTTGGCTTGAGTGGCAACAATCAGTGGATGCCACGACTCTTCAAGGCTTCAAATCAACAGTTACCGGAGACATGACTTGGCTAGATGGTCCGGCCCCCTTAGACAGCCTGCCGCCATTCATGTCAACAAACGCCCAGTCGATTGAACTGGACGTCGGTTATGAAGGAGACGCAAGTGTGAGCGATACTCCAGTAGCATTCGAAAACACCTTCGGGAGCTTGTCTGCTGATCGAAAGTTCAAGATACGAAAAGACGCTGTGTCCATCCGCGTGAAAAATATTGCGCGGCTCAATATTCCGGGATCGTTTATCGTCAACTTGCTGGCCGATGGCAAAGTGGTGGCTCGTAGAGCTTTCTTTCAACCCGACGCACCTAAGAAGTGCGCGACGTGCGCCAAGCAGGAGCTAGTGAACTTGGACTTTCGCATCGAACAGAAGAAGGTCGTCGGGCGGGAGATTTCCATTTCGATAGAAGTGCCTTCGCAAGCTGAAATAGGAGCAGCCTTCCCTCTTGGCGGTGCTGGCAGTCCAACGATCAATGCGAGGCTGCTGCTCCAAGACCAATAGACGCCGCCCCAGGCGCTTAGCGCTAAAACGACTAGGAGAATTTGAGGTGAAGCTGGGGATCCCTGTTTATGACGGCGTTAACCTGCTTGACGTCGCGGGACCTCTCGAGATGTTCACATGGGTCGGCGAGAGCAAATTGTCGGCGAAGATCGTGTCTTCAGACGGCGGTTCTGTCACCACAATGAATGGTGTCCGCTTTGAAGCGCACGCCAGCTTTGCAGAATCGCCGGAATTTGAGGTCTTGTGGGTACCTGGCGGTGCACCCTCGGCGCTCAGTCTGATTATGTCCGACCAGGCATCATCCTATACAGCTTACCTGCAGCAGGTCGGACACGGCGCCAAATGGGTCTGCTCAGTGTGCGAAGGCGCTCTCCTTCTGGCGCGAGCTGGCTTGCTCGATGGACATCGGGTCACGACACATTGGGCCTTCACCGAATGCCTGCGGCGATTTCCTAGGATCCAGGTCGCAGCCGGACATCCTCGCTTTGTCGTTTCGGGGAACCGCCTCACGGGAGGCGGCATCTCCTCGGGGCTTGATGAGGCCTTGCAACTGATTTCGATGCTGTTTGACGAACAGACTGCGATAGGGGTTCAGATCACGACCCAGTACTTTCCTGAGCCACCTGTGGCCGGCGAAATTCCGTCGCCACCACCGATCTGCAGGGTGCAGTGGTGAACCGTGAAACGAACGCAATCGTTGCATCATCAATGGAGACAATAGCAGGATTCGCGTCGGTAGATTGGGTGGCTGCAAGTCGAGCTTCCTCACCGCCGTTCTGCTGGCGTTTGCGCCTGCTGCTGCCGTGGCAGGAACGGCAACGCCGCCAATCTTTGCACTGAAGTAGTTTTACGTCTCGTCTAACGGAGATCGATATGGCCAGTGGCATGACGTCTATTCGAATGCATCGTGACGATAAGGCCATGGATTTGACGTTAAACTCCGTTCAGCCGAACGTAGCCGAGACGTTGCGTCAACTCGATCCCGAAAGCGCCGCGCCGCTACATCGACGCAGTTCTCGGTTCGGGGCCGAACACGATTGCTCGCGCACCGACCATGAACGACTTGGCGGCCGAATATAAGGTGCTTGGCATAGACCGGATTCCATTTCTGGAACACCAATATGTAAAGTTTCGCCAATACTTCCACAAAATACCGGTCTATGGCTCTCTGGTTACGGTTGAGCTGGATAAAAGCAACGAATTCGTCTCAATAAACACGAGTGTTGGAGACCCCTCGAATGTGGATCCTCTATCGTCAATTTCGCCCAAAAAAATCATCGGCACGCTTGCAGAGCGCCTAGACGTTCAAGAGTCGGTGGTCAGGATGGAACGTGATAACATCTAGGGGATATAGCGAAAACAAGGTCCATAGTTTCCAGCGCCGTCGGACCGTGGCTTGGTGACCAGCTCGGAGGCAGCCGTACCCATTTCGCCCATCTCTTCGAGCGCCGAGAAGAGAGACGACGCGTCGCCGTTCAGCCAGGCTGCCTCAAGAAAACGAAGCATGCTCGAGTAACGTTGATCAAGGGTATGAATCAGGTCCCACGTTGCAAGATCCGGCACATCGGCCTGCAGATAACCACCTACCGGAATGTCGGCCATGTCCCATACATCGGGAAGCAGCACCGGCGCGGAGGGATCGTAGCGCCACTTCCCAGTCGCCGGATCCTGATTGAAGCGCTTTTCATTGTAGATCTCGCCGAAGCGATAATAGTGCGCGAGATCGCCAGGCCCCTCCTCGGGAGTGACATTCGACCCTTCACCCTGCAAGTTGATGAGTTTGATGGCATCTTGAACCTTAGCAATTGTTCCGATCTTGAACAAACCGAGGGAGGAGAGCTGCCGGTCGAGGGTGAGCGTCGGATTCAACTCTCGGAAGGCCTCCAATATCGCCGCATAGAACTCGCCGATCGAATCGAAGGCCTCTGTTGCCGCCACGAGTGCCAGCGGTCCATCCTGCGGGTACTCGATGTCCATGAATACCTTGGCCTGCGCCTTGTCCAATTTTCGCAACGGCACGATCAGTCCCGGACGGACGCCGGCGGGCAGTGGACCTGGATAGTTCGGTATAACGGCAGGGTCGGTAAGCAACGGCGTGGCGCCAATCGCGACCAGCAAATTGCAAGCAAGCCCGAAGTGGGCCATCTCCTCGCGCCAGATCTCTCTGATCGAGCGCTTGGCTTCGTGTGTGGCGTCCTTGATGGTCCAGTACGCGGTCAGGTAAGGCGGAATCGTCGCCAGCTCAAGCTGGATAGCGATCTGCAACGCGTCCTTCAGCCACTGAAGATCGCGCTTGGGCGACGTCTCTGCCATCAGCGCCGCGACGGTCAAGCGTCCGGCGCGCGGCGCCGCCAGAGACAGGGTCGGCGCCGCAACGCGACGTCCTTGCGCGCGTACGGCAGCCGGCGTGTTTCCGAGTGTGACGATGCTGCTTGCGGTCATGTCATCAGCGGTCAGGCGAACGATGTAGTCGCCCGCGGGGAGCGTAGCGCCGAGGTCGTCCTTCCCCACCCACTCGAATGTCCGCCAGCCATCACGCGGCTTGATCTCGTCGAGCAGCCGCCCGAATTCGAGACCGAAGCGGTCCCAGACATCGAGTGTCAGGCGTTTGGTCCCCGCCGGAATAAGCATCGTGATGGAAGCAGATGGCCCCACAGCGGCGATGCGTCTGTCCGGCAACAACTCGGCCGCCCTCCCTTGCGCCGCGACCATCGAGACCTCAGCGATGGGCACCGGATCGGATGAATATCTGTAGACAGTGTCGCCCGAAGCATATCCCATCGACACCGGGTTTCCGAAGAAGCGAAAGCGGTTGATGAACTTGCCAATCTCGTTGGAGGCAGTCCATGTCGCGCCGCCGTCGAGCGTGGCGCTCGAGTAGCCCTTCGATAAATCACTTGAGCCCCAGCCGCCAACCCAGCCGCGCCGCTCATCGAGGAAGCCGACCCCTTCAAGGTTTGCGTTGCCTTGGCCGTCGTTGACCTCCACCCGGCTCCAGGTATGCCCGCCGTCGGTGGTCTTGGCGACCGCCGCCGCAGTGAAATTTTCAAGCGAAACGAAGCCGACTCGATCGTTGACGAAGAAAATCTTCCAGCCCCACTCGCCTAAGGGGAACTGGGCCTCCTGCCCGGCCAGCCGGTTAATCCAAGTGCCGCCGCCGTCCGTCGTTTCGAGAATGACAGGTTTCACCTTGTCTCTGGTTGTCGGGGTGCCTTCGGCAGCCCTGCCACCGACCACCCAGCCATGCAGCGCATCCGTGAAATAGGTATCGATGAGGATCGATGCATGCGCCGTCATGTCCCACGCCGACCACGTGGCTCCGCCATCGGTGGTCTTCATCATAGCCGGGACGTCGTTGGGCCGGTTTGAGCCCGAGGCGTACACAACTAGCTCGTTGACGACCGATAATCCGCACACGGCCGCGGGTGCATTCGCCGGCAGTGGCTTCACCTCGTCCCAGTTAGTTCCGCCATTCGTCGTTCGGTAGAGCCGTCGATTTCGGGTGAGCGTCCCAACCCATCCGAAGTTCGCGTTGGCAAAGGCGACAGAGCGCAAATATACGCCGGGCGCCGAATGCTGGACCACCCACGCACCACCGCCGTCTTCCGTCTTGATAATGTTGCCGTCGCTGTTCACGGCCCAGCCTACGCGCGGATCGATGAACCAGATATCGTCCGTCCGGGAGCTGGCAGTCGGTGCGTTTGTCTTGCGCCACGTCAGTGCGGCCGCAATCGGGATTTCATCCTCCAGGCAGCCTTCATTGATCCACGTCTCGATGAACGCGATCTCGGAAGCGGCCACGGGGTCGAGTCCCGACGGCATGCGACTGAACGAGGCATCGTCGGGCGCGTTGGGAAGGTCAGCGCCGAACGGCGGCTGCCCTTTGAGCGCCTTGACCAGATTGGAGCCTGCGCCGTCGCCAACGGTGATCAACTGCAAGCCGAATACTTTCTTCGCGACAAAGTCGTTGCGCGTGATGTTGCGCCAGAAGGCGCCATGGAAGCCGACGGATGCGTTCGAGCCTCCGACAGCGCCGTCAAGTATTTCGATAACGCGTTGGAATCTAGTCACGCTGTCGCCTCCTCCGGATTCAATAATTCTCTTGTTCGACTCTGTTCGCCTGTCTTCATCTTCTGCACGCAAAGCTACACGTGATCGACCAGGTCATGATGCCGATGGCCAGGAAGACTGCACTGGCACGAAGCTGGTAACAGCTCCGGAGAGCTGCCAAATCTTTGGTGAAGCCTTCCCGCCTGCGAAAGAGTGCCTAGTTCCGACCACGTATCTGCAGTGCAGCATGATTGCATTTCGAGTGCATCATGATTGCATTTCCCTTGCAACAATAATCGCGGGGCATTACTATGGTACCGATAACTGACCTAAATATTCAAGTATAGATTGCCTAAATGGGCGCGTGCAGCGCCTTCCGTGCCGGCGCGCGCTTGTCGGCCGGTCGTGTCGCTCAAACGACCGTAGTGGACGGAGAATTGCATGGCCATCAGCGACATCAAAGAAATCCGCCTTTTGCCCTCACTCGCGATTGCACGGTTTGGCTCGTCGGCCGAGCCTATGGATAACTACGACGTCGTCCTGCCGCCGCACGATCCAGCCAATGGCCAGGACGGCACTGGCTTCCGGAGCCTCGTGCCCGCGCCAACGCTCATCGTGGTTGACGGAGGCATCTCCCAGGAGTCCACGCCCGACCGTGTCGCTTTCCGCGATGCCGAAGGGCGGGTGAAGCCAGTTGCTCCGTTTCTAGAGGTCTGGGCTCGCTTTGAGGATGACGGCAACTTGGAGCCCCTTACGCGGCAGCATCTGACAGACCTCAAGCTGAAACCACGCGACATTAGTTGGCGTGTCGAGGTCGTAAACCAGAAAGCCTTTCGCCGGACCGGCGATGCGAACGATCGCGTCACAGCCACTGTCGACGACATCCGCGACCACACGCAGAGACCGCTTAAGGGAACCGCCGGCAACTTCAAGGCCGGCAAATCAATTCCATTCGGGGACGTCCAGTATATCAAGCCCACGCCGAAGTTTCCCGAGATTCGACTGCGCTTCACGCCGGCAGCCGGCCGCGTGTTCGGGCCGCGCGCCGGCGATCCCAACCTTGTCGACGATGTCTACGACTCAGCCACAGGAAATTGGGACAACTATCGTGACGATCTGCCGAACGTGCCGCTTGGCACAAATCCAGGCGGCATCTATGCCAGCGGCCAAGACGGCGTCAGTCTCGGTTATTTTGACGACGCCTGTGATGGCCTCATCGAGGTCAAGCTGCAGGTCAATGGCGTCGAGCGCGCGGCTCATGCGCATGTTGCGTCGGGGCCGCCGGATTTCGCACCCGACAGCTATCACGTGCGCACAGTCAGCGACGAGTTCGAACAGATCTTGCACGGGCATGAAGTACCCGGTGATGTGCCACGCACTGAAATGATTGATATCATTCGCCGCGCACTCGAAACGGTGCGGCTCATGAACACCGAAGCCATGAACGGCAGCCCGCCCTTCCTCGGGACGACCTCCAACATGTCCGGGCACGACGCCCGGCCCAATAGCCCCGGACGCGCGCTGGAGCCGATCTTCCTTCCAGCAATAGTTGAAGAAACGCAGGTGCGCTCCTTTCACGCGGAAGCTCTGGCGGCGCTGCTCGACGGCGCGCAGCCGTGGTTCGCCAATATCCTTCGGCGGCCGGAGAATGCAGGCGACCTGACAAACGCCGGGCGTCGGCGGATGCCGGCGATGATGCGAGGCGGGGACGCGGAGCATCTGACGCTGACACGCCGGCAGATCGCCAAGATCGAGGCGGCCGCCGCCGGCCGGATATCCGACGGGCTGATCGTCGCAAGCGCGATGCCGGCAATCGCCGACACGGCGGAGGACGATATGCGCGCCCTGATCGCTCATTTTCGAAACCGCGCACCCTTGCACCGGGCAATCGATGTGGATGGCAGCGGAACGCTCGGCGACCTGTTCGCCGACGACACGAGGCTGATGGACTATCTGAGGACCGCTGTCGCCAAGGGAAGCGAGGCGGGGCCTGTCGAGGGCCAGCCGCTGGTCACACCCGGCGACCCGGACGCCTCCGCCTTCGTGCGGCTGCTACGGCGCGCGGATCATCCCATGTCGGCGCCGTACTCGCGCGTGGTGCCCAATACCGGAGGACGCACGGGACTGGAAATCGTCGAACGCTGGATCCGCTCACTGCCGATGGCCTGAGCCTTCCGACACATCACATTATGCGGGGGTACCGACATGCCGTCCATTGAACCGAAAAACGTCACCGCACAAATTTTGCATCGAGCCCGAGGCAACCCGCCGTCGACGACCGGGTACACCGCCATTTCGAACTGCTTCCCCGGACTCGAATTCGATATCCGCAGCCTCCTGCGGCATATCTTCGTCGGCGTCGTGCTTCACGAGTCGCTCCCCTTCGTCGTCGAAATCGAACCCGGCGGTCCGCAGGAACTCGCGGGCAGCCAAGACTGGCTTCTGGTCGAAGTTGAAGGCAATCAACTGATCGGTAGCACCATGGGACCACGGCAGCCGAACGGCCCAAGCGAGCAACTTGGCGCTTTTGGGCTGGAACGGTTCAATGCCTTGGCGCCAATCTTCCGCAACGTCGGTCAACGCGTACGCTGCGTGTTTGTCAACACCGGGAGCAACCAGCAGGTCGAGATCAACCTTGAGGTTCGCTCGATCCTCGAGCGGCGGACCAGCAGCACTGGCCAGCAAGAGACGGGGCCAGCTTTGTCGAAGGACATGGCGGCGCCCGGCGATCTGACGCAGGGCTTGTGCTCGCCCTGGTCGGCCGACTTCCTGGAGTGCGGCTGCTACTACTGGGCCGCGAGCAGACCGGACCTGGTCAATGCCGAGGCCGGAGCCGATGGCAAGATTGATGGACACAACTGGCGGCACCGCGACCGGACGGCGGCCACCCCGCCGCAATACTCGATCCGGAACAGCGACCTAGTGACCTACGAGGAACTGTATCGCGATTGGGAAGGCGCGTTGAAATTCATCGTCGGCGGTAGGGACGAGACATGAGCGCCTTGCCCCTCGCCTCGGCGCCGGTGGATCGTCGAGCCCACCTCTTCGATGTTGACGGCGCGCCGCATCTGTTCCTCGCAAACGGCTCACGCGTCTATGGTTTGGCCGATGATAACGTGTCGCGCGTCTTGGCCGCGCTTAAGGACACCGACGCCGGCCACCTCGATCGCCTCCTCTTCGATTTCGGCCTCGATGCGCCCCCGTACATCGAAGCCGCTGCGCCCACGTCCTTCCCGACGCGCGCGCTGTCGCTAGCGGTGGCGCAAAAATGCAATCTCGGCTGCACGTACTGCTACGCGCAGGGCGGCGAGTTCGGCGGCCCGGCACGCAGCATGGATCACGAGATCGCGCTTGCTTCAGTCGACCGGCTGTTCGAGAACGCCCGGGCCGGCGAGCGTGTCAATCTCGCCTTTCTCGGCGGCGAGCCGCTGGTCAACCGCGAGGTCATCGTCGCAGCCACGCGGTACGCCTTGCAGCGGTCGCAGGCCACAGGCGCCGAGGTTGGCTTCTCCATCACGACCAACGGAACGCTGCTGACGCCGGAGGACGGTGCCTTCTTTGAGCAGCACGGCTTCGCCGTCACAATCAGCCTGGACGGCCTCGGCGAGGTGCATGATCAGCAACGTCCGACCAAGTCGGGTAGAGGCACCTTCGAGCGCATCGTCGCGCGCGTCGCGCCGCTGCTTGCGATGCAGCGGCGCATGCAGGTCACGGCGCGTGTCACGGTGACGCCCGCCAACCTGCGCCTGCGGGAGTCGCTCGACGGTCTGATCGACATGGGTTTTCACAGCGTCGGCTTCTCACCGATGCTCGCTTCGCCGACTGGCCAGGGCGAGATGGCCGGAGAGGACATGATGGAGATGCTCCGACAGATGGTCGATTGCGGCCGGGCTTTCGAGGACGCCATCGCCAGCGGCCGTCCCTATCCCTTCGCCAACATGGCAACGGCGCTGGCCGAAATCCATCGCGGCACCCATCGTCCTTATCCCTGCGGCGCCGGCGGGCCTTATCTAGGCGTCTCGGCGGACGGCGGCTTGTTCGCCTGCCACCGTTTCGTTAACGACGAGATCGGCCGACTGGGTGCGCTCGACAGCGGAGTCGACGGTGATCGTCAGCGCGACTGGCTGGCCGAACGTCATGTCGACGCACAAAGCCCATGCCGCAATTGCTGGGCGCGCTATCTCTGCGGTGGCGGCTGCCACCACGAGGTCATCGCCCGCGGCCGTCCGGCTTGCGACTATATCCGCGGCTGGCTGCACTACTGCCTCCAAGCCTATGTCCGGCTGTCGGATGAACACCCGCACCTGTTCATCGCGGAACCGCGACCCTCGGAGGTCGCCGTGGGGTGACCGCCGACGCAATCCGCTGCGATGTTTGCGTCGTCGGGGCCGGACCCGCAGGCGTCGCCGCCGCGCTTCGGCTGGCCGATCTCGGCCGTGATGTGTGCCTCGTGGCACCCTCGCCGTTGGGCAAGAATCGCCGTTGGGAATCGCTGACTCCGGGCGCGTTGAAAATACTCAATGCGTTGGGGCTCGGTACGGCGCTGGCAAATGCCCACTGCCAGCCTTCTCACGTCGCGGCCGTCACTTGGGGCGGCGACGTGAATCGCGCCAGCCATGCCGAAACCACTTTCCTGGTCGACCGCACATGCTTTGACGCCTGCCTGATGGACGCGGCGCGCCGGCGGGGCGTACGGCTATTGACGCCCGCGGTCGCAAGCCGGCCACAGAACATCGGCAGTGCTTGGCTGCTGCCGATCACCACGAACCAGACGATAGCGTCGATTCACGCCGCGCATATCATTGATGCAACTGGACGCAAAGCCCTTAGCGGCGGTAGGCGGCGCAGGCTCTCGCCTGCGACCTTGGCGCTGTGCGCGCGCTGGCGAGGTCGGCCCCATGTGCGCAACGCGACAAGAATTGAAGCCACCGCCGGCAGTTGGCTCTGGTCGGCTAGCTTGGTCGAAGGCATCCACTACGCAGCCGTGTTCGTGGATCCGCGGAGCCTGCGGGTCGCAGGAGACACGCCAGCCGCGACATTTCTCGCAGCGGTCAATGGCAGTTCGTTGCGCTGGGATGGTGCGCTGGGTTCGACCGTTACAGCCTGCGACGCCTCCGCGATCGGCATCGCGCGCGCGCCAGGTATGGACGGCATCATCGCTGCTGGAGAGGCCGCGTTCTCGCTGGACCCTCTATCGTCGCAAGGCATTCAACGCGCACTCGTAGACGGCCAGCAGTCGGCGATAGTCGTCAACACTCTGATCGTGCACCCCGAGCGTCGCGACGTCGCTCTCGCGTTTCATGCGGAACGCCAGGCTGAGGCCGCGTATCGAGACCGTTTGATGTGCCAATCTCTGTATCGCGAACAGGCAATCTCCAACCCATCGCCATTCTGGTCGCGCTATTGCGGACCGGGTGCGCTCCTGAAGCACCTTCCGCGAGAGCCACTCGCCATCGACAGCTTGCGGCCGGAGACCAGGCTTCGATTGAGCCCGCAGGCACGGCTCGAGGACGTCGCTGTCATTGACGGCGATGTGATCGCACTCGCGCCCGCGCTCTTCCATCCTGACTTGGATCGGCCGATTGCGTTCCTAGCCGGGCGGAGCATCCGCAGCCTGCTCGCGCGCGTAATCTCCGGCGTTACAGCAGGGTCGCTCTTCGCTGACTGGAGCGCGGATTCGCTGCCTGAGGGGGCGGCTCTGAAATTGCTACAGTGGTTCTGGCAGCGTCGGTTGCTCGTCGACAATGATTGTACCCCCTTGGTGGAAACCGCAAGTAAAGATGGTTCTGCGTCCGTGCGTTGAACCTGCAACGTCTTGCCGTTGTTGGTCGCAACAACAAAGATCGAGATGTATCATTGCCAAGATCTATGCGAACATCCTTGAGACGGGCGAAAATTTCTGATACACAATGTTTCGAGATACATGTTTATTCCCTCCGGGTATCATAGTGTAATTCCACAAGGAGAGCCCCGCCAATCTCATACCCGATAATATTGTCAACAGGGCTGCGGGCCTGTTCCTATGCCTGGCGACAAACGCTGAGGCAATGGGTGTGCAGAGGGAAAGAGTGAATCTCTCGATGCACTTTGGCGTCGAGAACTATTAGATGGCGTGTACGCTGGCCGAGGCGAGGTCCTCCTACTGGCGACGCGCCATCCAGGAGCGCTCATGGCTAAGCGACCGGTATATACTCTTCCCACTGGCGGCGGATAACGGCAGTGTGACGGCGAGTAGCATGCCTCTTGCCAGGGTTTATTAATGCTCTTAGTCTCGATGAACTTGGGGAGAATTCAGTCATGCTGGTGCGCGTGTTCGCTGTTCTCGCGGTTTTGCTTTCCACGGCCACAGCCGAGGCCGCAACCTGCACTGTTCCAAGCTACAATACGTTCTATACGATCCCTGCTAATCACACCGCCGCCGAGGCTTTCAAGGGAAATTTCGACTATCCGGCGGCGACGAGCGAGCCGCTGCCTAGCTTCTTGTCTATCAACTACCATGCAGACTGGAAAGCGTACCTCTGGGCTGTTCTGGACTACGCCTACGAAGGCAACAATGCGGTCGATTTCGACGTCACCAAGAACAGCGTCCGGGGCTGGTACCATGCTCTCTGGATGCACGTGGGCGAAGACGGCCGAGAGTTCTTCCACGGGCTCACTCAGGAACGTCCGACGAGGCCCAACCAGCTCAAAGAAAATACCAGCACGACCTTTTTCACCTGGGCTGTGGGGTACTACAACAGCTTTGGGGCAACGACGTTTGCCAAGGTCTATGCTGATCCGTGCAATCCGGCCATCGACAGCATCCTGTTTCCGGTCGGGACGGTGTCGTTCAAACTGCTGTTCACATCGGCGACCGAACAACAACTGCCTTACCTCGCCGGCGCGCCCATCTGGAAAACCCACACCGGTAGCGGCAACGGTCGCGACGGCCGCACCGAACGGTCGATGCGCCTGCTTCAGGTTGACATCGCGGTGCGCGACCCGCGGGACAGCGCTACCGGCTGGGTCTTTGGCACCTTCGTCTATAACAATGCCGTGGCCGATTCTGACCCATGGCGTCGCCTGCGGCCCGTGGGGCTGGCCTGGGGAAACGATCCGACCGTTGTGCCGGGACAACCGCTGCTCGAGAGCGTGACCGATCCGACGCTGGAATCTATCCTGTTTGGTTGGACCGGACGTGAAGAGCTGGGCTGGGGTGGACGCGCCAATGGCCCGGCCGACAACCTTCTGAGCTCTTGCCTCTCTTGCCACGCGAGTGCGCAGTTCCCGCGCAGCGACGACTTCGGTAATGTGCCGCCGGCGGGAGCCGTGACTGACGTCTCCAAGCGGCTCACCGACTACTTCCGCAACATCAAGGCGGGCGAAGTCTTTGACCTCAAGACCAAATTCTTTGGCACTCCGGAAATCGTCGACGCCGCTTCCGTGGACTATTCGCTGCAGCTGCAGCGTGGACTTGAGAACATGTGCAGCGAGGCCAAGGCTGGCAGCGCACCGTTCGATGTCGCGGGCGTCCCAACGATTTGTTTGCCGCCGCAGCTCAACGTCGGTGGACCGGCGCTTGCGCCTGACACTCCAGCGGACGCCTTCGAACTGCTACAGTCGATCGACTTCGATAGTCTGGTCAACAACCCGGTACGCTAGGACCGACCAGCTTTTCTCAACGAGTTTGGGGGCTCTCATGGATGGACAGAACGACTTCTTTACGTGGCAGAGTCTTGCGACCTTTGCTGGCACGGCGACGGCCACGACCGCCATCGTCAATGGCGTGCGTAGCGTGTGGCCAACGGTCGGCTCGGCAGCTGCGCTGGGCCTCGGTGTCTCGCTGGTGTTGTGTCTCGTCGCTGCGGTTATCGATCCGGCTACGGGACAGATCGTTTTTGCGCGCCCGTTTGCGATCTATCTGATAGCTATCGTCAACGGCTTCTTCGTGTTCGCGTCCGCTGCGGGGCTTTCGGCCGGCGGCGCAGCAGTCGTACACGGTGAGACCAAGAATGCTGCCACCCCCCGGGGGGCGGATGGCGCAACAAATGCACGGACGCCCGCGCCACGGTTCTGGAAGAGCTGGTTCTAGAGCTTGCCCATGCTCAGTGCAGACGCGCGGCGCTTTTCGGAAACGATGCATGCAGTTGTCGTCGGCGTAAGCTCATACGCCGGCTCCGGCCTGCATGATCTGCCCGCCTGCGCGCCAGAAGCCCGCCAGGTTTCAGAAGCTCTTTCTTCAGGCCATGCCTGTGGCGTGCCTGCCGAACAGGTGCATCTAGTTACGGAAGATGAGGCAGGCCCCACGGCAATCGCTGACAAGCTCGCGACCGTCGCAAACGGCTGCAGACAAGACGACATCCTGCTCTTCTATTTTGCTGGCCATGGGGAAGCGGACGAGACCGACGGTTTCATCCTCCGCACCGCCCCCGACGCTGGCGGATCAAGCCGTCTCGGCCGAGGCCAGATCGTAAATGCCATCTCCGCCACGGCGGCGCGCGGCGTGCTGATCATCCTCGATTGTTGCGGCGGCGCCGGTCTCGCCGAGAATGCCCCAAGTTTTCTACAAAGCCTGGGTGGCCATGATTTCAGACTGCTGCTAAGTGCCTCGCGTGTCGGGCAGTCGTCCTGGGAGCTGCCCGACAAAGGCTCCCTTTTCACGCGCCGGTTGCTGCTTGCACTTCGCGGGGATGCCAGGGTTGGCGATTCGGGCCAAATCTATTTCAGGGACTTGGTCGATTATCTCCAGGCCGGCGTCGCCGAGGACGCTGAGGCTAAGCTCGGCCATCGGGATGCGCAAACACCGATCGTTGCCGGCAGCCTTGCGGAAGATCCTCTGCTTTTCTTGCATCGGGATCTGACACTGGCGCAACTGCGCGTCCGCACCCGGCGCATTACCTCTGAAACCCTGCGCCGTCGCGTAGCAATGACGGCAGGCAGCATTGTCGGCCTCGTATTGCTGGCTGGCATTGGCTACTGGGCGTTCCTCGACTCCCACCAATATCTCCAGCTGCGCGGCGATAACTTGGTCCTGGTCCACGGTTACCCAGGACTGAGTGGTTTTGGCTTGCCTCGCGACGATTGGACCTATGCTTTGGGGCCCTCCGACATAACAGACGATGGTGCCCTGTCGAACGCTACCCCATTGTTGCTCGATCGCCAGACCTCACCGGAAAAGGCGATGTTGCACTATTTGAACCCCAACGCGCGAGGCGCAGTACTGTGGTGGCTTGGGGATACCGGAGCCGCCCGCGCAGCCCTTTTCGAGGCAGCGGCGAAAGGCTCGAATCCTGGACCTGCTCCTGATCTTCTGGCCGATATTGTCGAGCCATCGGACACAATTATTCTTGCTGACCTGGTCAGCCGATTGAACCCATCGGCGCCGGCCAATCTGGTCATGGCGCTCAAGCAGATCGATCCCGATCTTGCCTTAAACCGCTTCGACGAGTCCGCTGCCGGTGCCAATAGCGGGTCGCGGCTCAATCTCCTGGTCAGGTGGAGCGGCGCTTGCACCGATGTTACCCAAGCGTGGTTCGACAATGCGATCGCCAGCGATATCAGCGGGGTCGCGTTCCCGACGGCCACGCAAGCGATCCTGAGAACCCCCCAGTGCAAACTACAAGTCGATCGGGCCATCGACGCGCCCCTCTCCTACATCGACGATGGCATCAACACGCTGCGCCTCACCAACGTCGAAGGGTATGCCCAACTGCGCGCCGTCCTCTCCGGCATGCTCGGCAACCCCGATGCAGCCGTGCGCGATAAGCCCGACTTGCATGCGCGACTTTCCCGCTTCTGGCGCTACCTCGACGAGGCACCCTGCGCGGACTGGCTGCTGGACCCACAGCTGCCCCGACAGGCCGATGCACTCATTGATGCTGCCGTCGCGGCAAGCAGACATTGCCCAAACTTCTCGATTAATGCCCGCATTATCGACAACACAGTCCTCGTCGAACTCCATCGGCCAGCCGGAGCCTTATTGCTCGCCCAACTGCCACTTGATGGGACGCTGGATGCAGCATCTTTCGCACCTCTCATCGCCTCGATTGACGCCAAAGCTCCGAACTTGGGCGACGTCATGCTGGCGATGATCACTGCGACTGGGAGCGCAGAACTTCGCATCTTTCTTGCCGACCAACTCCGGATTGCTGGCGTCGCCGCACCAGACATCGTGGCTCTTCGCATAGCAGGACGACCCGACCTCGATCAGCACCTGTTGCGTTGGCTGGCGGCAAGTAATGCCCCGGCTGCGGCGAAGCTCTGCCTCGAACTGCTCCTGACTGGCTCGGCCGATACACCGCTAATCGAGACCCTGGCCTTTTTAGAAGTCGACGAAACTCAACGAGCAACGCTGACTGAGCTCGCCGGCCGCCAGAACCTCATTGGCCGAACCACGCTCGGCATGCTCGTCGGACCGCCTAAACTGGCAGCGGCCCTGCTGACCTCACCCGATGCCAGGGTGCGAGCGCTCGCTACCCGCTACGTCATTGCCCGCGATGACCGGGGAGCAATTCTCAACGAGGCCGCCGCGGCCTTGCAGCACGCAGATTTCAATTTGATCGCCGCGCGTCACGCCAATGACCGATTGGTTGGCTTTCTGGCCGATCTTGAGGCCTTGCCAGAATGGGCGCGCCCGTGGAGGGCGCACTGGATCGAGCAATTGGAAGTCGACGACAATGGCTTATCATTGGCGCTCGAGAAGGCGATGGGCAGGCTGGGAAGTTCCTAGTCTAAAGGCGTGACGCTATTCGAGCCGCTCGGAGGAAGGGCACGCCGTCCGGCCTGCCGTGTCTCCTTCGACTGGCGTTGACACGAGCTCGGCCGCCGTGACGGACAGGTTGTGCATGCCTTCAAGGATAGCGGGATACAGGGACTTTGGCGTCCGGGTCAGCGCCTCTTCAACCTGAAGCAGGAACCGGGTGTAGCTCTCGTTGAAGGCCGCGTTGAGCTTCGCGGCAACGGTTCCCGCTGCATAGTCCGACTGGCGTCCGTTGGTCATGAGTGGCCACACCTGGGTGAAATCGACGCCGATGAGGTCCCCGGTGGGCAAGCCAGCCGGATCGTCTGACGGCAGATAGCGACGCCGGTGCGAGAGCTCCTTGAACCGGTAGTAGTGTCCGATCTCAAAGGGCTCGCCGAATCCTGCCGCCCCGCCGTTGCCTGGTACCCAGGCGCCTGGCCGATAACCTGCAGCAAGGCGTTCTTCGCGCTTGTGAGATCATGCACCGGTGAAAGCTCACCCCCAGACGACCAGTAATAGTCCGGTCCGAGCTGGCGTGCCAGGTCGCCGATGAACAGGGCCGCCGGGTAGATTGCATTGAGATCTTCGAGGTCGGCGATGATGCTCATGTAGAAATCGCCGATAGTGGGTTCAGGGATGTCCAGTTCCGTTCGGAACGTGGTCACCGTTAGAGTGCTCGGTTCCTCGATACTTGAAACGGTTTGGAGGCTCGCCGGCGAGAATGCGGCGAGATCCACCGGGAAGCGGCGATCTTCAAAAGGCATGCCCTTGAAGTTCAGCGTCACCGGATAGATTGGCACCGCATTTCGTCCTAGCGAGACGCCGCCGCCAATACTAGTCATGACGTTCCCGACCAGTCAGATGCAGCATTTCCTCGACCTCGGCACTGCGAATGGTCTCGGCGGCGGCACGATTGGCGTCCTGCTTCGAGCTATATAGCGCCGTGAGGTATGGCGGGATCCTGGCCAAGCACGCAGCCGCTGATCGAAGGGGCAGCAAGCTCGGGAACCGATTTGTCGGCCGCGGCTGCCACCATGTTGAGCGCCCTACCGGCGGTGACTGTTCTCCCTGAGCGCAGTTTTCCAGTGGCTTGGCGAGCTTGCGTTCGGGCCGACAACGACTGTGGGAGTTGACCCGAGGGACTGAAGCCGCCCAACCATCCCAGGCGGCCGTTAGTCGAGCGCTGCACTGCCGCACTCTGAGATCAGCATGCTTACGACCCACCAGCACTTGGCCGAGCCACAGCGGTCGGGGTGAATTGACGCTATCTATCACCCATACCATCAATAGTTCCTCAACGCTGGTTCCCCGAGCACGGCTTCTTCGCTAGCGACAACGGACGCGTCGACTGGACCCTAGGCGAGGTGTTCTCCGGCGCGTTATCGGGAGCCACACTACGGATCGACTGAAGACGGCGGATGATGCGAGCGACTTCGCCACTCGCCTGGACCCGCGCCATCGAGTTGCCTCCGCTGCCCATCGTCGTTAGCCGGCATATTACGCGCGCAGGCTTTCCCTGCTTCAGCCCGCGTGTTGCCGGGGCTACGACCATTGCCGACCCCCCTCCGCTTAAGTTCTATGGATGCGCAAAGACTGCGCGTTTTTCGCGGTTGGCTATCGCCTTTCGAAATTCTGCAAGTAGTATGTGGCGAAAGACTTAGGCGCATTTAGTCTCGTAAAGAGGAGGTGTACAATGGCCGAAGGACTTCCATTACCCTGGCCCTTCCCGTGGTCTACCCGCAGCTCGTTGCTGCGCAAACATGCACGGCAGGACAGATCAAACCAAGCGCCAGCAGGGTTCAAGTCTGCTGCCGTCGAGCCGATCGCCGCTATTCGATCGAGCGCGGAGAGAGCGCTCGCGGAATTTGGACTGACGTTGCCACAGGTGAAAGCTACGGAACTTTATCTGATCCGCGGACTGACAACCTACAAATCCTCCGAGGGTGAAGTTATCGGCGTGATCTATCCGCCAGAGTTCCTCTACGTCCTCGACGTTGGTACCCCAACGCGAATTGGCGGCAGCTTTCAATGGCAGAATCTGGGAACTGGCGATCCGACCTTCCCTGACCCATCGAAATTGACGTTGCGCTCGATCATCGGCGACGATGATGCACACCTAATTTACCCAGTCGTGCCTGGATCGCTTCTGATCGGGCTCAAGCCCGGCACACCAGAGGCCGACGTTCGTGCAGCTCTCGAGAAGGAAGGCCTCAAAGACATCGAGTACCTGGATTTCTTAGCCTTTGCCCGCTGTGCACCGTTCCAAGAATCGGATCTGGCTGCCACGCTCGGCGGAAAACTTGATTTCGCCACCTATATCGAGGTCGATCATGTCGTTCGGCTTATCGATTTCTCGCCGGGATGGCGGGTCGAACGGCTGCTTTAGAGTCAGAACAAGACATGGGCCAAGGCTTCTTGGCCTAGAAAAACCTTGGTGGCGGAGAGGGCGATGAAGGCACGGGGCATCCTCGTCAAGGTGAGCGTGCGGGCGCATTGAGGAGGCGTTCGGATGGATCAAGACGGTCGCCGGACAGGCGAAGACGAAGTTGCGTGGCCGCGACCGCGTCGGATGGGCCTTCACCTTCAGCGCCGCCGCCTACAATCTAGTGCGGCTACCGAAGCTGCTAGCGGTGCCGACGTGACGCGCGAATGCCTGGCTGCGATCCCGGACACCTCGATCTCCGGCCGCCGGGTGGCGCGTGAACTGACGGAACTGATCGCCCGGCGCGGCAAGCCGGGCATGATCGTCTCCGACCACGGCACCGAGTTCACCTCGAACGCGATCCTCGCCTGGTCGAAGGATCATCAGGTGGAATGGCACTTCATCGCGCCGGGCAAGCCGATGCAGAACAGCTTCTGCGAAAGCTTCAACGGGCGGATGCGGGACGAGTTGCTGAACGAAACCCTGTTCTTCGGCCTCGACCATGCCCGAACAACCATCGCCGAATGGGCAGACGACTACAACCGATCGCGCCCACATTCGGCGCTCGGATACATCACGCCTGCGGCTTATGCCGCCAATCTCACCGCAACGGACGATCGGCCGATCGGCTGCGCAACCCCGACCAGCTCCGCCGATCACCCGTTGCTCAACCCGCGCCATACGACGTAAAACCCGCCGAGGCTCTAACTGCAGCCGGATGGAAATTCAGCGGCAGGTCACAGCCCATGCCCCATGTCGCGGTTCTTCGAGAATACCGAATGGTCCCAAGCAGCAGCATCGACGCCGATGCCGACGAACCAGCGGAACAGAAGATCGTGTTCGAGCGCTCCATCAAAAGCCGTTCCGAGCGGATCGAATAGAACGCTGCAACAGCATCGCCCGCAGCAGCTTCTCCGGTGGGATCGACGGCCGCCCGATCGGCGAGTACAGCGCCGCGAACTCCCGCTCCAGTGCCGAAAGCACCTCGTTCACAATCGCCCGAATCGTCCGCAACGGATGATCGCGCCGCACCCGCACCTCAAGGTCTACGTAGCTGAACAACTCGCCACGGAACTTAGGCGAGAACATCATCTCAAGCAGCGCTGTTATTCAATCTCCGTCACCTCAAACAGCGCAGTATCATCACTCGTTTTAAGAAACAAACTGTCGCGTTTGCTAATCGTCAAGACTTCGCCTTCTCGCATCGGATGGGATGTGCCATTGATTACTGCCGTTGCATCGCCTGCGACTAAATTGATGACCCTGCTCTTTCCGGGCGCAACTTCAGCGCTCTGATTCCCAAGGAGCGAGTATTTCGAAACCAGAACCGTCTTTGGTGAAAGCACCCGGATGCTGTCTTCGCCAGGCGCCCCAAACGGGACCAGGAGCTGGCCTGCGAATTCGTCTCTCAAGACGAGGTCGGGTGCTTTCACTTCCTGCTCGACCAAGACGTGGGCCTCGGTCAGTGTTCGCCTAGTCAACGGTTCTTCTGCATTTTGCGCAATGCCAGGAGCCGCCCAGGATATTGCGGTCCAGACAGTGCACCACCACAACGTATTACGGTTCATCACTGAGCTCCCACGGCTAACGGCTAGGCCGCTCCCTGACGCGCGCTACGCCAGCCGACCAAAAGTAACCGGGGCTATCAGTCGGTCCGAAGCGCATATAAATAGCCTGCTGTCGTTGCGACGTAAATCCTGTCGGAAGTCAGTACCGGTTCTCCGGAGATGGCTCCTTGGAGCGGAACCTCAGCCACGACCTTCGGATCGGGGACGAGACGAAATCCAAACTGCGTGCAGTTCGGCGTCTCAACATCGGGGTGCTCGCACCGATACCCGCTCGCCGGTTCGATGCTTGGGTCGGCGAAGGCTACAAGCCACCCAGAACGGGTGCCAACAAAAATGAACCCATCTCGTCCGCTCGGCACACCGAGAGAGTAGGCTTCGCCAGGCGTGGTTCGGGGCACATCAATAATCCACCGCAATCGCTGCTCCGCCGAAGAACACACATTAAAGGAATGAAGGCGAGCATAGTTCGAGATTTTCCTTACATTTATGTTCAAGCCGCCAGCCATCGTGACGAAAGTGTCGTTCCAACCGAGACCGGAACGGAGAAACCGTGTGTCCCCGTGCTCCGTCCAATTATTTGTCGGTGCAAACGGGAAGCCAGTTTGTGGGTACTGCCATGCCAAATCCGCCCCGCTCTGGTTCGCGGATTCGGTACGGACGGCGTAAGTCCACCCGTCCTTCATCGTAGAAACAGCCAGCACTCCGCAGGGGCTCTTCATTATAGTCACGCCAGCCGCCCAATCCGGATCATCATCTAACTCGACCGGCACCGGCTGCAATTTCCACTTAAGGCTGCCCGTCAGTCCATCAAGCTTTAGTAGGGCGAGGGCATGATTTGAGACGATCTGATCGCCTGGTCGCAAACCGGCTCGTATGTTCCCGGTCGTCGCATAAACGTCCATCCCATCGGAGGCGAGCGAACTCCAGATGCCTCCGCCGCGCGGCGACGCAGCCTCAAAGGAGAAGTTCGCGTCAAGGCTGCCGTCGCTCAACCGCACCGCCTTAACCGAACCAGCCTGGATTGGATTGTCACAATGGTTGGCGATGCCGACATAGACCCTATCGTTGACAACTAGCGGCGCCGAATAGCCAATCTGCTGGTGAGTTTCCTCGAATGCCTTGGCAACCTCCTGATCGTTCGCAGCTTCATACAGGCTGGTCAGTCCGGTTATCGGCGCTAAAGCATCAGATTTCCAGATAGGGCCCCCGGTCTCGATATCCAAGGCAAAGAGCCGCCCGTCACCGAGTCCCGCACCTATAGAGCGGTCCGGGGCGCCAAAGATTACCGCATTGCGCCCATCGACTTGCGCGATCACTGCGCTTGCGGCAATGCCGTAGCTCGACGGATTACAAGTGAATTGTGAGGTAAGGGGAAGCTCTCCGGCGCGAGGATACTGCCAAAGCTGTTTCAGAGTAAATCTATCAAAGGCATAAAACACACCATTGCCGCCACCAATAAACAAGCGGTCTCCGTGTACCACTGGAGACGACCAAAATCCCCGGCTACGCGGCGGCGCTGCGTGGTCAGTTAGAGGAGGGAGCTGCCACTGCACATCGACTCGGAGCTTTTGAAGTTGCGAGAGTGTGTAAATATCGTGGTCAACGGAAGCAGGCGCGCCCGTTCGCGCCGGGTCGCCCCGATAAGTCGCCCACTGCGCCTCCGCAGTGGAGCAGAAAAGCAGAACTGCTGCCGCGAGAAACGCCGAACCGGTCTGTCGCGAGGACCGATTACGGCGCAGCGGTGATGATCCGAATTCGAATATCCACATGCTGTTCGCCCCGATTCTCTAGGAGGAACGACTGGCCGGATGACAACGACCAACTCGAACCTGGTTGAAAAGGCCTCTCAACGATAGCCCCTCCTTCCGCATACATAACTTGTCCACTACCGCTAAGTACCAAGTGCGTTGAAGGGCCACGCAAAGCGATGCCTTCCGTTTGCTGGCCAGGGCCAACCAAGACATCGATTATTTGAATTCGGAGGCCATCAACCGTCGAGTCGTTAAATACGCGAGCAAGGAGCCCGCTCGCGAGTATTCTGTACGGCTCGCTTGGTACGTAGGGCGAAAAAGTCGGATTGGCTGGCAGGGGAAGTGGCTCAGCTATCGCCACGGTCGCAATAAGAAGCGATGCAATCACTCCGCAGGTTGCATTACCACCACCTATTCCGGAAAGCCCCCGCCGCATTTTTGTTCGCCTTGTGAAAAACGCACGCTTGATGCAGATCACACGCGACTGCTGCAGCGCTTCCTACCCGCGATCCAACTTATACTTGCACGTTTCTACTCCGATAGTAAAGGGGGATCGCGAGTCGGCGCAAATCAACGGCGCTCTGCAGGCGGATTTCCGTCCACAAGGTAGGCCAAGAGCGACAGGCAATCATTTTGTCGGTACAAGCGTCTGAAGTCGGCGCTACTAGGCATGCGTCACGAGCAACTTGCAGCTACAGGGCAATTTCGTCAGCGCTCGTGTAGTCGGAACAGGTAAATCCCCGCGTTAAGCTCCACTCCGACGTTAGAGTTTCGGGCCAATTGATTTTGGCTTACCCGGGTCTCGGGACCGATTAGCGGTTGCGAACCTCTCAATTCTGGAAATGATTCCCAGTGGCCTCTCGATACAATCCAGTCAGTTCGCCAAAGTGCGAATGCCTTGCATGACGTATCTCTCTTTGAAGACCTCGACGTTCGAGCGGCTGGCGGTCGATCAGGGGTTGCTTTTCGTCAACATCGCGTTGGGTACAAGCAGCGGTCTCCAGTTCGTTCTGCCTGCATACTTCCCATGTTGGCCGGTGACGCGGTCCCATAGAACCGCGAAGCCCTTTGCGGAAGCGTGCAGCATGGACCTCAATTCTTCGGCCCGGCGCTTTTCGTGTTTGGATTGGAGGTCGCGTCGTTCGGCGCGATGACGTTCGACCCCTCGCCAGCCGCTGTTCCTCCAGTGTTTGTGCTGCTTCTGCAAATTCGGCCGTGATGCTGTCCATGAAGCCGGTGAGCTTCTCGCGCACCACACTGGCGACCTGTGCCTGCGGCACGTCGATGTGCTCGTTCTCAGCCTTCAGCAGATGCTTGCCGAGATCAATGGCGCCACCGCGCTTGCTGTCCTTCAAGATCATGGCCGAGGGCGGTCATCAGCCGCCTCTGAGGGCATAGTATTCGCGCCATGGGCTGAGGCTGTCGCACCGAGCCGCATTTCCCCTGATCCGGCGCCTCCAACAGTCGCTAGCCCGAGCCCCCCTCCCGTGGGGGATGACCACAGTAAAACAAGCCTTAGCGATAACTTGCAGGAGCCAGAGGAGCAGAAAATGCCCTGTTCCCACGCCATGCTCCATCCTGCTTGGCGCAATCTCTATAGCCGTCGGCCTCAAGCATTTTAGCGATCAGCTCCTCGAACTCCCGCCAAGAAAGATCATCGAGTAAAATCAGCTTGCGCTGAACGTTCTGCAAGAGCCCTGAGCTCGGCGCAAGTTTTTGAAGATTACTCTGCGTGTCCGGCCGCGCCAAGGAATCGCTGCCGAAGAATTCGAACGTGAACTGCGAATCCACAGCTATGGGTGGGACCTCGGTGGAAACAAACAGAGCACGTGAGCCAGGGAACCGCGCAATGGCGCTAGCTACTATTGCTTCAACCTGATCACCAGCCCAATCCACTTCGTCGAAAACAAAAAGCCAGCGCGTATCGGCGGCGACTTCCCTCCACATCCGATCAGGATCGCGGGCAAGTGCGGCATAAGTCGTAGTAACCGATACGTCGCCTGCCGCATCAACCGGCCACGGGTCAGTGCCTTGACCGACGTGTTGCCACTGTTCCCCTAGTGCACGGTGGGCACTTATGAGCAGAACCTTATCCACCAGGCCAGCCGCAACCATGCGGGTCGCCGCAACGTGCGATGTCGCGGTCTTCCCCATACCCGGTGCTGCGACGAGCAACGTTCGCTGATCGCTTCGGGTAAGGAAGCTTTGCAAGAATTTTTCTTGAAACGGCGCAAGTTGTAGCGGACTGAAATCCGTCATCTGCCTTTGCCAAACATTCGGCCAATCTTGAGATTTACAGGACGACTGGTGAGGACTCTTACCGCCTCACGAAGCACTGCATGCGCCTCTTTCACGAGCGTTGCATCGCGCTCGAACTGACCTTCTGGTCCGCCAACGAATTTCTCGCCGTGGAGGTAGCTGTTGCGCACACGGCAGACGCCATTGACGATGAGCTGCGCCACATTCGTGAGAGGCTGGGTTTTCTCAGGCGACCATTTCATGGTCGCGAGCAGGCGTCTTGGTGGATCGCCCACGAGCGTAATCGCGATTCCACTCGCCACGATATGTTGGAAAAATTCTGGCCCGAGTTTCTTGGCGAACTCGTCCCAATCGGCCTCGGCGATATCCTTATCCTTGCGCAAGTACCCAGACCTTTTGAGCGCATGCTCGGTTTGCGCAAAGGTTCGAGCGAAGTCCTCTGCTTCCTTATATGGATTTGTCATTACGGCGACCCCTCCTCAGACCGGTAGCCTACCGGTCGTAGTGGTTCGCGACAATTGCGAGGGCATGCCGTATAGCCGGGACAGGATTCTCCGCACTAGAGAGCGTTGGGCTGGAAGGCAAACCCATGTCTGTTTTCCCGGCCTCGTTCGCCCAAGGCGGCCGGTACCCTTCTGGCCCCCCAACAATTGGGCTCTGACTAGACGGCCAGTTTTGTACTGCGACAGTAGCGAACCGAACGACCGCAATGAGGTCCTTTCACGCCGGGAGCGTCACCATCAGCTTTTCGCTCTTTCAGCCTGAAAGCGGACCACCCGCTAAGTCTCAAGACCCGGTCTTTTAGGCCAGTCAGCATCTGAGCTCTGCGAACGGCAGCTCCCGGGATTGACGATTGGACCATCGAGTGTCCGGGATGGGCGCAAAGCAGTCATCGTCTGACGCGGTCGGTGCATTTTTTCGGCCATCGGTCGCTGCCAACGCTACGCTGGGGTGCTCCCGACGGCTCGGCAGTAACCAGCGCGGTGGCGGGCCGAAAGGATTCGACCGTGTTCCCTCTGCCTTCGGAGGGCCCTGCTGGTTGATCCTGCCCGGAGCATCAGACTAATGATCGCGCTTCCCTCCGGCCTTTTTCTAGCCGGCAGCCCGAGACGGTCCTACCGTGGTCAGAACCCCCTTTCAGTCCTGCGCGAAGTCGGCGTAGAGATGCGTGAGGCACCGGTATCGACAGATGTTCTCAATGAAGATTGCCTTGTCGATCCGAGCGTAGGAGGTCGTCTCCGTTCATCATTCGCGGACGCGACCATCCCAACCAAGATTTGGTTTGAGGTAGAAGATGACGGAACCACTGTATCTGACACCGGAGGAAGTGAGCGAACGTTTTCGAGGCGCGATCTCGACCGGGACATTGGCCAACTGGCGAGCAATGCGCGTCGGGCCGGCTTTCGTGAAGATTGGAAAGTCCATCGTCTATCCCGTGGCCGACCTAAACCAATGGGCGAATCAGCAAACCGTTAAGTGCCGCGCGACAAATCGACTCAACGGGAAGGAACATGAGCAATCGTGAACCTCGTCGAATAGAGCTCCCTACACACCCCAGAAACCGCCCTCACCTACTTCGCTATCACAATTTTCCCGTTAATTATCAAGTAGATAGGGGGTGGCGACGGGTGGCACATAATGAGCATCATCACGCAGCTCGTGCGGGGTCGGCGGCAAAACAATCAGAGTGCCAAGCCCTTGATAGAAATCTGACGACGGAGCCCTTGCCGGTGCCGCTAACGCAGCTTCACTCATCGGCCCAAGTCGAGGGTGATGGATAAGCTGAACGTCATAGGGCCCTGCCGGCCCCACGGCCGTGTAGCGCTCACCGCGAATGTCGTAGCTCAATATCCGCTGTTCCGCGTTCGGAAGCAACCCGAAATGGCCACAAGCGGCACTCTACTGCGAGGCCCCGACTACATCCCATGCCGAGCAGTCTGCGTCGACCGGTGCTCCGCCTCAGCAAGCGGATGGCGTGGTTGGCCGCTAAGCCCTGCGGTCAACAAGGACTTACAGAACGCAGGGGTGAGCTTGCCGCGGTGGATTACGACGTTATTGTGACCGATCGCAGCCCGGGCGTCCTGCCACTGCCGATTGTAGCCGCGCTGTTCATTGGATTTGACGTGGCAAGCGGCGAAGGAGGCCATCCAGCGTTGCCAACTGCGCCGCACCTACCGGCCGGTTCGTATGGATGTGCACCCACATCGGATTCGGCATTGCACCATTGCGCAGCGCCTTGGGTTGCAGCCTGATCTCGAACAGTTCCCCTGGCTCGCCCTTCAACGCGCGCGGTAGATCCGCAGGCGTCAACTCCTTGGCCTCCCGCAAGTTTTCCAGGTACTTCTGCGACGGAAATGCGTAGGTTTTCATGCAATCGATCGTATTAGTGGCCTTTCGCTTGTTCACATCGTTGGCCACTCCCCGCGCGTCGGACAACATCACCTTGAGCCGGACTGTTTTCTCGTGCACTTCGCGCACATGCGCAGACGTGAGCAGGCCGCGTCGACGAGGCTCTTCCAACGCGTCCAGACAGGCCTGCATCTCGGCGGCCTGCGTCTGCAGGCGTTCGACCACGATGCCCACTACGTGATCGGCGTCCTCGGGTTTCATCTGGCGCGCTTGCGAGACGGTCCTTTGCTGACCAGCCAGATCAACCGCTTGAGCAGTGGCGTCAACGACTGCATCGACGGCGGTGCCTGCCAGACTGCCAAGTGCGCCGCCGCCGCCGCCGCACTCGCATGCGCCTCATTCGCGCTCACGAGCTTCTTCGTACCCAGATCCGAGCGCACGAGAACCTTGGCTGCGGGCGCTGCGTCGTCGTCGTTCGCAGCAACTTGCGGCGCCGGCCGCCCGGCGGCCAAAGTCTCGGCGCCCGCGGCCGGCTTGCTCTTGCCTTTCCCTTTCCTGCGGGCTGCGGTGCCTTCGGCCATTTCAGCTTTGCCCGCAGTGTCGGCCGTTATCGTAGCCGCCGGCGTTGCAATGATGGCGGGCCTCTTCGGCTGCAGCGCCAGGAGGCGCATGACATCGTGCGCAGTGATCCACGCGTCGTCCATGATATGGCACAACAGGTCCAGTGGGAGGCCGGCACCTGTTGGGTCATTGCCTAGCTTGGCAAGCATGTCTTGCAACGCCGATCCAAATTCCGAAAGTCGCTCCATGACTCCTTCCAGAACAGCGCAGTGCTCTGCGTCGAGTGGGCGCCCTTCGCGGCGAAGAACAGCCTCGGACGTGGAGATAAATGCCGGAAAAACGTCGGCGATAAAGGTTCCCAGCAGACGCACCCGCCCGTTCTCACCCATGAGGGTTTCTCTCACGTCTGCCCCAAACGTGCTCGCCAGCGGCTCAATCTCGACCTGTGCGAGAGCGACACGCGATTCCAGCTGCATGCACGTCGTGTACAGCGCCCAGCCGGTGTGCAGCCGCAGCGTCGCCTCGTCGTCCCGCCGCATCTCTGCCGCTGTACCTGGTATGTTGACAGTGGCGGCGCAGGCAGAGCGCGTCCATTCGCAGCGCCGTGCTTTTTTCTCCCACCACTCCATGCAAGGCACATGGTCCTTCGCCACACTGGAAGCCACTCGGCTCAGCTGGTCGGGGGTAGCGTTGGATTGGAGCGTCCGCTTGAGCAGGGCTGCCGTACGCTTCCTGCGCTCTTCCAAGGGGAAAATAGTCTCTAAGGCCAGTTGGTTGCATTGGTCCGCCGCATCGAGCACGGCGTAGCGGTATCCACGCGCCTCATCGTGGGACAGAATGCTCCGCGCCACAGCCGGCGGCAGGCTCGCGTAGTAGTCCAGAACTGTTGAGCCTGCCTTGACGAACCGATCGGCCAGCTCTTGCCCCTCCTCCGAGTTCCGGGCTTGCGCGGCTGCATTGCGGCAAGCGTCCAGTTCCTCAATCAGGCCGTGCATTCGTTGCTTGGCTGCGTTGATTTCTTCGCCTGTCAAGGAGATGGGGACTGCCACACCCGACCGCGTCGGCGCGGCTTCCGTGGCACCGGGAAGAGTGCCGTGGTGGCGCAGGAGGGTTTTGGCTCAGAATCATGGAACACGATGAATCATCGCGGCGCATTTTGTAGAGCGAACGATAAGTCTTGCACGACCAGCCATTTATCCCTCGCGAGATCAATGCCGCGGGCAATTAGCAGGCGAACTCCGTCCGGACTGAGTACCTGTTTCAACGCGGGCAAAAGAAGTTGTGTAGCCATGTCACGAAATGCTTGGTCCGCTTCTCTGCCGGCCGATGGTCCATGAAATCCCCTCTGCACGCACGACGCCGGAAACCTCCTTGCCGATATGATGCTCAAGCACCCGCCGCCATGGCACCAGCGTGAACTCGCGCGATTTCTCGATGACAGCGTATTTTCCGCCGGCGAGCTCGACGGAGCGGCGGAGCGTGCCTTCTATTCGACCTCCACTCTGGGCTTCAGAATAGGGCAGACCGAATTCGTCAGACAGTTGACCGGCAACACGGTTCAGCTCACGTTGACGCAGGATCGAAAGCATGTTGGCGCGATAGACGATCCGGTCCTGCTCTTCCCGAGCAAGACCTTGCGCAATCAGCCACTGCTGTCGACGGGCCTGGACCTGACGTACTTCGCGACCGAAGCCAGAGTCACGCAAGGGCTCAGGATGAGCTGATACGAGCTCCTGGTCGATCCAGGTGGCGCCGTCGAAGCTGACTTGGCTCTCCAGCAGCATTGATGAGAGCTTGTCGACGACAACAGGCTCGGCCCTCGCTCGCTGACGCTCGTAGCCCGCGACACGGTCGAGATGATCCGGTGCGACGATCCAGGTGCCGTCCGGCTCGCGCTCGACACGACCGGTCGCCCGGCGGATCGCCTCCAGTCGCCGCACGTGCGGCTCGGTAAAGCGTTCGGTGGCCGACGGGTCATGCTTGAGATGGATATCGATGCTGTAGCGCCCGTCATGGGCCGTGGCGATCTCGGCAATTGTGCGGTCGACTTGCCTTGGCCCGGTGTCCCTCGGCGTGACCCGCACTATGCAGCCCTCTGGCGTCGGTTGGGTGGCCTCGCCTTTGCCGATATCAACATAGTGGCTTTTGCCGTCCACGCCGTCGACGACGAGGTAATGGCGGTCAGTGATTTCGTCGGCCAGGCCGCGCGCAATGATGCGGCCGACGACAGGCTGCATCTGCTCTGCAGATCGATCATGGACAACATAGTCGGCGGCACTGCGGGCGAGCCCCTTGCCGGTCAGTTCGCGGTGCATGGTCTTGATGATGTCGCCCCGCTCGCCGATGCGGCGCAGCGTCGCTTCAAGCTCGCCATCAAGGCGCCAGCGGCCCGAGCCGACTTCCTCAGCCAGACCCATCCGCTCGAGCTTGCGCAGGCGGCCCTGGTGCAGCGTCTGGCGAAACGTGTCTCGGCTGGCCGGTGAGACATGCCCCTCATGGTCGCGGATGCGGAGCAGCTGCCGATCGATGCTGGTGAAGCGTTCCCGCTCCATTTCCTGGCGCAGGCGTTGCTCGATCTCGCGGTCCGTTCTCGGGCCAAGGTCGAGGCTGACCAGCTCCGCCGCCCGTTCACGGATTCCAGACGAGATGTAGTCCCGCGCGATGACGAGGTTTTCGCCGCGCTCGTCCTTGCCGCGGACGATAATATGGGCATGCGGATGACCAGTGTTGAAATGATCGACGGCCACCCAGTCGAGCCTGGTGCCGAGGTCTTCTTCCATCTGCGCCATGAGGCGCCGCGTGAGCGGCTTCAGGTCATCATACTCGATGCCGTCTTCAGGGGCGACGATGAAGCGGAAGTGATGCCGGTCGCCATCGGCACGATCGATGAAGGCCTTGCCATCGACGCGGTCGCTGTCGGCGCTATAGAGCTCGCCAGGCTCGCCTTCGCGGGTCACGCCGTCGCGCTGGAGGTAGCGAAGGTGTGCACGTGCCCCGTCAACACCCTTGCCGGCCAGCTTGACGATACGGGCCTTGACGACGGCGCGCCGCTGCCGAAACGCCGCGTGGGGGTCGCGCGCTCTGAGAACGGCGGCAGCAGCCCCGCCGCGCCCCGCCCGGCTTCCGATGAAGCGGCCACGGCGACCGCTGCCGCCGCCGGCTCGGTTGATCGCGGCGCGGATCTGGCCGGCGAAACGCTTGCCTGCCTTCGAGCCGCGCGATCCGATTTTGCCCAGGCTCGGCTTGAACTCTTCATCCTGCATTGAGCCTCCTAGTAATCTTGAGCAAAATCAAAACTTTGTCGGCAGAAGCTCTCCTGACGCTGAAGGCAGCCTCCATGAAAAACGATGTGCAGACAAAGACTTCGCCGCCTCCAGGAGGCGATGCCTTTATCTTGCCTTCCCGGACCTGCCTCCCTGCCCCGCCCGACCCACGGTACCCCTGCCCTCACCTGCGATCCGGCCGGCCTGATCTTGCTCGCTCCGATCCGAGCGGCACCACAATTTGGCCATTCGGATTGGTCGCGGAAACACCGTTTCGCAGGAAAAACAGCGACTGGCCGGACGGGATTTCCGGCGCTTTTCCGGAACGGGATTTGCCGGTGAACGCGTCCATGTCGGCGGCCGAGATCCCCGCCGCCTTGAGCTCTTCCAGATACAAAACCGTCTCGCTGGGCAGCGGTCGCCGACGCTGCAAATGCTGTTCGTAGCGGTCCGGCCCGGCGTTATAGGCGGCAAACAGGCCGGGAAAGCCGAAGCGGTCATACATGGCGCGCAGATAGGCAGTGCCTGCCAGAATGTTGTCGCGAGGGTCGTGCGGATCGGCTCCCAGGCCAAGCTCTGCGCGCAACTCCTCGTAGGTGCCGGGCATCACCTGCATGAGGCCGACGGCGCCGGCGTGGGAGGCGATCGGCCGTCCATTCAGCTTTGTCTGCCCCCGGCTTTCGGCATCCATGACGGCATAAATCCAGGGCTGTGGAATGCTGAAACGCCGGCTTGCCTCAGCTACGTAGTGCTGCCATCTTGCCAGCTGCGGACCACGGGAGATGGCGGCCGGCTGAGCGTCGGTCGCGGCGGAACAGGCGCATGGCGCTATCGCGACCATGCCGAGCATCAGGAGGGTTACTCGGTCCATAGCGGCACGAGCCTCCCGGCAATATTTTCGGCCGGCACCGGCCCGAAATAGCGGCTGTCGAAGGAGTGATTTCTATCGTTGCCGAGCAGGAAAACCTCGGCGGCGGCGAGCTTGCGGCAGGCATTCCACCAAGGCAGCGGACGGTGCTGCGTGTCGGTTGCCAGCCGGCGCGCGACAATTTCGCCGCCGATGATGATGGCGTCGCCGAAGGCGCAGACATGCTCGCCAGGCAGCGCGGCAAGGCGCTTGACCAGCGGCACGTTGCTGGGCAGATAGAAGCGTTCGGCGGCGAGATCGGCGACCGGTTTTGGCGGGCGGACGAGCACCAGGTCGCCACGAGCCGGTGATCCGGACGCGACGCGATAGAGGCCGACCGGCGCACTGGCCGAGGCGTTCCAGACCAGCCAGGGCGATGGGTTGTCGAAAGCGGCGAAGCCGATCAGGCTGAGGCCTATACTGGCCACGGCGATCGTCTTGCGCGCCCGAACGCGCCGCAGATGGCTGCCGATCAGACGGGTAGTGGGACGCCGGCTCATGAGCGGCCTCCCTCACCGGCCGAGCCGGAATCGTGCCCGCCATCCTCGGATCGGGTCTCCTGCGCGCGTCCCTTCGACCAGTCGTCGAGCTCGTCGATGTGATAGCGGACATAGCGGCCGTGCTTGCGAAATTGCGGGCCACTGCCTTTGAGCCGCATCTTCTCCAGCGTGCGCTGGGACAGCCCGATATAGAAGGCGGCCTGCGCGGTGTTGAGAAACGGACTGCCCTTCTTCGCGCGGGCCGCGCGTTCGTTTTCGTCGTCCATGATGGTCCTCGTTTCGCTACGGACAAGCGAAGGCGAGGATCGGCGAGCGAGATCATTTTGGGGACGGGCGAAGAGTGGGGGGCGAGTTTTCGCCGCCCCTTCTTGAGAAGAGCCCCGCGCCGGGTGCGGCGCGGGGCGCGGGGCTGGCGGTTCAGTCGACCGGGTTCCAGATGATGGCGTATGTGTCGTCATCGTCCTGGCCGGCGGCGCGGCCGAGATTGGCGTAGAGCTTGCGCGGACCGAACTCCGGGGCGGCAATCGACAGGCTCACATAGTCCTTGCCGGAGGTCTCGCCGGTGCGGATCCAGCCGGCCCCTACTTCGACCCCTTGCGTCAGCACCCGGAAGTCGGGATGGGTGTCGGCGCTCTTTGCCTGATTGGGCACGATGTCGATGTCGGCGCGGACGCTAAGCGTCTTGAGCTGGCCCTTGTAGCCGCCGTTTTCCTGTTTGGTAACGTATCCGATCGCGGTCATTTTCAGTCTCCTTTGGTGCTCGCAGGGGACCATTCCCCTGCGATGGCGGACCGTGATGGGCGCGTCCGGACCGCCGGAACCCGGGACGGCCGCAGCGATAGCGGAGGACCCGAGCGGGCAGCTTTTTTGAAGCGAAGCGGCGCGAGGAAGCCGCCGCAGGCGGCGGGGAAAAAAGCTGCTGGCGAGGGTTTCGGGCGGGCCGGATCCGCCCATAGGTCGTCAAGCCAGCCGCAGGGGAATGGTCCCTGAGACACATGGAGACAGGTGGCGCGATCGGTGACACAAACGAGCAGGCGGCATTACAGGGCGCTGGCTGCGGGGGCTCTGTCGCCAACCGGATCGGTAATTGGCCCATGCGCGGAGCGCCTCGGCAAGCAACCCGGCGCGGTGCAGGGCTGCCGAAACGGGCGCGAATTGGCGTCGGGATTTCTCGCGCAAGGCACTGGCTCGACAAGATGACCAATCGGCAGCCGGCGCGGCCCGGAGCGGCGCGCGCGATCTGAGCGGCGGCACTCGAAAGAACCGCCGCTTGACGCTAATCGGTTCATTCGCGCACGAACAGCGGCTGCACATGTGTCCGCTGATCGGCGGTGCGGAAGCCGCCGCGGCTGGTGTAGCTTTCGGCCGGGAATTTCATCCAGCGCGGCAGCCAGGTCTCAATCTTCTGGCGGCCGTTCTCGCCCGCCAGGAAGTCGCGGGTGATCTTCTTTTGCGTCTTGACCTTCTCGGCGACATTGCCGTCCGCGACCAGCTTGCCGCCGGCCTCGGCCAGCATCGAATTGGCGATTTCCTTATCGCGCAAGAGGTCGAAGAAGGCATCGTCCGGTTGCCACAATGTGCCCATATCGACGTTCAGATGGTTACCGAGCGCCTCGATGACGGCGCTGCCGGCTGCAAGCTTCTCGGCCATGACAAGGGTGAGAACGCGCATGACATCGTCGTCGCACAGCGCCAAGAGGCGCGCGAAGACGCGGGCGATAGCAAAGGCGTCGCCATTGCCGCCGGCGACCACGCCATCCTCATCCGGTGATCCGAGCAGGGCCAACACTTCGCGCAGCTTTTTGCCGAATGCGGCTTCAGCCTTGCAGCCGGCAAGGCTGGCAGTCACCGTCTCGTTGGCTGCTCGCTGCGGTTCACGGCGCACCTGCCACAGGCCGGAACCGGTGATGGCGTGCGCCACCACGAGGCGCAGCGCCACGGCGGGATGGTCGAACATGGCCGCGCGCACGCCAGCATGGCGATGCAGATCGACATAGTTCTGCATCGGGCCGGTGAGTTCGGGGCGCGGCGGCTTGGCGGCTGTTTCTTCTTGCTCGCCGCCCTCGCGGGCGCGGCGGACTTGCTTGTGTGACAGCCAGCCCTCGTGACACTCGACCTCGCCGCGATACGTGACCGCGATGAAGACCTTGCCGCCCTTCTTCTTCGGGGTCTTCTCGTGGTCCCATGCGTGGAAATATTGGCCCGGTTCCAGCAGCACCACCTCGCTCCAGCCGTCGTTGAGATAGGTGTCGCGTCTGGTGGCAATCGCTTCGTTCTGCTTTTGCCAGAACAGGTCGGCATCGGCGAAATAGCTGTCCTCGCCGAACAGGTCCGACGTGATCAGGCCGGGATATTCGTCGATGGCAAACAGCGCCACCTTGGTGGAAATCGACTGGCCGCCGAACAGCCATTGCTTCAATTGATAGCCACGCGGCGCGTATTGATCGGGATCGGCACAGAGTGCCAGCCAGTCCTTCTGCTGCGCCTTGGACGCCATGGTGAGATGGCGCACCGTCTCGGTATCGATCTCCTCGCGCCGGTAGGCTTCGCGGATTTTGGGCAAGAGGTCGCCAAGCGCCAGAATGCGTTTGACCTTCAGGTCAGTGATGCCGAAGGTCGCAGCGATATCGGGAACGGTGCGGCCTTGCCTGACGAGCCGCGAAAACGTCTCCCATTGCGATACTTCGTCAGGATCGAGACGGGCGAGGTTTTCGATCAGCGAGGCTTCCAGCGCATCGGCGTCGTCGCCATCCTCCATGATGGCGCAGGGCAAGGGATCGCCTTCGCCGCGCTCGTCGGCAAGCGATTTCGCGGCGAAATAGCGCCGCCTGCCGGCGACGATCTCGAAGCTTTCCGGTTGCCCGTTCGGTCGCACAAGGAGAGGCACCAGCACGCCGCGCGCACGCACGGAGGGCAGGATGTCGGAAATGTCGGGCGCGCGTCTTCCATGGCGCATGTTGAGCGCGGAAATGTTGAGGTGATCCAAGGGGATGTGGGCAAGCTGCATGGCTACTCTCCTTCGCTTTGGTGAGGTTGTCCCCGCCGCAGATGCCGACGGCCGGCGCGGCGGGACGGTTTTTGCGCCTATCGGCGCTGCTGTTCCGCCGTGTCGGGCGGAAGCTCGGAATGGGACTTTGAAAGGGCGTCTGCTGCCTGCCGCAGAAGTCGCTCGGCCTCGGTGATGTGGCCGCAAATGCGGGCGGCTTCGGCATAGGCGGAGAGCGGATAGCGCGCCTGGAAATGCAGGTCGCGCTCGATGCCGAGGCCAAGCGGACCTTTTGCGGATGCAAGCTCGGCCAGACTGACGCTGCCGAGTTCGGGGAAGCCGAAGCCGAGATCGCAAAGGCCGAACAGCGTGTCGCCATCGGCGTCGAGTTCGCTCAGAAGCCACGTGGCGGCACCTGTGGGATTAAACAGTTTCACAACGGGAAAATGGTCGGTTTCGGCGTCGGCGGCGCCATTGGCGAGCAGTCGTGCGCGCAGTGGATCGGTGATCAGGATCATGGAAAGACTCCTTGTCATCAGAACAGGTCGAGTTGATTTCTGCTGGCTTCATCGAAGAGGCCGATATCGAGCGGCTTTTGCGCCGCGCGCGGACACATCGGCGCGTCCATCAGGAGGGTGAGCCGATCGCGCGTGGTGATCGGCCGGACACCGGGAATGAGCATCTGCTCGCCTTGCGGCGTCGGCTCGCTCGCGGTCAGTTGAGGATCGCGCATCGTCATGCCGCAATCCCTTCCTGCGCCTCGCCTTCGGCATCGGCCTGAAGGCCAAGCAGGAAATCGGCGGCCTTGGAGGCAAGACTGGCGGCACGGAAGATCGCGCGGTTGTCCTCGCGCAGCACCTTCAGCCATGAGCCGATGTAATCGGCATGACGCACGGTCGGCTCGATACCGAGATTGCTGCAGACGAAGGCGGCAGTGATTTCGGCGACCAATTCTTCACGCGCGTAAGCCTTGGAGCCGAACGAGCCGGAGAGGTCGCGAGCAAGCCGCGTCGGGTGGCCGGTCCAGTGGCCAAGCTCGTGAAAGCAGGTCCGGTAATAGTCGATCTGCTGATGGAACGCCGGCTGCGGCGGCACCTGAATGTGGTCGCTGCCCGGCATGTAGAAAGCGCGATCGCCGCCGACTCTGAAATCCGCACCGCTGGCGCGAATGAGCGTCTCGGCCTGCGGCACGATCTCGCACTGAGGCAGCGGCTCGGCGGCGGCATAGAGGTCTTCCGGAAGATTATCGCACTGCGCGACATTGAAGACGGTGAAGCGCTTCAAAAAAGGCACGGCCTGTGGTTCATCGCCCTCGTGGCGTGCGCGCTCCTTCTCGTCCTTGGGGACAAAGCGGTCGGCATGCACGATGGTCGTGCCGCGCTCGCCCTTCCTGACGTTGCCGCCAAGGACGAGCGCCTGCCGGAAGGTGAGCCAGTTCTGGCTGGGATAGCTGCGCTCGATGACCGCGCCCCACAGGATGAGGATATTGATGCCGGAATAGGTGCGCCCAGAGGATGCATTCCTCGGCAGGCCAAGGCCTGCCTTTGCGCTGCCCCATGGCTTGACCCATGGCACGGTGCCGCGCTCCAGCTCGGCAATGATGCGGTCCGTGATCTCCTGATAAAGGCTGGCGCTGGGGCGCCCGCCCTTGCCTGCGCCAGCCTCTCCGCTGGCGGAACGCTTGCTGTTTGCATGCATCGTCTCATCCTCCGCTCGCCAATCGCCGCGCCTTTCCCCGGAAGCGGGGTGGGCGGCGAGTCGCGACCGGAAAGGCCCGCCGTGGGAGGCGGACCGCATCCGAAGGACCGGAACGAAGAGGAGGACCCTGAGCGGCACGCGAAGGGTTGCGGGCTGCCGCGGCGGGCCTAGAAGGGAGTGCCGCCCACCCCGCGCCACCGGGAAAGGCCAACAGACAAACCCCGCCGCCCGCAAGGGCGGCGGCCGTCACAGCCCGAAGGGCTGCCCACGCCAAGGGGCGAAGCCGAATGGCCGAGACCGCCTGAGCTTGCCGAAGAAAAGCGGGCTCGGTTCACGAGCACCTGGTGCGCGTCGTCAGGCGCGCGGGCGCCCGCCAGGACGGCAGGCTGGACAGATTTTTCGAACGGATCGCGATAAATACTTCAAATGAATGCTGCACCGAAAACATGTGCGATGCAGCATTTTCGCAAGCATTTACCACGGACGCTCAGACCCGAGACTTCCGCCACCCAGCCTTGCGCGCGGCTTCCTCCGAACAAAACCAGCGCTCGCCTTTCAACAGGTTGATGCGCGTCTCCCAGTAATATTCCTGTCCGGGAACATGATAGATTCGCTCGCCCGTGTTGTAGCTGATATTGGCTTTGATGTTGCAGCCGACAGCGGCAGGGCCGATTTCGAAGGCAAGAAAGCCAGCCAGGATTGTTCCACCAGCAACGATCTTTGCCCACAACGGAACGTCCTTCGAACGATGGCGCTCGCCATACCTGCGACGGTTGTACCGATTGTCTTGATAGCGATGGTTGCCCACGCCCCTTCTCCCCGAAGAGAGAATGCGACGTTTGCAGCCTGGAGTCTATAAGTCTGGTCTAATTCACCGGCCCTGTTCCGAACCATTGAATGAACGGCGCATCCTTACCCGTGATATCCTTCACCGTCTTTAACAGCGCGTCATGGGTGCGTTGGAGAGCCCGGTAATGGTCGCTGCTAGGTGATAGAAGCGGCTGGACGATGCTCTTGTGCAGCCGTTCCGCCTCCGCCAGAAAGCGCTCGATTTCAGCCTGTGAAAGCTGCCTGGAAAGTTTGGTCCTAGCCATTGCGATCTCCGTTGAGGAATCGCCCCACCTAGGATTATCATCCTATATCGGCATGGCCTGGTAAAGACCCACCCGCAGCGGAATGGCAGCTTGCCGAAGAAAAGCGCGCTCGGTTCACGGCACCGGCGCGAGCCGTTAGGCGCGCGGGCGCCCGCTAGGACCGCAGGCTGGACAGAATCTCGCACGGATCAGCGTCAAGCGCCGCAGTTAAGTCGAGAAACTCGATGACGTCGAGACGACGCTCTCCACCCTCGTACTTGGCCACGAAGGATTGGGGACGATCAAGCTTCTCGGCCACCTGCGCCTGAGTCAGACCTTTGGCCTTGCGCAGGGAAACCAGCTGGGCCAGAAACCGCTGGTGGCGGGGCGATCGAAGAGACTTGGGCATGTAGGCGAACCGGTCGGGTAAAGACCGGATCAGCGACTAATCCCGGTTTCGGATTATCCCATTTTGGGATATGCTGCGGGCGCTCAACAGGCGAGGTTCGCAGGCATGAATCGATCAATGGGAACAGATGAGAGTCGAAGCTCAACGTTGAGCGATGAAGTCCCCTGGTCGGAGAACCTCACGAGCTACGACAGGGAGCATTTCACGATCTACCTGCGGATCCTGGATGCCTGCGCCGACAATGCCAGCGAAGAGGAGATGGCCGATCTCATTCTCGGCATCGACCCGGCCCTTGAACCGGTCCGCGCCCGCAAGGCTCTTCGCAGCCATATCGACCGGGCGAACTGGATGGTGACGACCGGCTACAAGGAACTGTTCGCCGGCTGACGCACAGCACGGATTGTCATGCTCTTCAAACAAGGAAGTTCAGATACCCGTCACTCATGAGCGCACGGCCGCGAGAGACGGCGCGGCGGGAGCGGTCACAACTGGTTCGCGTGCTGTTTGACTGCCATTTCCAGTGCTTGGCTCAGAGGCACAGCCTTGGAGAACAGGAAGCCTTGAGCGGTTCGGCAGCCAAGCTTGTGCAGGGTTTGCCGATCCGCCTCTGTTTCGACGCCCTCGGCCATGACCTCGATCCCGAGCATGTTACCGAGATCGATGACCGATTTGACAAGCAGTCGGTCCTCTCGGGACTTGGCCAAGCCGCGAATGAAGCCCTGGTCTATTTTGACCTTGCGTATCCGACTGTCCTTGAGCGATGCCAACGTAGAAAAGCCGGTGCCGAAGTCATCGAGCGCGATGGAAATGCCGGCATGTGAAAGCCGTCCGAGCTTTTCATCCACTCTGTCCGGGTCAACCGGGGATTCTTCGGTAATCTCGATCTCGAACATCGTTGCAGGGAGACCTCTTGCCGCCAGACCATCCAGAACCATGTCGTCGATATCGCCGGCTTCCAGTTCGCGCGGTGAAACATTCATCGCCACACGGAGATCACGACAGTCAGCTTTCACCAAGCCGTCGATAAAAGCACAACAGTCGGCGAATACGGTTTGCGTCAGCAGCTGAAGCATTCCGGTTTCGCGTGCAGCTGTGATGATTTCGGGTGGAGAGATGGCACCATGAGTCGGATGGGACCACCTCAGCAAGGCTTCAAAGCCGACCACGGCCTCGGTGTCGAGTTTCACGATCGGCTGGAACCAAGGTTGCAAGCTTCTCGTCTTTATCGCCGAATGAAGGTCCCGTTCGACGGACTGGCGGCGTTGCAGTTCCCTGTCGAGTTCGGCATCGAACAGGCAAAATTCGTTCCTGCCACGACGCTTGGCCGTATAAAGGGCGATATCCGCCCGCAACAACATTTCGGTCAGGCCCGGGCTTTCCGCCAGATATATTCCTATTGATGCCCCGACCCGGACGGACGCGACCTCCCGATAGGGGCGGGCAATTTTTGCTATGATATTGGAGGCGAGATCATTGGCAGAAAGCGAAACCCTCGTTGAGGGAAAAAACAGCACGAATTCATCGCCGCCGATACGAGCGAGCGTTGAGCCTTCCGGTGCTTCCTCCTCTATGCGGCGGGCGATCCTGACAAGCAGTTCATCACCGGTCCTGTGACCGTAGGTATCGTTGACGGATTTGAACCCGTCCAGGTCAACCAGCATTGCCACGAAGGGGCCATCCGCGGTCTCGAACCGTCCGATAGCGTCTTCGAGGCCACGCCTGTTGAGAAGGGCCGTCAGGTGGTCCTGCCTGGAACTGGCCTTCATCTCCGCCGCAAGCCGCTCGGCCTCATGCCTCAGGCGGCTCGCTTCGCGGAACCGTGCTTGCCCAACAAACGAAGCTCGAACCAAGCCGCCCATGAAGAGCAGAACGGTAAAAGCCAGAATGTAGTCTTCAAAATTGCCTTTCGCCAAAAGGCAACCCACCGTGATGAGGAGCGGAGGTGTGATGAAGTTGATCGCCGCCGCGGCATACGAACTGCCGTATGTAACCGCACCAGCTGAAATGCCCGCCAGAATGACCAGATGCAGCGGTGCTTGAGGTGTCGTGTATCCAACAGTCAGGACGGCCAGGAAGGACCAGGCAAACCCTGCCAGAAGAGCAAGGATGCCAAACCAGCGAAGCCGCGGCAAAACCCCCACTAATCCGTCATGGCGCCCCGTTTCCTTTAGCTGATAACGCGCGAGTGCAAGGCGGGCGGCATTTATCGCATTGACGACCAGGAACCAGATTGCAGCTGCAAAGCCGCTGCCAGAAAGGGCGTGCACCGCCCAAATCAGGCCTGACAGGATAGCGCTTATCGGCATCGACACGAAGAGGCCGGCCCTCAGGTCAGCAAGCTGATCCTGACGGATTTTGGCCTCCAGCGTGTCTTCATTCTTCGGGGCCATGGACGGACCAGCTTGCTCCCATCGTTGTTCGCGAGGACAAGCCTACGCAGGCCCACTGAAGGACGGGTTAACTATCCAGCGGGGATAACCAGTGTGCTCACCATGTCTTCGGGGCGCACGTCTGCCTCTTGGCCTTGCCGTCTGACCATCGAGCTCTTGCCCGCACGCGTGCCTTGATCCGAATCATCCCAGGATCGGCAACGTCACCATGGAAGCAGCCCTACCAACGGCATCAACGCGCCCGGCGAGACAAAAGGAAGCCGGGCCGAGATAGCGTTCCAGAGCGGCAGCGCTGCCTGCGATTCACCGCCTGAGCATGGCCGAAATGCCATGGCGGATAAAGGGAAGATATTGGGCAAAGCGAAGCCCTGCATGTCTTGCAAGCCGTGCCGCCGGGTGCTCGCCTGAGTAGAGAGCGACAAGTACATTCGTAGCATGATAGAGCGGTGCCGCCGACAGACGCAGCCGGCTTTCGTATCTGCCGAGCATGTCGGGATCAGCAATGTCGCGGCGCTCGCGACATGCCGCCAGGATTCTATCGGCGAGTTGCTTCTGGCCACTGAGGCCGATGTTGAAGCCATGCGCGGTCACCGGGTGCATGCCGAGGGAAGCATCGCCGATCAGTGCCGCACTCGGAGCCCAGAACTTGTGCGCCCAGGTCGTGACCAGCGGATAGGCATGGCGGGTGCTTGCCAAGGTCATCTCTCCGAAGCGTCCTCGACACCGGCTCGTCGATTCCATGAGGAACAAATCGTCGTCGAGAGCAAGCAGTCTGTCGGCCTCGCTTGAGCGCAACGTGAGAAGCAGCGACGACACGCCTTCCATGAGCGGCAACATCGCTATCGTCTGATGGTGATCGAACCATTCGACCGCGATCTGGTGATGGGCGCGCTCGTGCCTCACTCGGCAAATCAGCATGGAGTTGCCAAGCCGATTGATGTCGGCGCCAATGCCGAGCAGGTCGCGCGTCGCGGACAGACGCGAATCCGCTGCAACGAGCAGCCGAGCGGCCAGTTGCCTGCCATCAGAGAGCGTTATGACTGCTTCTTTGTGGCTGGTTGTTGCATTGACGACCGAGCGGCCGCACAGCAGCTGGGCATGATCCTGGAAGTGGACAAGCTTGAACAGGGCGTCGCGGATCCGACAATTTGGGACCAGAATTCCGAGTGGTTCCCCAGATCCGCTGGGAGAATCGAAGCTCAGGGCGAAAGGGCTCGATCCGTTGAGCACGCGCGCGCCTTGTAGCGGTGATTTGTCCGAAGCGGGGATGGCATCCCAGGCGCCGAGCTCGCGAAGGATTCCAACCGATGCGTGGGTCAGCGCGATCTCGCGACCGTCGAAAGCCGGATTCGCCAGGCTTTCGAGCGACTGCCGTTCAACCACTGCCACCTTGAGTCGGCTCTGGGCAAGCGACGCGGCGAAGGAAAGTCCGACCGGCCCGGCTCCGACCACAATAACGTCGAATCTATCGACAGAGCCGGCCATCAGCGTGCCGCCATTGCGTCGGCTATCTGCGACGAAGGGCACTGGAACGCATCGCAATCGATCCACGGTTTGCGGCTCATCTCCCCAAGCGTCTCCACGCGACCTAACCGTCCGTTAGACATCCGTTCTCCGTTCAAAAATGCTCAATGAAACCATGCCTATGAAGAGATAACCCTGATCTGGATCAACCAGGCTCGATAAACGCGGCAACGGCGGGTTCACGGTCGACTGGTCGACCGCCACACCATGGTCTGGTCAGGTCATCATGGAATGGCCGGCTTCCCGTTCGGTGCGGCCCTTTCCTGGCCGAAAGTTCGGCAACGTATTCTGGCTGATCCGTTCGCACCCGTCGCGCGCCGAAATCGGCATGACGCGAAGCAACCGCGGAAAATATTCGAGCGAGTCCTCGCAGGGCAGGCTGGGTCAACTGCGTGGCTCGTCGCGGTCGATCAGGATCCGCTCGGCGGCGCCATCGAGATCTTCATATTGGCCGCTCCTCAAGGCCCACAGGAACCCCGCCAGCCCAAGCGCTCCGAGGAACAGGGCCACAGGTATGAGGTAGGCGAGCGTCGTCATGAGGATTGTGCCAGTGCGCCAATGTCCGAGCGCCTGTCATGTCGGGCATCTTGCACCGATGCATTTGACACGAAACCTTGCAGACGTAGCGCATTGCCGATGACCAGGAGGGACGAGGCGGACATCGCGACCGCCGCGATCAGTGGCGTAACGTGCCCCAGAATGGCGACCGGCACGGCGATGCCATTGTAAACGATCGCGATGGCGATGTTCTGCCGGATCAGCCGTCCGGCCTTCCGCGAAATGTCTAAAGCAAGTGGGACCGCCAGAAGACTTTTACGCAGGAACACGAAATCCGCGGCGTTGCGACCGATATCCGCCGCCGTGGCCGGAGCGATCGAAACGTGTGCGGCGCCCAATGCAGGCGTGTCGTTGAGCCCATCGCCGACCATCAGCACCTTGTGGCCAGTTCGCGTCAATGCTTCGATGTGTTCGACCTTCCCGGAGGGAAGCAACGAGGGAACGAAGCGCTCGACGCCCAGTGCTTCCGCGACTTCGCCGCAGGCAGCTTCTGTGTCGCCCGACAGCATCTCCACCGACACGCCGGCGCCGTTCAGTTGCTCGATGGCCGCCTTGGCATCGGCACGCAGCTCATCCTCGAAATCGAAAGTCGCGACAATGACCCCGTCCTTCGTCAGAACGGTTCCGCCATAGCCTTGTTTGCCTTCGCCGCCGGTCCGGGCTTTCCACTCACCCCATCCGCGGCGACCCAGCCGCCAGGTACTGCCCTCGGCGATGGCTTCGATGCCGAAGCCCGGATGCTCGCTGACGGACGCGAGTTTCGGCTGGCCGGCAAAGGCTGCATTGCCAGCGATTGCCTTCGAAAAGGGATGGCGGGAACGCGCTGCCATCTCGGCCGCCATGGCGAGCATCGTCGGATCGATGGACGGCGCATTGATCAGCCTGGGCAGTCCGAGCGTAAGCGTGCCGGTTTTGTCGAACAATGCCGTGTCGATCCCCGCCAGGCGCTCCATGGCGGAGCCGTCCCTGACCATGACGCCGCTTTCAAACAGCCGCCGCGCAGCGACCACCTGCACGATCGGCACGGCGAGACCGAGCGCACACGGGCATGTAATGATCAAAACGGCGATCGCGATTGTTATTGCCCGGTGCCAGTCGCCGGTCGCCGCCATCCAGCCGAGGAACGTCACAAAGGCGGTGAGGTGGACCACGGGGGCATAGAGCGCGGAGACGCGATCGGCGATCCTGCGATGGCGGGCGCGGCCGCCCTCTGCCGCTTCCATCAGCCGAACGATTTCGGCCAGGAATGAATCCTTCGCGGCGGCCGTCGCCTCGATGGTCAGCGGACCGGTGAGATTGAGTGTACCGGCCTGGACCTGCGCCCCCGGGCCCACCGTTCTGGGCGTGCTTTCCCCGGAAACCAGGGAACAGTCGAGATCCGATACCCCGCCAATGATCCTGCCGTCGATGGGCACCCTCTCGCCAGCCGCAATCAAGAGCTCCATTCCTGGTTCGATCTCGCCAACCGGCAAGTAGTCGCGCGAACCATCCTCGCGCAGCACCATGGCGCCGCGCGCCGCCAGCCGAGCCAGTCCGTTTACGGCCGTCCGTGCCCGTTCCCGCATCACGTGATCCAGCGTGCGGCCGATCAGCAGAAAGAACAGCAGCGACACCGACGCGTCGAAATAAGCATGGTCGCCATGGTTGATCGTCTCGTAGAGGCTCATGGCGTAAGCGAGCGATACCCCGACCGCGATCGGCACGTCCATGTTCATGCGGCTGTGGCGCAGCGCATTCCAGGCCGAGCGAAAATAGATGCCGCCGGCGAAAGCGAGCGCAGGAATGGCAATCAAGGCCGAGACCCAATGGAACAGGTCGCGGGTCGCGCCTTGCGCGCCGGACCAGACGGAGACTGATAGCAGCATGATGTTGCCCGCCGCAAAGCCGGCGACCGCGACGGCGCGGATCAGTTCCGAGAGCGTCCTGTCCTTCCCGTCAGCCTCGGGATCGAACAGGTGCGCGCCATAGCCCAGCCGTCCAAGTGTGGCGACGAATGGCGGAACCTCGTCGCCGCGCCACCGGACCGAAACACGTTTCGTTGAAAGATTGACACGAGCGCCTTCGACGCGATCCAGCTTGCCGATCGCCGTCTCGATCGTCTGGATGCAGGCGGCACAATGCACAGCCGGCACCGAGAGGTCGGTCTGGCGAAGATTTTCGCCAATCGAGCGGCTCGCCAGTCTGATTTCCTGGCCAGAAGGCAGGACCAGTGTGACCTTTTCCAGGTCCAATGCCATTTGGGCGCCTGGCGCGCAGCAGCTCATTGCAGCGCCCCGTGGGAAATCATGATCCGGCGAACGTCGCGATAGGGTTCCGCAAGGCTCGCATCGGCGTCGATTTCGACGATCCAGAGGCCATCCTTGGGCGTGTGGTGCGCGGCGAATATCTGACCGGAGGCAGCCTCAAGAGTGACGGATTTGTCCTCGGCCTCGTAGGCGGGATGACGGAACAGCACCTTGACGCCATGCAAGGCAACCGGCTTGCCGACAGCATCGGTGAGGCTGTAGCGGACCTCACCGCCTGCGATGGTCAGTTTGCCAGTCCAGCCGAGGGCCGCCTGAGCGCGCCCTTGCTCGGCCTTTTTGTTGAATTGCTGGCTCGCCACATAGGTGTTTTCGACGACAAGGCCGGTCCAGCTCGTGTTGGCGAGCGTCGCCATCGTCAGATTGACCGCTATGACCACGCCGAAGAAGCCAAGGATGGTGAACAGCATATGCCTGCCGGTGAATTCGCGGGATTGTCGCGAGGTGTCGCTCATCTGGCGCTCTCCGGTGCGTTGAAAGTGGCCGTATATTCGTCCGACTCGAACGTTGCCTTGTTTTCGACCCGGAACTTGAAGCTTTGCGCTGCACCCCGAACCTGATCTGCCGGCTGACGCACGAAAACCTTGAGCATCTTGAGCCGGTCGGGTTCGACCGGGACGGCGAAGGAGCGATCCGCCGGCAGGTCGATACCGACAACGCTCATTTCGGCTCCATGCAGGCCCTGCATCGTGACAATGATCGTTCTTGGTTCGGGGATCATGTTGAGCAGCTTGACGGTGTAGCCGTTGCGGATCGAACCGTCGGACAGCGTCACGAACTGCGGGTTGCGATCGTGCAGGACATTCAATTCGAGCCGTTCGCGGGTCAGCAGCGAATAGAGCAGCGCGAGACCGACCGCCGACCAGACGCCCATGTAGATGAAGGTGCGCGGGCGAAAGATCTTGCGGATATGGAAACGGGCCACCTTGTCGGAGAACAGGCCGTCAGCGCTCCTGACCAGTGACGGGTTGACTGAACCGGAGCCGCCCGGGGTCGCCAGCCTCACATTGGCGTTGTAGTCGGCCAGCGTCGCATAGGAAATCAGTCCGCGCTCCCTGCCGAGCTTGTCCATGATACCGTCACAGGTATCGATGCAGAGCGCGCAGGTGATGCATTCAAGCTGCTGGCCATCACGAATGTCGATCCCCATCGGGCACACCGCGACACAGCCATTGCAGTCGACGCAGTCGCCGACGGGCTGCCCGGCGGCAAGGACCCTCTTGGCGTGACGCGAGCGCGGTTCGCCGCGCCAGTCATTATAGGTGACGGTGAGGGAATTCTCGTCGAGCATGGCCGCCTGGATGCGCGGCCATGGGCACATGTAGGTGCAGACCTGCTCGCGCATCAGCCCGCCGAACGTATAGGTCGTCGCCGTCAGCACGGACACGGTGATGTAGGCGACGGGGGCGGCGGTGCCGGTGAAGAGTTCCCCAAGCAGCGTCGGCGCATCGGCGAAATAGAAAATCCAGGCGCCGCCGGTCAGCACCCCTATGACCAGCCAAATGGCGTGTTTCGATGTTCGCAGCACGAGTTTGCGCGCAGTCCAGGGACCGGCATCGAGCTTGATGCGCGCGTTGCGGTCGCCCTCGATGGCTCGCTCGACGACCAGAAACAGATCGACCCACACGGTCTGCGGGCACGTATAGCCGCACCAGGCCCGGCCGACGGTGGATGTGATCAGGAAAAGGCCGACACCGGCCATGACCAGCAGGCCGGCGACGTAGTAGAATTCCTGCGGCCATATCTCGATGAAGAAGAAGTAGAAGCGGCGGTTGGCAAGATCGACCAGCACGGCCTGGTCAGGGGCAAATGGCCCGCGATCCCACCGCAGCCAGGGGGTCAGGTAGTAGATCCCCAGCGTGATTGCCATCACCGACCACTTGAAGCGGCGGAAACTGCCAGAAGCCCGGTTCGGGAAGATCTTCTTGCGTCCGGCATAGAGCGGCTGACGGGTCTTGGCGGAGTTGACCGCATTGGCTTCGAGCCGTTCTATTTGCGTGTTATCGAGCACGAGAAGCTCCAGTCACCAGCGACGATTTCGCCGGAAGCCCGACCCATCGGTTTCTGGATGATGCCGAGGCCCGGCTCGCGCCGGGCCTCGTCGCTTGGCGGTTGGGGGGAGGACGAGAATAGGCTTGCGTTCCTATTCTCCGCCGCCAAGCGAATGGACATAGACCGCGAGTTCCTTGACCTTGATCTCGCCGAGACGCCCGATCCAGGCCGGCATGACGCCATGCCTCGGGGCGCGGACCTGCGCGGCGATGGCTGTTTCGCCAGACCCGTAAAGCCAGATCGCGTCGGTCAGGTCGGGTGCGCCGAGCTCCCTGTTGCCCTTTGCATTCTCACCATGACAGGCCGCACAATTCTCGGCGAAAACATTGGCGCCGAGTTCGATCAGGCTTGTGTCCTGAACAGGATCGGAGAGGCTTGCGACATAGGCGCCGACCTGCTTGATCTGATCCGTCGTGATGATGTCGCCAAAAGCAGGCATTTCCGACAGGCGCGTATCCGGGTCTGATGCGAAGCGGATGCCGTGCGCAATCGTCTGCTGGATCTGTTCGGCGTTGCCACCCCACAGCCAATCGTCGTCGTTTAGGTTGGGAAAACCCTTGGACCCTTGAGCGCCCGAGCCATGGCACTGCACGCAATTGACCTTGAACGTGGCGCCACCTGCGGCGATGGCGAATTCGCGTAGCGTATTGTCGGCTGTAATCTCGGAGACGGTCTTCGCCTGAATGGCAGCGACAAATTTACCCTTGGCCACTTCGGCCGCCGCCAGTTCATTCTTGACGTCTCTGCGGCTCGAATACCCCAGCACACCCCTGGTCGCGGAAGTCAGCATCGGCCATGCCGGATAGACGACGGTGTAGCCGATCGCCCAGGCAATGGTGATGTAGAAGGTTATGACCCACCAGCGCGGAAGCGGGTTGTTGAGTTCCTTGATGCCGTCCCACTCATGGCCGGTCGTCGAGATGCCCGAAACCTCGTCGATATGCTCGCTGCCCATGATCAGTCGTCCTTGAGAGGAATGTGAGCGGCTCTCTCGGCTTGCCTGCGGCTGCCGGGACGAAATGCAAAGGCAACGCATCCGAGGAAGAAAAGTGCCATGGCAAGCAGGCCCCAGCTGTCGGCAAACTCCCGCATGAAATTGTAGGTCATCGCCATTCTCCTCAGCGGTAACCGGCGGCTTCGTCATAGGTCCTGAAATCGACCAGCGTGCCGAGCATCTGGAGATAGGCGACCAGCGCATCCATTTCGGTGACCTGCTGCGGATCGCCGTCGAAGTCCCCAAGCTTGGCCTTCGGATAGCGTCTCTCCAGGCCCGATGTATCGGCATTCGCATCGGCCTGCGCCATGAGATCGGCATTGGCATGAGCGATCATGTCGTCTGAATAGGGCACACCGACACGGCTGCTGGCGATCAGATGCGTCGAGAAATCCTTCACCTCGATCCGTGTGTCCTTCAGGAACGCGTAGCTCGGCATGATCGATTCCGGCACCACCGAACGCGGCTCGGTGAGATGCTGGACGTGCCATCCGTTCGAGTAGCGGTCGCCGACCCGGGCGAGATCCGGCCCGGTGCGCTTCGAGCCCCACTGGAACGGGTGGTCGTACATCGACTCGGCCGCCAGGCTATAGTGGCCGTAGCGCTCGACCTCGTCGCGGAACGGCCTTATCATCTGGCTGTGGCAGAGGTAACAGCCCTCACGCACATAGATGTTGCGCCCGGCGAGCTCGAGCGGCGAATAGGGCCGCATGCCTTCGACCTTCTCGATGGTGTTGTCGAGATAGAAGAGCGGCGCGATCTCGACGATACCGCCGATGGTTACGACCAGCAGGGACCCGAGGAGAAGAAGTGTGGCGTTCTTCTCGATGACCGCGTGTCTGTCCATCAGGCCCATTTTCTGGCTCCTGATCGCACAGGCTGGAGGGCGGGGATGGAGCGCGGCATCGGATCCTCCTCGCGCTGGTAGCCGAGGATGGTCATGGCGATGTTCCAGGCCATGATGAGGGCGCCCGACAGATACATCGCGCCGCCGATGGCACGCATGATGTAGTAGGGATGCATGGCGGCGACGGTTTCGGCGAAGGAGTAGACCAGGAAGCCCTGCTCGTTGTATTCGCGCCACATCAGGCCCTGCATGATGCCGGACACCCACATCACCGCCGCGTAAACGACGATCCCAAGCGTCGCCAGCCAGAAGTGCCAGTTGACGAGCCGCAGCGAATAAAGCCGGTCGCGGTTCCATAACTTCGGGACCATGAAATAGATCGCGCCGAACGAGATCATGCCAACCCATCCGAGCGCGCCCGAATGGACGTGACCGATGGTCCAGTCGGTGTAGTGCGAGAGCGAGTTGACGGCCTTGATTGACATCATCGGGCCTTCGAAGGTCGACATTCCGTAGAAGGCGATGGCCATCACCATCATACGGATGATCGGGTCGGTGCGCAGCTTGTCCCAGGCGCCCGAGAGCGTCATCAGGCCGTTTATCATGCCGCCCCACGAGGGCATCCAGAGCATGATCGAGAACACCATGCCGAGCGTCTGGGCCCAGTCCGGCAGGGCGGTGTAGTGGAGGTGGTGCGGACCGGCCCAGATGTAGAGAAAGATCAAAGCCCAGAAGTGGACGATCGACAGCCGGTATGAATAGACCGGTCGGTTGGCCTGCTTGGGCACGAAATAATACATCATGCCGAGGAAGCCAGCGGTGAGGAAGAAGCCGACGGCGTTGTGGCCGTACCACCACTGCGTCAAGGCATCCTGGACACCGGAAAACGCTGAATAGCTCTTTGAACCCACGAACGACACGGGCATCGATAGGTTATTGATCACATGCAACATCGCGATCGTCACGATGAAGGACAGATAGAACCAGTTGGCGACGTAGATGTGCGGTTCCCTGCGCTTCAGGATCGTGCCGAGGAACAGGGCGAGGTAGGCGACCCATACAATGGTCAGCCACAGGTCCACATACCATTCGGGCTCGGCGTATTCGCGGCTCTCGGTGATACCGAGCAGGTAGCCGGTTGCCGCCATGACGATGAACAGCTGATAGCCCCAGAACACGAACCAGGCGAGATCGCCGCCGAACAGCCTGGCACGACAGGTCCGCTGCACGACATAAAGTGACGTGCAGATGAGTGCATTGCCGCCGAAGGCAAAAACCACGCCGGATGTGTGCAGCGGCCGCAGTCGGCCGAAATTGAACCAGGGCTGGATGTTGAGATCCGGGTAGGCGAGCTGCAGGGCGATGACCACGCCGACCAGCATGCCGACGACGCCCCAGAATACGGTGGCGATGGCACCGTAGCGGATCGGCCCATCCATGTAAGCGGCGGGGTCGATCGGAACTGCCGGCTTGAACTCCGTGTTGCGCAACAGAATCGCAGTGAAGCCAGCCACGGCGAAGAACAAAACCCACATATGCCGCCGAAAAGGTTCATCTACGCCGAAGCCGGCAGCCACCAGGGCCGCAAACGCAAACAGGCTTAGAAGGACGATCTCTGTGCCGAATTTCATCGCAAGCCCCGATTTCCGATTCCGGCGGGCGCCAAACCGCAGTGCCTTATTGCGCAGCCGTGGCCTGCTCGCCCTGATCCATGTCAGAGCCGCACGATTTTGCTTCGAGCAGCATCGAGTTCGGTGCGATCAGACTGTGGCGATCGAATGTGGAAGCGCAGCACCGGCCGCCACGCTTATGGACAGGCCCGGCGTCCCCGGTCTGGCCGGGTATGTAGGCGATCGCGGGCGTGTGGGAAGCGCGCCTTCTGTGACGCTGGAAAGTAGGCCGATGCCTTGCCGAATGTCGATCGTTTCAATGCCTTGGGACAGCCAGCGCCAGCGTTGCGCTGCCTTCGTGACATTCATGATTCGGGGGAACGGCGATTTTCCCCTGCGTATGAGGCGTATTGACTTCGGCCGAGTGCGATCCTGCCTGGAACAGCCGGTTGCACGTCGAGCACCTCGAGGATGGATGCTTCGCCGACGAGTTGGCCGAAACGCACCTGGCTCATCCGATCGGATGGAGAGCGGGCTATCGCTATGCGACTTCTTCTAAGCCCAACGCGAGCATGCCCTGCCCCGAACGAAGTAAGTGACGTAGGCCATGCAGCTTCGGTGTCATTCAAAGGGCGGTTGCGCCTCGGCCGCCGCAGCGCCGTTCCAGCCGGCTCATGCTGTCCACGGTGACACGGCGGTTGTTCTCGATCCGAATCACGCCGTCCATTCTCAGGCTGGTCAGCTGACGGCTCACGGTCTCGTTTGTAATTCCAAGGAAATCAGAGATGTCGGCACGCGTCATCGGCAGCTCGAAGCACGCCGACCTAGCCGCCGGGTCAACACTGGAACCGATGTTCCGGGCGATCATGAGGAGAAAGCTCGCCACCTTCTCCGGTGCGGTCTTGCGCCCCAGAGTCACCATCCATTCGCGTGCCTCGTCGAGTTCGTTCAGCGCCTGCTTGAGCAGGCGATGCACAAATTCCGGTGATTCCTTCATCATCCGTTCGATGGCCGCTCTCGGAAACGAGCATAGCGAGACAGCTGTTGCCGCTTCCGCATTGATCGCGCTTTTCATCTTGAAGGGCCGTCCCAGAAAATCCGGCGCGAACTGGAGACCGACGATCTGCTGGCGGCCGTCCGAAAGGCTCTTCGTGAGCTTCACCACGCCTGAAAGCACGTTTGAATAACAGTCGACCGCCTCGGCGTCGCCGATCAGTTCGACCCCCGGCTCGATATTGTGCCGCGACGACGTCTTGGCGAGCTGAGCCAAATGGTCTGGTTCGAGCGCACCACAGACACCGCGGTGCCGTGCCTCGCAAGACAGGCAAAGAACGGGAATGCCGGAACTGTGAATGTCCTGCCGTAATGTCATTCGATCGCTCTACCGGTCCAGTGCGGGCAGGATAGCAATCGACGGTAGAAAAATCCTTGCGGCAGTTTGTCCGTGCTGAACGTTGATCGAAATCAGGGCTTAGGCTCATCCAAGCATCCACAGTTCCGGCGACGCAAACACGGTGGACCACGACATGCGACTGGAGCTAGCTGCCAGACTTGGCGAGAACGTCCCGCGCTATACCAGTTATCCGACAGCGCCGCATTTTCATACAGGCATTGATGCTGCAATTTGTCGTGGCTGGCTGCAGGCGCTCAACGATGGCGATGAGATCTCGCTCTATCTGCACATCCCGTATTGCGACAAGCTTTGCTGGTTCTGCGCTTGCCACACCAAGCAGACACGCCACTACGAACCAGTGACCACATATCTGCGCTCACTGCATGCCGAGATCGCAACCGTCTCCAGTCTTGTCGCAGGCAAGGGCCGCGTGCGTGCCGTCCATTTCGGCGGCGGTTCGCCAACGATGCTCAAACCGGAGGATCTGGTGGCGCTGGGAACCGTCCTGCGCAACAGCTTCACCTTTCTCCCCGGTGCAAAGATCAGCGTTGAGATCGAACCCAACGATATGGACGATGCCCGCCTCGATGCACTTGCCGAAATCGGCATGACAAGGGCGAGCCTCGGCGTCCAGGATTTCGACCCGAAGGTGCAGAAAGCGATCAACCGCGAGCAGAGCTTTCTGCAGACCAAGACGGTTGTTGATGGCGTTCGTTCGCGCGGCGTCGAATCCGTCAATCTCGATCTGCTCTACGGCCTGCCGCATCAGACCAGGGAGAGCGTCGCCTCCACGGTTGCACAGGCACTGACCCTGGAACCGGATCGGATCGCGCTTTTTGGCTACGCCCATGTGCCGTGGTTCAAGAAACATCAGACGATGATCGACGAGGCATGGCTGCCGGGTCCGGCGGAGCGGTTTGCCCAATCGCAACTGGCGGCGCGGGCGATCATGGACCAGGGATACGAAGCAATCGGGCTCGACCATTTCGCCAAGCCGGGCGATGCCCTCGCGCTTGCCGCCCGCGCCGGAACACTGCACCGGAACTTCCAAGGCTACACCGAGGACCGCTACGAGACCTTGATCGGCCTCGGCCCATCGTCCATCAGCCAGTTTCGCCAGGGCTATGCACAGAACATGCCTTCGACCGCCGAGTATGGGCGCATGGTCGAAGACGGCGGGCTGGCTGCGGTCCGCGGCATTGCGCTTTCCGAAGACGACCGCGCTCGCGGCTGGATCATCGAGCGATTGATGTGTGACTTCGCCTTCTCGGCGATTGAGCTGGTGGAGCGCTTTGGCGAAGCCGGCCAAAGACTTCTCCTCAAGGCGAGTTCCACGGCCCTCCAAGATCCTGCGCGGTTGCTTGAACTTGATGGTGACCGCTTCGTCGTGCCTGCGGAAAGCCGGCCCTTTGTCAGGAGCATCGCGGCAAAGTTCGACAAATATTTCGAAATTGGAACGGCCAGGCACTCAGCGGCAGTCTGAGCACCGCAGAGGAACGGTCATGGTTCTCAGTCGATCGTGAACCGATTGCGCTACGTTTTTCACTGTTGACCGGCGACCGTCGTGTCAAGACAGGATTCGGAGCGGACCAGACGCGTCTTGGCATAGCGACGATATCGTCCGGTCGTGCCTTCCGGCGCCGTATTCCATTTCGCAGTCCCTGAAGCGCCACGTCGAGTCCGGCCTCTTTTCTGTATCGGAAGCAGTCGACAATCGTCCTGGCCAGATCATGGTTGTCGGCCGACAGCTCCCTTCGGCCTTGCAACGAGAATCCGCAAGGACCGTGCCAGCTGCAGCAGGCGCCGCCGGATCGCAACACCATACTATTCCACCCGTGGCTCGCGCTAACCTTTGATTGGTTCCCGCCAGGCCGACGCCCGTCGAAACCGAGCCTCGGCAACAATCCTAATCGTAAGCGGCTGGCCACGCTCTTGGTGCCGGTGGCAGAAAGTCCGCAAGCACCCCGGCAGCGCCGTCAAGCGTGGGACAACCCGTCCACCCGAATATCCGCCGGCGCAGTTTCAGTGAAAAGCGGGCCCAGGCTAGACGGCTCTCTTGTTACCCCAGAGCATAACGTGCAGCTGCGGCAGCACACGGGCTTCGAACCACCTGTCGCGGGTCACGCTATCAACCAGCCACTCCATGCGCTTCAATATTCCGTCAAGGTCGACAGGCGCGTCTTCATTTGCGGGGCGTGGCGGCGTGTGATTGCCGGGTTGCAGATAGATCGGAAGCCGCGGAAATCTCGCAGCGGCGTCTTTCGCGTAGGCGTAGTCACTTTCGTCGAAAACAATGAGCTTGAGCACGACTTGCGGCCTGCCTTGTGCCGCCTGGAGGCACGCCTCGAAAGCGGCCCAATCGGTCGTCATTTGGCTTGACGGCGGCTTTGGGCTGAGGACTAGCACGTCAAGGTCGGCAAACCAGTCCCTGGCCACCGAACCTTGGGTTTCCAGCGCAAAACGGTAACCTTCACCATGGCCTCGCTCGATGAGCGCGCCGAGCGGCTGGATGGCCGGATTGCCGCCTGACAGCGATACCATCAGCGGGCGGCCACCGGAAAGCGCAAGCACGTTTTGCCACACCGCGCCAATGGACATCATCTCCCATTCATGGCGGAATTGATTGTCCACCGCATGCAGGCTGTCGCACCAGGAACAGCGATAGTCACACCCGCCGGTTCTGACGAAGACCGTCGGCAAACCGACGAGCACGCCCTCGCCCTGGATCGTCGGCCCGAAAATCTCACTCACGCGGATTGCGGGATGCGTATCGGTCATGGCCGGTATTCCGCCCAGGTTTTCGGCGTTTCGCTCACCCGCACGGCCGAGGTTTCGGGCAGGCGTGCCTTGCACCATTCATAAAAATGTCTGGCCAGATATTCCGCCGTGACTTGCTCATGTCCCAGCACGTCGTTGAGATGTCGGTGGTCGAAGCTCTCGTCGATGTAGCGTTTGAATGGCGCCAAATCGTGATAGTCGCGCACGAAGCCGTTCTCGTTCAGTCCATTCGCTGAAAGCTCCACTTCAACGATGTAGTTATGCCCGTGCAGGCGCGCGCATTGGTGATCGGGTGGCAACGAGGTGAGCTGATGCGAGGCTGAGAAGTGGAATTCCTTGGTGATGCGGAACATTACGCGGTCCTCCTTCGTAGCGCATCGAGCCAGAAGTCGGAGTCCTCGTAGTCGGTGGGGTCCGGCTGCCCAGAGAGATGAAACGCCTCGCGCCGCTCGACGCAGGTCCCGCACCTCCCGCAGTGACGCTCGGCGCCCTTGTAGCAGGACCAGGTCTGCGCAAATGGCGTGCCGTATGCTGCTCCATTCCTAACAATGTCCGCCTTCGTGAGATTCACATAGGGTGCATAAATGCGAATTTTCGCGTAGCCGTCGAGCGCGTGGTCCTGCATCATCTGGAAAGCGTCGATGAAGGCCGGACGGCAGTCGGGATAAATGAAATGATCCCCACCATGCACGGCCGTCGCCACCGCGTCAGCGTCGTGCGCTGCGGCGAAGCCGAAGGCAATGGCCAACATGATGGCGTTGCGGTTCGGCACCACCGTGACCTTCATCGTGTCTTCGGCGTAGTGCCCGTCGGGCACGTCCACATTATCGGTCAGCGCGGAGCCGGAAAGGCCGCCGCCGATCTCGTGGAGGTCGATGATGCGGTGCGGGACGCTCAGTCGCTCCGCGCAAAGGGCGGCGAAGCCCAATTCCTTCCTATGACGTTGGCCGTAATCGAAAGATAGGAGGCCGGCGAGTTCGTGCTCCGCTGCCACCTTGTGAGCAAGGGTAACCGAGTCCAATCCGCCGGAGCAGACGACGAGAGTCTTCATCATTGGGTCCTTGTTTTAACCGGGTAGGCTGCGACCGGAGATTTCTCTGCGCTCCCAGTACTTCAGGAAATCCATTTTGTGAAGTGAACGGGGGACGAGTTTCATGCGCTGACGTGCAGCTGTGTGCAAGGCGCCCTCGCGGTGAGCCTGCAAGGAACACTGACTAGCGAAACGTCACGCTTCAGCGGAATGCTCAAAGGCGAGCGCACCAGAATAAGCTCTGCAGGAGGTCCGGACCTTCGTAAACAAAGTTCTCGACGATCAAGCGCCCGGCGGTCCCGAGCTTCGAGGGACGCCACCGCGAGGGTTTCAGGTACAAGACGGCCCGAAGATGGGCTTGCCGCAAGAGAACGGACTTACCAGTGGGATGTTCAGCGACGCCGATGCAGATGTCTGGAATGATCACGACATCAATTGTCGCGGCAACTTTGGCCTCGGGTTCCGTAGATCCAGCGCATTCCGCTTCAGGATCGGTTCGAACCGGAGCACGCCCTCGGTCAATGGACGACCGGCAAACCCTGAATGATCGGTCGTGAGCCGACATCTGTGAACAAGCGGTGTGGTCGATTGCTATCACCCATGTGTTGCGCGCAGGTACCTTATGGCAGTGGATGAACTGGATTTGATGGTTTTACGGCTGGCGGTCGAAAGCGTCCGCTCGCTCTCCTTAAGCTTCGCTGAAAAGGCCGCCGAGGTAGCCACCAGGAGCCGCGGCATCCTGCTTTTCGACGTGCGGGTCGACGGTCATGCGGGGGTCCAGCGGGTCGCAGCCATCCGATATCAGGGCGACCAGATCGGCGTGCTGGCGTTGGACAGACAGGGCCTTGTTACCCACCATTGCATCGTCAACGGTACGTTCTCACATTTCATTGCGCCCTTGGAGACCTGGCACAGCATGCCCCTGTCGATGCAGGCCAAGATCGATGCCAACGGCCATGCCAGTCTCTTCCTAGGGGCCTTGCGAAATGCCGGACATTTGCTGGGCAGCTAGCATTTGGCCAGAATGCATCTGTGAATTTTTGCATGCGCATCGCTGCCGAACCGCCGGCATGATTGTCGTGCTCGAAAACGGCGGCGGCGATCGCGGCAAAGCGATCGCCGCGATCATGGCGATCAACGCGTGGGCGTTGCATCGATGCGCGATCGTTTGAGACGGAGATCTCCGCCTGGCATCGAGCAACATGCACGGAGGTACGCAAAGCGCAAATGCATCAAGTAGTTGAAGGGACGAGCCCCTCGCGCAAATGGAGCTTGCGCTGCCGTTGTCGTCCCATCGTGCCGCCGAACTCGGGGGCGTGACGATCGACCACGATGGCCTATTTTTTTGCAAAGCCGAATGTCCCGATTCCGAAGCCAAGGAAAAAACTCCGACCACAGCGAAGAATAGTAACAACACGGCGACGCGAGCCGCCTTGCGCTCTAGCAGGGGAGGTGCTTGCGGTGCTCTCACCGACACAAGATCGCAAATGGCACGTGGGTGAGCACCAGAACTGGCGACACGCATGGTGATCGGCTTGACTCGCTGGAGGAAGCACAAGGCCTCAGTGGGCGGAGGCGCCAGCGACGGTCGAATACTGACTGGCTGCTCGGGATCTGATCGTTGAAATGACGTAGGATTTGGTTGCTTAAGCCGATCCGAACCATTTCCCGGAGACCACACCCACCATGAACGATCTTGCGCTGCCGCTGAGCGGTTTGTCATCAGTCGGCGGCAAGTCCGTCGTCGCCCGTTTCGACGGCGGCATGCTGTCGTCCAACAGCGGCGTTCTGGCCTTGGCCGAGGTGGAAAAGCGGTTGCGGGTGGCCGAGCGTCTGGCGCGTTGCATCGACGATCCGCGCTGCCCGGACCAGGTCGTCCACAGCCTGGCGGACATGATCGGCTTTCGCATGAAGATGATCGCCGCCGGCTACGAGGACGGCAACGACGCCAACCGGCTGCGCCGCGATCCGGTCTTCAAGATGACCCAGGATGCGCTGCCGTCGGGTCGGGATCTGGCGTCGCAATCGACGCTGTGCCGGCTGGAGAACCTACCCGGCGTGCGGGAGCTGGTCGCGATGGGACGGGC